>NZ_JACVUR010000051.1:0-40612 GCF_016516495.1 Delftia sp. S65
GCTCTTGTGGCGTGCGCTGCGCGCAATGCCCTCGAAGCCCAGCTCGAACACCAGGGTGGGCCGCACGCTGCGCACAGGGCCGAAGCTCTCCACCGTGGTCTTGCGGATGACGGCGTCCACGCGTGCCATTTCTGCATCGGTCAGGCCCGAATAGGCCTTGGCGAAGGGCACGAGGGCGCGGCCCTCGGTGCCGGGCGGCGCGTTCCAGACGGCAAAGGTGTAGTCGCTGTAGAGGCTGGCGCGACGGCCGTGGCCGCGCTGGGCGTAGATGAGCACGGCGTCCACGCTCAGCGGATCGATCTTCCACTTCCACCACACGCCGCTGTCCTTGGTGCGGCCCACGCCGTAGGCGGCATCGCGGGCCTTGAGCATCATGCCCTCCACACCCAGGGAACGGGCCTGCTCGCGAAGTTCGGCCAGGGCGGCCCAGCTGTCGCCTTGCAGCACGGGGCTGGCCAGCAGTGCCGGATGCGCCACGGTGGCCACCAGCTGATCCAGCCTTGCGCGCCGTTCATGCTGGGGCAGCGCGCGCAGGTCCTGGCCGCCCTCCTCCAGCAAGTCATAGGCCAGCAGCACCACGGGCAGCTCGCGCAGCAGCTTGGGGCCCAGGGTCTTGCGGCCTATGCGCTTTTGCAGGTCGGCAAAGGGGCGCACATGGGCGGGCGCCTCGCCCTGCTGCGCGGCCCAGACGACGATCTCGCCGTCGATCACGGTGCCCGCAGGCAAGGCATCGCCCATGGCCTGCAGCTCGGGGAAGCGCTCGCTCACCAGTTCCTCGCCGCGCGACCAGATCCAGGTGCCCAGCGCGTCACCGCTGCCGCGCCGCACGATCTGGGCGCGTATGCCGTCCCATTTCCACTCCACCACCCATTGGGACGGCGGGCCGAGCACGGCGTCGAACTGCTCCAGCGGCAACTGCAGCGGATGGGCCAGGAAGAAGGGATAGGGGTGGCCGCGTGCTTCGCCCGAATGCGCGTCATCGCCCTCTTCCTCTCCCGCCACCAGCCGCAGGTAGTCGGCCGCCCCGGGCCGCGCGCCGATGTGGGTGTAGCCCATGAGCCGCTGGGCGATGCGCTTGGCATCCACCCCGCTGACGGCCGCCAGCGCCTGCGTGACCTGCAGCCGCGACACGCCGACCCGGAAGGCGCCGGTGATCAGCTTGAAGTAGACCAGCCGCTCATCGGCCGCCAGCCGCGCCCATTGCATGCGCAGCGTGTCCGCCAGCGCCTCGGGCGCCATGCCGCGCAGCGGCAGCAGGTGGTCCGTGACCCAGGTGGCCAGGCCCAGGTCGTGCGCGTCACCGGGTGGCGGCAGCAGCAGCGCAATGGTTTCGGCCAGGTCGCCCACGGCCTCGTAGCTTTCGTCGAACAGCCATTCGGGCAGGCCGGCAGCCTCGCGCGCCAGCTCCTTCAAGACCTTGGTGGGAACCAGCTGGCGCGGCTTGCCACCGGCCAGGAAATAGACGGCCCAGGCCGCATCGGCAGGCGCGGCGGCGCGCAGATAGGCCTGCAGCGCGGCCTGCTTGTCGCGGCTGGCGGTGCTGGCGTCCAGCGCGCGGTAGAGGGCGGCGAAATCCTTCATGGAGCGGGCGCCTCGTCCGGTGCAGCCTCAGCGGCGGCAGCCTCGTCCTCATCACCGTATTCGGTCTGGAAGGCTTGCGCATCCAGGCCCTGCTCGCGCAGCCAGCGCACCAGCACCGCCACGCTGCCGTGCGTGACGAAGACACGCTCGGCTCCCGTGGCGCCTATGGCGTACTGCAGGCCGGGCCAGTCGGCATGGTCGGACATGACAAAGCCCCGGTCCACGCCACGGCGCCGGCGCGTGCCGCGCAGCTGCATCCAGCCGCTGGCAAACGCATCGGCATGGCCGGGAAACCGGCGCATCCACGGCGTGCCCTGCGCCGAAGGCGGCGCCAGCACCAGGGCGGTCTTGAGCAGTTGTGCATCCACGCCGGGGTCGGTCACGCGCAGCGTGGGCGGCAGGTCCACGCCCGCTGCGCGGTACACGGCATTGAGCGGCTCCACCGCGCCATGCACGACGATGGGGCCGATGCGGCGGTCCACCCCATGCAGGATGCGCTGGGCCTTGCCGAAGGCATAGCACAGCAGCACCGAGGGCCTGCCCTGGGCGGCGTTGGCCTGCCACCAGGCGTTGATGTCGGCCATGAGCTCGGGCTGGCGGGGCCAGCGGTAGATGGGCAGGCCGAAGGTGGATTCGGTGATGAAGGTGTCGCAGCGCACGGGCTCGAAGGGGGTGCAGGTGCCATCGGCCTCGGTCTTGTAGTCGCCCGAGGCCACCCAGACCTGGCCGCCATGCTCCAGCCGCACCTGGGCCGATCCGAGCACATGGCCGGCCGGGTGCAGGGAGATGCGCACGCCGTGGTGTTCCACGGCTTCGCCATACGGCAGGGTCTGCAGCGTGATGTCAGCGCCCAGCCGTGCGCGCAGCACGCCCTCGCTGTCGTCATGGGCCAGGTAATGGGCATGGCCGGCGCGCGCGTGGTCGGAGTGGCCATGCGTGATCACGGCCCGGTCCACGGGCCGCCAGGGGTCGATGTAGAAGTCGCCGGCCGCGCAGTACAGGCCTTCGGGGCGGGCCACGATCAGGTCGGCGGGCATGCGGAAACGGGGAAAGCAGTGATCATGTCCCCATGCTAGTGGGGCGGTCGCCGCGCGCACGCTGGCCCGGAGCGCGGCAGGCTGTCAGCCTGCACCTACCCGCTCAACGAATGACCGCAACCGGTCCGCAGGGCCGGTCAAATCGGGGAAGATAGCGCCCTCTCATCCCACACACATCCACACGCCTTCATGAACAACTCCGTCGTACGCATGTCCAATCTCTTCCTGCAGCTGGGCCTGGATGCCAGTGACCAGGCCATTGCCGATTTCATCCGCGCGCACCAGCTGGCCGCCGATGTGGATGTGGTGGATGCGCCCTATTGGAGCGATGCGCAGCGCCAGTTCCTGGCCGAGCAGCTCAAGGCCGATGCGTCGTGGTCCATCGTCGTGGACCAGCTCAGCGAGTCGCTGCACGAAGACGCGGTCAGGCAGCGCGCTGCCCGATAGCACGGGCAGTCAGGCCGCCAGCGGCTCGGGCACCGTGATGTCCACGCTGTGGCGGCCGTCCACGCTGGTGGCCACGGTGCCGGTCACGGTGACGCGGCGCACCACGCGGTGGGCATCGCCGTAGTCGTTGATGGCGTAGTGCTGCGTGGCGCGGTTGTCCCAGATGGCCACGTCGCCCTGCGCCCACTGCCAGCGCACGGTGTTCTCCAGCCGGATGATGCGTTCGTTGAACAGCTGCAGCAGCGCCGTCGATTCATTGGCGCGCAGGCCCTTGATGCGCTTGGCGAAGTGGCCCAGCAGCAGCGCCTTCTCTCCAGTCTCGGGGTGCACATGCACCAGCGGCTGCTCCGACTCGATGGTCTTGCGCGTGAACACCTTGCGGTAGCTGGCGCGGCCTGCGGTCTCGGTCTGGCTGGCCGCGTTCTGGCGGAAGTTCTCGGCGTAGTCGTAGTCGTTGCCATGCACGGCCCACAGCTGCTCGGCCAGTTGCCTGAGCGGCTCGGGCAGGCCCTCATAGGCGGCCACGGTATTGGCCCAGACGGTGTCGCCGCCATGGCCGGGCAGCGTGACGGCGCGCAGCACGCAGACCTTGGGAAAGGCCGCCTTGAAGGTGACGTCGGTATGCCAGGAATCGGCGCGGCCGCCATGCTGGGAATTGAGCTCCAGAAAGGCCGTGCCGTCCGGGGCAGGCACGGTGGGGTGCGATTCGATCTCGCCGAACAGCCGCCCGAAGGCCTGGTGCGATGCATCCGTCAGATGGTGCTGGCCCCGGAAGAACAGCACGCGGTGGCGCAGCAGGGCCGCATGGATCTGCGTGAACTGTTCGGCCGCCAGCTCGCCCGACAGCCTGGCGCCGTGGACCACGGCGCCTATGCGGCCGGACAGGGGCTGGATCTGCAGCGGCTGTTGCCGGTCCTGCTCCAGGTCTTGGGCCACGGTGCTCAGGTGGCTGGCTTCGGTGACAGCGTTCACGGCGTCTCTCCTCAGTGCTTGCATGGGTGGAAGCCCCCATGCTAGTAACCGCCCTGCCACGCCACAACGAAGCTTTTGGCGCATGGTTATGCGCCAGAGACGTGCATGCCAACCAGGGCCGTGCGCGTCACAAAACTGCAACAAGGAAAACGTAACATTCCTTAACAATTTTGCGATGTGTCTTCCATGGATGAGTCCCGCGCCTACCTGAGCGATTCCAGGCCACGTTTCCGCCCACCCAGCGCTGCGGACCTGTGTACCCCCGTTCCCTGCATGACCGCCGACGAGACCAACGAGAAGGTGCTCGAGGTCTTCACGCGCCACCGGGACCTGATCAGCCTGCCCGTGGTGGAGGGCAACCGCCCCATCGGCCTGATCAACCGCAGCATCTTCCTGTCCCAGTTCAGCAAGCCGTTTCGCATGGAGCTGTACGGCAAGAAGAGCTGCATCGCCTTCATGGACAAGGAGCCGCTGGTGGTCGATGCCTCCACCGACATCGACACCCTGACCGTGAAGACCGTGGAGTACGGCGAAAAGGCGCTGACCGATGGCTTCATCATCACGCGCGACGGCCTGTTCGCGGGCGTGGGCAACGGTCTGCAGCTGATGCGCGCGGTGGCGGACATGCAGGTGGCACGCAACCGCCAGATCATGCACAGCATCGAATACGCCAGCGTGATCCAGCAGTCGCTGCTGCGCAGCTCGCGCGAGGCCCTGGCCCGCGCCTGCCCCGGCGCCGACCTGGTCTGGGAGCCGCGCGATGTGGTCGGCGGCGACTTCTACCAGTTCAGCCAGGACGGTGATGGCTGGTTTGCCACCGTGGCCGATTGCACGGGCCACGGCGTGCCCGGCGCCTTCATGACGCTGATCGCCACCAGCAGCCTGAGCCAGGCCATCAAGGAGCACGGCCCGCGCGACCCGGCCGCGCTGCTGGGCCATGTGAACCGCAGCGTCAAGCAGATGCTGGGCCAGCTCGATGGCAAGGATGGCACGCCGGGCTCCGACGACGGGCTGGACGCGGCCTGCTTCTGGTTCGAGCCCGCGCACCGGCGCCTGCGCTTTGCAGGCGCGCGCCTTGCGCTGTTCGTGCTGCGCCCCGGTGCCGAGGCAGTGGAGGTGCTCGATGGCCAGCGCAAGGGCGTGGGCTATGTGGACAGCGAGTTCGACTTCGCCTGGAACAACATCGACCTGGAGCTGCCCGCCGCCACCCTGGTCTTCATCACCACCGACGGCCTGATCGACCAGGTCGGCGGCCCGCGCGGCATCACCTTCGGCAAGAAGCGCGTGCGCGAGCTGCTGCTGGAGCAGGCAGGCCGCATGCCCGCCGAGATCAACCGCGCCCTGCTGGCCGCCCTGCAGGCCTGGCAGGGCGAACACCACCGCCGCGACGACCTGACCTTTTTCTGCTTCAGAACCTGAATGCCTCCCATGCCCTCCGCACAGATCGCCGACAAGTACGGCAGCTTCTTCCACCTGGCGCGCCAGCACCAGGTGATCTTCTACTACGTGGGCTACTTCTCGCAGAACATCGTCGCGGCCATGGCCGAGGCCGTGCGGCTGCAGCTGGAAGTGGCCGGCGTGCCGGGCCCCACGCGGCGCAAACTGTTCTCGTCCTTTGTCGAGATGGCGCAGAACATCATCCATTACTCGGCCGATGCCCTGACCCCGCCCCACCAGGACGATGGCGAGCTGCGCCACGGCGCGGTCTGCATCCGCCGCGAGGACGACGGCAGCTTCGTGCTGCTGTGCGCCAACCCCATCGAGCCGGGCATGGGCGAGGCACTGCGCGCCAAGCTCGACGCCCTGCGCAGCATGACGCTGGACGAGATCAAGAAGGCGTGCCGCCAGTCGCTGCGCGATGACGCGCCCGAAGGCAGCAAGGGCGCGGGCATGGGTTTCCTGACCCTGGCCCGCGATGCGCGCGAGCCGCTGCAGTTCGACTTCGATCCCGCCCAGACCGTGGACGGCCGGCCCGTCTTCTACCTGAAAGCCACGCTCTGAGCCGTCGCTCCGGCACCAGGCCTGGACAGGCCCGGCCCGCAGGCACGGACAACGCACCGAGATCACGCATGGACAACCTCTACATCGCACCGACTCCCAGTTCCCCGGAAGTGGACTTCCAGTTCGACACGCACACGCTGCACCTGCGTGGCGAGTCCTATCCCGAGAACGCCGCCGCCTTCTACGGCGGCATCCTGGCCCGCCTCAAGGACTACCTGGCCCAGCCGCAGCCGGCGCAGCAGCAGGCGCGCATCGAGGTGCACATCGCGCTGGCCTACTTCAACAGCTCCAGCACCAAGATGCTGTTCAACCTGATCGAGGCACTGAGCGGCGCCGCCGAGGCCGGCCGGCCCGTGGCCCTGCACTGGTACCACGACGAGGAAGACGACACCATCTGCGAGTTTGGCGAGGAGCTGCGCGACGACTTTCCCGCCATCGCCTTCACCGGCCACCCCGTGAAGGCGGCGTGATGGACACCGTGGCCGCTCCCGCGGATCTCTTCGATGCCGAGCACCAGGCCCTTTTGGCGGCCCGCGCCGCCCACGACCGGGGCGAAGAAGCCGGCGCCCAGGCCTGCCACCAGGCCCTGGGCGTGCTGCTGACCGCCTATGAGCGCCTGCTGCGCGAAACGCGCCGGCTGGTGCGCCGCAGCGACCGGGCCGAGCTGGAGATGACCCAGCTCAACCAGCGCCTGCAGGAGCTGGCCGGCGAGCTGGAATACCGCGCCACGCACGACCCGCTGACCGGCGTGCTCAACCGCGCGGCCATCATCGAGCGCGTGAACCGCCACTTCACCCAGCAGGGGCTGGCCCTGATCGTGCTGGACATAGACCACTTCAAGCGCGTGAACGACAGCTTCGGCCACCCCGTGGGCGACAGCGTGATCCTGGGCGTGGTGCGCTGCCTCAAGGCCGCCGTGCCGGCCACGGCCCACATCGGCCGCGTGGGCGGCGAGGAATTCACCGTGCTGCTGCCCCAGCACGACAGCGACGGCGCCGTGTGCGTGGCCGAGCAGGTGCGCGCCGCCATCGAGGCCCATCCCTTCGGCCTGCCCGACGCCAGCTGCATCACGGCCAGCTTCGGCGTGAGCTGGCGCCCGAGCGGCGGCCGCTTCGACGACGCCTACAGCCTGGCCGACGAGGCGCTGTACGCCGCCAAGCGCAGCGGGCGCAACCAGGTCGTGCGCGCGGTAGACCATGCCACGGCCTGAGCGGCGCGGACACAGACAGGGCTGAGGCATGAGTTTCGTGATGCGCGCACGGGCGCCCAGGGCGCCCGCCCCTGCTTCCGCCCTCCTGCAGCCGGCTCTGCAGCCGCCCCCGCCAACGCCCGTGCCCGGGCCTGAATGGCGGGTGCTGATCGTGGACAGCGACCCCGACGTACACGCCGCCTTCCGCCTGGCGCTGGAAGGCCACAGCCTGTTCGGCCGGCCGCTGGTGTTCCTCTACGCCCGCTCCGGCACGCAGGCGCGCAACCTGCTGCGCAGCGAGCAGGACCTGGCCGTGGTGGTGCTCGACGCCGTGACCGATGGCACGGGCGCCGGGCTGGACCTGGTGGACTTCATCCGCTACACGGCCGGCCTGCGCAACAGCCGCATCGTGCTGCGCACCGGCCGCCCGGGCCAGGCGCCCGACCTGGAAACCCTGCTGCGCTACGACATCAACGACTGCCGCACCAAGACCGAACTCACGCCCGACCGGCTGCTGGCCATCGTGGTGACCGCCGTGCGCTCCTACGAGCAGCTGTGCGCCATCGAGGCCAACCGCCGCAGCCTGGAGCTGATGGTGCGCTCCAGCGCCTCGCTGCTGGAGGAAACCAATCTGCACGCCTTCGCGCGGGGCGTGATCACCCAGCTGGCCACCTTGCTGGGCGTGGCCAGCGAAGGCCTGGTCTGCTCGGAGGGCACGCACCCGGCCGAGCCCTACCGCGTGCTCGCCGCCACGGGGCCATTCGCCCGGCTCATCGACCAGCCCATCGCCACCGTGCTGGCCTCGCGCGGGCTGCGCCTGCTGCGCCAGGCGCTGCAGACCCGCCGCAACATCTACGGCGTGCAGCGCGGCGTGGCGCTGTACATCGGCCGGGGCGACGAGCAGGACATGGCCGTCTTCATCGACGCACCGGCCTCGCACAGCGCACTGGACCGCCAGCTGCTCGAAGTCTTCTGCGCCAACCTGCGCACGCTGCTGCACAACCGCGGCCTGCTGGAGCGCCTGCACCAGTCCGCCTACTTCGACCCGCTGGTCTGCTTGCCCAACCGCGCCCACTTCGTGGAAAAAGTGGACGAATGCGTGTGGCGCGGCACGCGTGACCATGTGCTGGCCCTGGTGGACATCGACGACTTCAGCGCCACCAACGACGTGATGGGCCACCGCTTTGGCGACCGCCTGCTCGAAGCCATGGCCCGCCGCCTGGCCAGCGCCCTGCCCGCAGGCGTGCTGCTGGCGCGCGTGGGATCGGACACCTTCGGCATCCTGGGCCCCACCGACGAGGTGGCCCTGGCCCAGTTGCTGGACTGCGCCCGCCAGCCGCTGGCCGTGGATGGCGTGCCGCACAAGGTCTCGCTGACCTGCGGCTACGTGTACCTGCCCCATGAGCGCCAGGCCGGCACCGACCTGGTCAAGGACGCCACCATCGCCCTCAAGCGCGCCAAGCGGGATCACCGCGGCCAGCTGCTGGAGTACTCCGAGCAGATGGGCATGGAGGCGCGCGACCGCGCCCTGCTGCTGTCCGACCTTCGCGCCGCCATCGACGGCGCCCAGCTTTTCCTGGTCTACCAGCCCCAGGTGGACCTGGAAACCCATGCCCTGGTCGGCCTGGAGGCCCTGCTGCGCTGGCGCCGGCAGGACGGGAGCTTCGTGCCGCCCGACCGCTTCATTCCGGTGGCCGAGCATTCGGGCCTCATCGTGCCGCTGGGCCAATGGGTGCTGGCCACGGCCTGCCGCACCATGCGCGAACTGCTGGACGCCGGCCGCGCCCCCAGGCGCATGGCCGTCAATGTCTCCACCGTGCAGCTGCAGGACACGGGCTTTCTGCAGACCGTGAGCAACGCCCTGGCAGAGCACGGCCTGCAGGGCTCGCAGCTGGAGCTGGAGATCACAGAATCCGTCGCGGTCCTGCCCACCCAGCTGCTGCAGGCCACGCTCAGCGCCCTGCGCTCCCTGGGCGTGACCATTGCCATCGACGACTTCGGCACCGGCTACTCCTCGCTGAGCTACCTGGAGCGCCTGCCGCTGGACCGCATCAAGATCGACCGCAGCTTCGTGCGCCAGCTTGGCGAATCACAGGAAGCGCGCATCGCCGAAATGATCGCCCAGCTGGGCCGCAAGCTCGGCCTGCAGGTCCTGGCCGAAGGCATAGAGGACGCCAGCGCCTGGCAGGCCCTGCGCGCCATGGGCTGCCAGGAGGGACAGGGCTATCACATTGCGCGGCCCATGGACAAGGCGCAGTTGCTGGGCTGGCTGGGCCAGCGCACTGGCGCACCGGAGTGAATGGTGCGCAGGAGTGAATGGTGCGCAGGAGTGAAGGCGCCCTGTCGCCCATTCACGGCAGATGGGGCGCGATCACCTCGGCCAGCAGGCCGAAGCTGTGGCGGATCTCCTGCTCCGTCACGGCTCCGTAGCCCAGCACCAGGCCCCGGGCCGGATCGGGCCTGAGCGAGTACAGGGACAGCGGCCGCGTGAGCACGCCCAGCTTGCGTGCCTGCCGCGCGATGGCGTCATCGTCCGAGCCGGGCGGCAGGCCCAGCACCAGGTGCAGCCCCGCGTCTCCGCCCTGCACGGTCACCGCCGTGCCCAGGCGCTGGCCTATCTCGTCGATGAGCACGCGCCGGCGCTCGCCATAGACCTGGCGCATGCGGCGGATGTGGTTGACGTAGTGGCCCTGCCGCATGAACTGCGCCAGCACGATCTGCTGCATGATCTGCCCCTCCCGGAACAGCTCGCTCAGCGCGCGCGCAAAGCTGTCGGCCAGGTCGCTGGGCAGCACGAGGTAGGCCAGACGCAGCGAGGGGAACATGGTCTTGGAGAAGGTGCCCAGATAGATCACGCGGCCGTGCTCGTCCAGGCCCTGCAGCGCCGGCAGCGGGCGCGAGGTGAAGCGGAACTCGCTGTCGTAGTCGTCCTCGACGATCCAGACCCGCTGGGCCACCGCGTAGTCCAGCAGCTGGCGCCTTCGGCCATGGCCCATGAGCACGCCGCTGGGGTACTGGTGCGAGGGCGAGATGAACATCAGCCGCGGCGGTGTCTTCAGTTGCTGCGGCGTGGGCGCCAGGCCCTCGCCGTCCAGCGCGATGGGCTGCAGTTGCAGGCCGGCCATGCGGAACACGCTGCGTGCGCCCCAGTAGCCGGGGTCCTCCAGCCAGACGGTGTCGCCAGGATCGGCCAGCAGCTGGGAAATCAGGTGCAGCGCCTGCTGGGCGCCGCTGGTCACCAGGATCTGGTCCGCGCTGCAGGCCACGCCGCGCGTGCCCTGCAAGTGCTCGGCAATGGCTTCGCGCAGCGCGGGGTGGCCCGCACCCGTGGCATAGCTCAGTTGCAGCGGGTTGTGATCGCGCCAGGCCTGGGCGTGCAGGCGGCTCCATAGCGCGGCCGGAAACTGGCGCAGCTCGGGCACGCCCGGCGCGAACGCGCCCCACTGCAGGTGGCTGGCCCGCGCCCCGCCCACGATGGCGCTGCCGCGCCGCGACAGCGGCGTGCCACGGCGGCGCGGCAACGGCGGCTGGCTCACGAAGGCCGGCGCCACCTCGGCCACATAGGTGCCCCGCCCCACGCCGGCCTGCACCAGGCCCTCCAGCGCCAGTTGCTCATAGACCTGGACGATGGTGTTGCGCGCAATGCCCAGCGTCTGCGCCAGCTCGCGGCTGGTGGGCAGCCGCGAGCCCGCCGGCAGGGCCTTGCGCAGGATGCCTTCCTTGACGATGCGGTAGAGCTGGCGGTGGTTGTACTCGGCATCGCTACGTTGGAAATGCCGATTGACAAAGTCCGGCAGCGTGGCACTTCCAACGCGGGAAATTGGTTCTCTTTTGTTCACGGTATTTGGTTCTTTTGTTGGGATCAATGTGAACATAGACTCGCCCCCATGTATAGCTATCGAAGGCATGAAAGCCGAATATTTTTTCAATGATCCGCCTCCAGACACTTCAAAGATCTGTGCCTACCGCCCGGTTCTCTCCGCCCCTCAGTCAGCCTATGTCCTTGAAGTTGAAAGCTTTTCGTTGCGGCACCCTGCCGGCCCGGCAAGCCGCCTGCCAGGAGGTGCAGCCATGAGCACGGCCACCACCTTCGGCATCGCCGGCATCCAGATGGAGGTTTGCGCCTTCGACAGCAACCTGGAACGCATGGCCGGTTACCTGCGCCACATCCGCTCGCGTTTTCCCTGGGTCCGCATGGTGCTGTTCTCCGAGCTGGCGGCGCTGGGCCCCAAGCACGACAGGGCCGAGCCGCTGCCCGGCCCCACCGAGGACCGGCTGTGCGGGCTGGCCCGGGAAACCGGCCTGTGGCTGATTCCCGGCTCGCTGTTCGAGAGCGTGGCCGGCCCCGATGGCACGGTGGTCTACAACACCACGCCCGTCATCAACCCGCAGGGCGAGGTCGTCACGCGTTTTCGCAAGCTCTTTCCCTTCAGGCCCTATGAGCGCGATGTGGCCGGCGGCACCGGCTTTTGCGTGTTCGACGTGCCTGGCGCGGGCCGTTTCGGCGTGTCCATCTGCTACGACATGTGGTTTCCGGAGACCACGCGCACGCTGGTGGCCATGGGCGCCGAGGTGATCCTGCACCCCACCATGACGGACACCATCGACCGCGATGTGGAGCTGTGCATCGCGCGCGCCTCGGCCGTCACCAACCAGGTCTATTTCTTCGATGTGAACGGCGTGGGCGACGGCGGCGTGGGCCGCTCCATCATCGTGGACCCCTCGGGCTACGTGCTCCACCAGGCCGACAGCGGCGCCCAGATCATGCCCATCGAGGTCGACTTCGCCCGGCTGCGGCACGAGCGCGAACACGGCCTGCGCAGCAACCTGGGCCAGCCGCTCAAGAGCTTCCGCGACCGCGACTGCGATTTCACCGTCTACCGCAAGGACGGCACCGACTTCCCCTACCTGCACAGCCTGGGAGCACTGGACAAGCCCCAATGACCTGACACGCCCTTTTCCCAGCGATCGACATCACGAGCACCACAAAGCCGCAAGCCACCGGGCGATGCGGCAAAAAACCAGGAGACAACGATGACATCCCGCCCCCCGACCGAAACGCGCGCCCGTGCCTCCCTCAGCCGCCACCGCAGCGTCTGGGAAATGCGTGCCGATGGCTGGATCAGCCTGGTGGACGATCTCAGCCGGCTGGCCATCCTGGCGCCCGAGCACCCCGAGCGTGCCAGCCGCCTGGCCCATGTGCAGACCATCATCGACGCGCTGGCTCCGGTCGAAAGCTACTGGGCCTTTCCCGGGGGCCGGGTCTTCGGCGAGCTGTGCCAGTGGATAGAGCGCGAGGAACTGGCACGCGCGCACCAGGCGGCGCGGCGCATCCACCGCGTGCTGGCTGCGCGCACCTACCGGCATGACGCCAACACGCTGGACAACGACAACGAACTGCCCTCGCAGATAGAGACCGACAGCGAGCGTCAGGCACAGTTGACGCGGCCCTACTTCGAGGTGCTGATCGTCGATGAGATGTCGGCCAGCGAGGAAGACGCGCTGCGCCGCCGCGTGCAGCGCAAGCGCAGCGCCGACGACGATTTCGTGTTCGACATCGTGGTGGTGCCCAGCTTCGAGGACGCGCTGATCGCCACCCTGGTCAACTTCAACCTGCAGGCCGTGGTGATACGCCATGGCTTTCCATTCCGCTCGGTCAACAGGAACGGCATGCTGCGCCGCTTCCTGGAAGGCATGGACGACAACAGCGAGGCCATGCCCGAGTTCGAGCGCGGCCCGCTGCTGGGCCGCCAGATCGCGCAGCTGCGCCCCGAGCTGGACCTGTACCTGGTCACCGATGTCAGCGTCGAGGAGATCGCCGCGCGCGTGGGCGAGGTCTTCAAGCGCATCTTCTTCGGCGAGGAAGACCACATCGAGCTGTACAGCGCCATCATGAAAGGCGTGGGCGAGCGCCACAGAACGCCCTTCTTCCACGCGCTGCGCGACTACGCCAAGCAGCCCACGGGCGTGTTCCATGCGCTGCCGCTGGCGCGCGGCAAGTCCATCATGAACAGCAACTGGATCGGGGACCTGGCCCAGTTCTACGGCATGAACCTGTTCATGGCCGAGACCTCGGCCACCTCGGGCGGGCTGGACTCGCTGCTGGACCCCGTGGGCCCGCTCAAGCTGGCCCAGGAGTACGCGGCCCGCGCCTTCGGCGCCAGGCGCACCTACTTCGCCACCAACGGCACCTCCACCTGCAACAAGATCGTGGTGCAGGCCCTGGTGCGGCCCGACGACATCGTGCTGGTGGACCGCAACTGCCACAAGTCCCACCACTACGGCCTGGTGCTGGCCGGCGCCCAGGTGGCCTACCTGGACTCCTATCCGCTGGACCAGTACTCCATGTATGGCGCCGTGCCGCTGCGCCACATCAAGGAGACCCTGCTGGGCTTTCGGCGCGCGGGCACGCTGGAGCGCGTGCGCATGGTGCTGCTGACCAACTGCACCTTCGACGGCATCGTTTACGACGTGGAGCGCGTGATGACGGAATGCCTGGCCATCAAGCCCGACCTGGTCTTCCTCTGGGACGAGGCCTGGTTCGCCTTCGCGCGCTGCCATCCCATCTACCGCCCGCGCACGGCCATGGCCAGCGCCGCCAAGCTGTGCGAGACCTTCAAGGACCCGGCCTACGCCAGGCGCCACGCCGAGTTCGCCGCCAGCATCGACTGGGAGGACGACCAGCAGTTGCTGGAGACCCGGCTGATCCCCGACCCCGCCAAGGCCCGCATCCGGGTCTACGCCACGCATTCCACGCACAAGACGCTGACGGCGCTGCGCCAGGGCTCGATGATCCATATCTGGGACCAGGACTTCAAGGACAAGGCCGAGGAGTCCTTCCACGAGGCGTACATGACGCACACCTCGACCTCGCCCAACTACCAGATCCTCGCCTCGCTGGACGTGGGCCGCCGCCAGGTGGAACTGGAGGGCTACGAGCTGATCCAGCGCCAGCTGGAGCTGGCCATGAGCCTGCGCGAGCAGGTGCTGCACCACCCCCTGCTCAGGCGCTACTTCCGCTTCCTGCGCATCGGCGACCTGGTGCCGCTGGCCTACCGCGAGTCGGGCGTGGACAACTACTACAACGACGAGACGGGCTGGGACAACCTGGAGGTGGCATGGCGCAGCGACGAGTTCGTGCTCGACCCCAGCCGCGCCACCCTGGTCATCGGCACCACGGGCATGGACGGCGACACCTTCAAGAACAAGGAGTTGATGGACAGGTACGGCATCCAGATCAACAAGACCTCGCGCAACACCGTGCTGTTCATGACCAACATCGGCAGCACGCGCTCGGCCATCGCCTACCTGATCGAGGTGCTGATCAAGATTGCCCGCGACGTGGACGCCCGCGTGGCCGACCTGAGCGCCATCGAGCGGCGCATCCATGAAAGGCGCGTGCGCTCGCTCACGCTGGAGCAGCCGCCGCTGCCCAATTTCTCCAGCTTCCACTTCGCCTTCCGGGGCCGCAGCGTCGAAGGCCGCGCAGGCACGCGCGACGGCGACATCCGCAGCGCCTTCTTCCTCTCGTACGACGACACCAACTGCGAATACATCGACATGGCCGAGGCCGCGCGCGCCATCGCCGAGGGGCGCGAGCTGGTGTCCGCGCTCTTCGTCATCCCCTACCCGCCGGGCTTTCCCATCCTTGTGCCCGGGCAGGTGATCAGCGCCGAGATCCTGCAGTTCATGGCCGCGCTCGATGTGCGCGAGATCCACGGCTTCCGGCCCGAGCTAGGCTTTCGCATCTTCAGCCGGGCCGCGCTGGACCGCGCCGCCCAGGCCACGGCCGCGCGCGCCGCGCTGGCGCTGTCGGGCCGCGCGGCGCAGCCGCAGGCGGGCGACGAAGGCCTGGGCCTGGTCCGACCCGAGCCCGAACCTGAACTGATCACGCTTTCCCCCACCCCGAAGAAGACCACGACGAGGAGCAAGAAGTGAACAACAAAGTCAAAAGCGTTGCCGACCTGCTGCTGATGTTCCACCGCAACGAGCGGCCCATCTACTTCATCAGCGCCACCAACTTCAACCTGCTGGGCATGGACCGCTGGGTCAACCGCTTCCGCTACATCAACTACATCGACTGCTTCGACGGCCGCCACCCCAACGCCTTCGTGCCGCAGGAGCTGCCGCACGAGCCCTTCGAGTCCATCGAGGACATCAACAACTACCTACTGCAGCACAAGGATGTGGTGGACCTGATCGAGCGGCGTGGCGGCAAGCCGGTCGCCACCTTCCTGATGTTCGACGAGAAGACCGAGGCCCTGGCCCGGGAGCTGGGCATGGAGGTCTGGTTTCCGCCAGCCGCGCTGCGCCAGCGCTGCGACAACAAGATGGAGACCGTGCGCATAGGCAACAAGGCCGGCGTGTACTCGGTGCCCAACGCGCTGGAGAAGGTGGACAGCTACGAGCACCTGATGCAGATCGCCGAGCGCCACGGCCTGGGCAAGGACCTGGTGGTGCAGTCGGCCTTCGGCGACTCGGGCCACACCACCTTCTTCATCGCCTCGCGCGAGGACTTCGACAAGCACAAGGACGAGATCGTCAACGACCCCGAGGTCAAGATCATGAAGCGCATCAACTGCCGCGGCGCCACGCTGGAGGCCTGCGCCACCCAGTCGGGCACCCTGGTCGGGCCGCTGCTGACCGAGGTGGTGGGCGCGCGCGAACTCACGCCCTACAAGGGCGGCTGGTGCGGCAACGAGGTGTTCCCGGGCGCCTTCTCCGAGGAGGTGCGCGCCAGGGCGCGCGACATGGCCGAGCGCTTCGGCAACCAGCTGCTGGCCGAGGGCTACCGCGGCTACTTCGACCTGGACTTCCTGATCGACACCGACACCGGCGAGGTCTACCTGGGCGAGCTGAACCCGCGCATCTGCGGCGCCAGCCCCATGACCAACCATGCCGCCTTCGCCTACGCCGATGCGCCGCTGTTCCTGTTCCACCTGCTCGAATTCTCGGGCGTGCCGTTCGACCTGAACGTCAAGGAGATCAACGAGCGCTGGGCCCAGCCGCATTTCATCGATTCCTGGTCTCAGGTGGTGCTCAAGTTCAACGAGGACCGCATCGACCAGGTCACGCATGCTCCGGCCACCGGCATCTACCGCATGGGCGAGGACGGCAGCGTGGCCTACCAGCGCTTCGACTACAACCGCAAGGCCATAGACACCGAGCGCGAGGCCTTCTTCCTGCGCATCACCGGCCCCGGCGACTACCGCTACGAGGGCGCCGACCTGGGCATCCTGATCACGCGCGGCCGCTCGATGGACGACAACTTCAAGCTCAACATCCGGGCGCGCGACTGGATACGCGGCATCAAGAACTACTACGCGGGCAAGCCCATCCTGGCCACCCAGCCCGGCGCAGCGCCGGCGCCGGGCTCGTTCAAGATCCTCTGAAGGCCTCCCCATGCCCCTGCCTACCCGCATCCGCTTCCAGGCCATCGCCGAAGACCTGCCCGGCCGGAAATGGCAGGCCCTGTGCGAGCAGGCCTGGCCCTACTACCGCGCCTGGTTCCTGCGCCAGGGCGCCGTGGCGCGCGCCGGCTTCCTGGAGTGCCGCCGCGCCCTGCGCCAGCACATGCCGGAGCTGGTGCCCACCTGGGAGCGGCTGGTGGAGCTGGCCGGCGGCGGCGACATCGAGGCGCGCTTCCTGTCGCTGTGGTGCCCGCCGCCCTACATCACCGGCTGCTCCCAGGCCGTCTGGCTCGATGCGGTGGGCCAGCAGGAACCCATGCTGCTGCGCAACTACGACTTCGCGCCCGCGCTGCTGGAGGGCCACTGGCTGGCCACGCGCTGGAGCGGGCAGCGCGTGGCCGCCATGGGCGACTGCCTGTGGGGCGCGCTGGACGGCATGAACGAGTCGGGCCTGGCCGCCTCACTGTCCTTTGGCGGCCGCACGGCCCATGGCGACGGCTTCGGCATTCCGCTGGTGCTGCGCTATGTGCTGGAGATCGCGCAGGACACCGCATCGGCCGTGGCCATCCTGCAGCGCGTGCCCGTGCACATGTGCTACAGCGTCACGCTGCTGGACGCCCGGGGCGAATGGGCCACGGTGTTCCTGAACCCCGACCGCCCCGTGGAAGTGACCCGGCGCCGGGCCGTGACCAACTTCCAGCACACGGTGGAGTGGCCCGAGCATGCACGCGCCACCAGCGCCTGCGAGCGGCTGGCGGCCCTGCAGCAGCAGATCGAAGCCGGCATGCCGGCCGGCGACACGCAGGCCGCGCTGCTGCGCGAGCCCCTGTACCAGCCCGCCTGGCGGCGCGGCTACGGAACGCTGTACACGGCGGCCTACGCCCCTCGGTCGGGCCGGCTCGAACTGTCCTGGCCCGGCCAGGCCTGGCCGCAGACGCTGGCGGCCTTCGAGGAGGGCCACCGGGAGATCGCCTACCTGAGCCAGGGCCCCTGAGCGCCCCGCCCCGGCATCCCGCGCCTGCATTCAGCGCTTGCATCCGACGCCCGGGACAAGGTGCCACGCACTGCCGTCCAGGCATTCCCCACAGGTTCCGAAGGAGACATGGAAATGACAAGAAGACTTCCGCCCGCCATCTGGATTCTGGTTGCCATGGTGCTGGGCATCGTGATCGGCTACATGGTGTTCATCAACTTCCCCGACAAGAAGGCGGCCGCGCAGATCGCGGGCTACATCTCCATCATGTCGGACGTGTTCCTGCGGCTGATCAAGATGCTGATCGGCCCGCTCGTGTTCTCCACGCTGGTGGTGGGCATCGCGCACATGGGCGACGCGGCCTCGGTGGGCCGGGTGTTCCTCAAGGCCATGGGCTGGTTCGTCACCGCCTCGCTGGTGTCGCTGGTCATGGGCCTGGTCCTGGCCAACCTGCTGCAGCCGGGGCACAACCTGGGGCTGCCGCTGCCGGACATCGGCGCTTCGGCCAACCTCGCCACCGCCAAGTTCACGCTCAAGGACTTCGTCAGCCACTTGGTGCCCAAGTCCTTTGCCGAGGCCATGGCCAACAACGAGATCCTGCAGATCGTCGTGTTCTCCATGTTCTTCGGCGTAGCCCTGGCCGCACTCGGTGAAAAGGGCAGGACGCTGGTGGCCGCCATCGACGAGCTGTCCCACGTCATGCTCAAGATCACCGGCTATGTGATGAAGCTCGCGCCGCTGGCCGTGCTGGCGGCCATGGCGGCCACCGTGTCGGTCAACGGCCTGGAGATCCTGCTGAAGTTTGCCGTTTTCATGGGGGACTTCTACCTGGGCCTGTTTCTGCTGTGGGGAGTGCTGGTGATCGCCGGTTTCCTGTTCCTGGGCCCGCGCATCTTCAGGCTGCTGGTGCTGATCAAGGAAGCCTTCATGCTCTCGTTCGCCACCGCCAGCTCCGAGGCCGCCTACCCCAAGATCCTGGACGCGCTGGACCGCTTCGGCGTCAAGCGCAAGATCTCCAGCTTCGTGATGCCCATGGGCTACTCGTTCAACCTCGACGGCTCCATGATGTACTGCACCTTCGCCGTGCTGTTCATCGCCCAGGCCTACGACATCCACCTGTCGCTGGGCACGCAGATCACCATGCTGCTGATCCTGATGCTGACCTCCAAGGGCATGGCCGGCGTGCCGCGCGCCTCGCTGGTGGTGATCGCCGCCACGCTCAACCAGTTCAACATCCCCGAGGCCGGCCTGCTGCTCATCCTGGGCGTGGACACCTTCCTGGACATGGGCCGATCGGCCACCAACGCCGTGGGCAACTCCATCGCCACCGCCGTCGTCGCCAAGTGGGAGGGCGACCTGCTGCCCGAGACCGAAGCCGCTGCCAATGCCGCACGGCTGGATTCGGAGGTCAAGGCCACGCTGGCCCATCCCGCCTCCCCGGCCCATTCCTGACAACCCGCACAAGGAAACGCCATGAAACCCGAACCCAGATCACGGCCCGGGCAGCCATGGGCGCTGCCGGGGCCGGCGCGGGCGGCAGCGGCAGCGGGCGTGGCGGCCCTTGCGCTGCTGGCCGCCACGGCCGGCGCCCAGGAAGCCGACACGCCAGAGCGCACCGCCGCCAGCCGCGCGCCCGCCACGCTCAGCGGCACGCTGGCCAAGGTGCGCGCCAGCGGCTCCATTGCGCTGGGCTACCGCCAGGCCTCGGTGCCGTTTTCCTACCTGAACGCGCGCAACGAGCCCATCGGCTACTCCATCGAGCTGTGCAAGGCGCTGGTGACCAGCATCGAGGATGCGGTCAACAGGAGCCTGGCCATCCGCTGGGTGCCCGTCACGGCCGACAACCGCGTGGACGCTGTGGCCAGCGGCAAGGTGGACCTGGAATGCGGCTCCACCACCAGCAATCTGGAGCGCCAAAAGCGCGTGGCCTTCTCGCCCATCATGTTCGTGGCCGGCACCAAGGTCATGGTCCGGCAGGACACGCAGATCCGCTCCTTGCGCGACCTGGCCAGCAAGAAGGTGGCGGTGACGGCCGGCACCACCAATGAAAAAGCCATGCGCGACCTGGACCGCAAGTTCCACCTGGGCATGCAGCTGCAGGTGGTGCCCGACCACTCCCAGGGCTTTGCCCAGGTGGCCGGCGGCCAGTCCGACGCCTTCGCCACCGACGACGTGCTGCTGTACGGCCTGATCGCGGAGAACGCCGGCAAGGCGGAGGGCAACGGCGGCACGGGCGCGAGCCAGGGCGCCAGGCTCCAGGTGGTGGGCGACTACCTCTCCTACGACCCCTACGCAATCATGTTCCGCAAGGACGACCCCCAGCTGGCCCAGGTGGTGAGAAGCAGCTTCCAGGCGCTGGCCGAGGACGGCGAGATCGAGCGCCAGTACAGGCGCTGGTTCCTGCGCCGCCTGCCCTCGGGCACCAGCCTGGACCTGCCGATGAGCGCCCAGTTGCAGACCCTCATCGAGACCCTGGCCGCCCAACCCCGTTGAGGCGGTTGCTTCCTGCACCTGCACCCATTGCGCGCCGGATGGCGCCTCGCCCGGCTTTGCTCTGCGCAAGGCACGCAGCACGCGGGTCGCGCCCACTTTGCAACAGCAAATACAAGGAGACAGGAAATGAGTCAGCAACTCGAAGGTGGGCTGAAGCCGCGGCACCTCACCATGCTATCCATTGCGGGGGTGATCGGCGGTGCGCTGTTCGTCGGTTCCGGCAAGGTGATTGCCAGTGCCGGCCCCGCAGCCATCCTGGCGTACATGGGCGGGGGCATCCTGGTGGTGCTGGTCATGCGCATGCTGGGCGAGATGGCCGTGGCGCAGCCTGACAGCGGCTCGTTCTCCACCTACGCAGACCGCGCCATCGGGCGCTGGGCCGGCTTCACGATCGGCTGGCTGTACTGGTGCTTCTGGACACTGCTGATGGGCTGGGAGGCCTATGTGGCCGGGGCCATCCTCAACGCCTGGATGCCGGCCGTTCCCATCTGGGGCTACATGCTGGTGGTGGTCTTCGGCCTGATGGCCGTCAACTTCCTGCCGGTGCACAACTCTGGCGAGTTCGAGTTCTGGTTCGCTCTGATCAAGGTCGTGGCCATTGTGCTGTTCATCGCCATCGGAGCGCTGGCCATCGCCAGGCTCTGGCCTGCGGGCGATGTCGCAGGCATGGCGCACCTGACCAGCAAGGGCTTCATGCCCAACGGCCCCGGCGCCGTGGTGGTGGCGCTGCTGGGCGCGATGTTCGCCTTCATCGGGGCCGAGATCGTCACCGTGGCGGCGGCCGAATCCCAGGACCCGGGCAAGGAAATCGTGCGGACCACCCGGTCCGTGGTCTGGCGCATTTCGCTGTTCTACGTGGGCTCCATCTTCATCGTGGTCTGCCTGATTCCGTACGACACCCCGGGCCTGATCCTCTCCACCGAAGGCACCTACGCCGTCGCGCTCAAGCACCTGGGCATTGCCTTCGCCGGCCAGATCGTCAACTTCGTGGTGCTGACTTCCGTGTGCAGTTGCTTCAACTCGGCGCTCTACACCTCCAGCCGCATGCTTTTCTCGCTGGCGCGCCGCGGCGACGCCCCCCACCTGTTCACGACCCTGGGCCGCAGCACCAGCGCGCCCTACATGGCCGTCATCGCCTCCAGCGCGCTGGCCCTGCTGACGGTCGCCCTCACCGCCACCGGCCAGATGGACGTGTTCGATGTGCTCATGGCCGCGACCGGCTCCATCGCGCTGCTGGTGTACCTGTGCATCGCCGTGTCGCAGTTGCACATGCGCCGCAAGCTCGAAGCCAGCGGCACGCCCATCCGCCTGAAGATGTGGTGCTTCCCGGCGCTGACCTACGCCACCATCTTCTTCATCGTCGCCTCCATGGTGGTCATGGTGGCCGAGGGCACCTACCGCAAGGAAGTGCTCTACACCAGCGTGCTGGGCGGTGCATTGGTCGCCCTGGGCATGCTGGCGCAAAAGCTCCACTGGGGCCGCCCGAAACCCGGCCGCGTGGAACAGGAGCAGGCCGCTCAGGAAGGCCTGGGTCCGTTGATCGTCAAGTCCGAATAAATGGAGACACAAGCATGAGCACCGATCCATCCGTCCGCATCGAACACGACCTGCTGGGGGACCGCGAGGTTCCCGCCGACGCCTACTACGGCGTGCACACCCTGCGCGCCCGGGAGAACTTCGGCATCACCGGCACGCCCATCTCCATCTACCCCGAACTGATCCGCGCCCTGGCCAGCATCAAGCAGGCGGCGGCCCTGACCAACCATGAGCTGGGCCTGCTGGACCAGCGGCGCTGCGATGCCATCGTGAGCGCCTGCCAGGAGCTGCAGGGCGGGCGGCTGCACGAGCAGTTCGTGGTGGACGTGATCCAGGGCGGTGCCGGCACCTCGACCAACATGAACGCCAACGAGGTCATCGCCAACCGCGCGCTGGAGCTGCTGGGCCACCACAAGGGCGAGTACCAGTACCTGCATCCCAACGAGCAGGTGAACATCGGCCAGAGCACCAACGATGTCTACCCCTCCGCGCTCAAGATCGCCACCTGGTTCGGCATCCACGGGCTGATCGACGCCATGGACACGCTGCGCCTGGCCTTCGCGCAAAAGGCAGAGGAGTTCCAGGATGTGCTGAAAATGGGCCGCACCCAGCTGCAGGATGCCGTGCCCATGACGCTGGGCCAGGAATTCAGCACCTATGCCGTGATGATCGAGGAGGACCAGGCGCGGCTGCGCGAGGCCGTGCTGCTGATCTGCGAGATCAACATGGGCGCCACCGCCATAGGCACGGGCATCACCGCCCATCCCGACTACGCGCCCCTGGTGCTCAAGCACCTGCAGGAGATCACCGGCATTGCGCTGCAGACCGCGCCCAACCTGATCGAGGCCACCCAGGACTGCGGCGCCTTCGTGCAGCTGTCGGGCGTGCTCAAGCGCGTAGCCGTCAAGCTGTCCAAGACCTGCAACGACCTGCGGCTGCTGTCCAGCGGCCCGCGTGCCGGCCTGGGCGAGATCAACCTGCCGGCCATGCAGGCGGGATCGAGCATCATGCCGGGCAAGGTCAACCCCGTGATCCCCGAGGTGGTGAACCAGATCGCCTTCGAGGTCATCGGCAACGACATCACCGTCAGCTTCGCGGCCGAGGCCGGGCAGCTGCAGCTCAATGCCTTCGAGCCCATCATCGCCCACAGCATCTTCAAAAGCGTGAGCCACCTGCGCAACGGCTGCCTGACGCTGGCCGAGCGCTGCGTGCAGGGCATCACCGCCAACCGCGAACACCTGCGCGCGGCGGTGGAGAACTCCATCGGCATCGTGACCGCGCTCAACCCCTACATCGGCTACGCCAACGCCACTTCCGTGGCCCAGCAAGCCCATGCCAGCGGCGGCAGCGTCTACGACATCGTGCTGGCCCGGGGCCTGCTGAGCAAAACGCAGCTGGACACCATCCTGCGGCCCGAGATCCTCACGCGGCCCTCGGCACTGAAACTCGGATGACCGGTCTGCCCTACCTGCACACCGCAGGAAAGCCATGCCGCCTGGCCGCCCACACCACGGCCAGCGATGCGCACAGCAGCGCCAGCAGCACGGGCGTGAAGGCGCCCACGCCCATGCGCGCCAGCAGCAGGCCGCCCACGATGCCGCCGCCGGCAATCGCCATGTTCCAGGCCGTGACCAGCATGGACTGCGCCACGTCGGCGGCCTCGCCCGCCGTGTGGGCAATGGCGGTCTGCAGCAGCGTGGCGGCACCACCAAAGGCCAGGCCCCAGACGGCCACCGCCGCATACACCAGGGCCGGTGCATCCCCGGCCACGCCCAGCATCAGCGTGGACAGTGCAAACAGCGCAATGCTGGCCAGCGTGAGCGCACGCAGGTGGCGGTCGATCAGCACGCCGGTGATCCAGATGCCCAGCACGGAGGTGGCGCCGAACACCAGCAGCACCAGGTCCGTGCGCGCGGCCATGCCCGCCACCGCCAGGAAGGGCGCGATATAGGTGTAGAGAATGTTGTGCGCCAGCACGAAGGCCAGCACCACGAACAGCACGGGGCGCACGCCCGCCAGGGTGAACACGCGCCGCAGCGGCAGGTGGCGGCCTGCCGCCTGCCCTGCAAAGTCGGGCAGGCGGGCGCGCACCCAGACCATGAGCGCCAGCGCCAGCACGCTCATGAGGCCGAAGCACAGCCGCCAGCCCACCCACTGGCCCAGCACGGTGCCGGCCGGCACGCCCAGCGACAGCGCCAGCGGCGTGCCCACCATGGCAATGGCGATGGCGCGGCCCTTGAGATGGCCGGGCACCATGCGCGCCGCGTAGCCGGCCAGCAGCGCCCAAAGCAGCCCGGCCGAGACGCCCGCCAGAAAGCGCGCCACCAGGGTCAGCGCAAAGTGCGTGGACAAGGCCGTGACCGTGTTGGCGACGACAAAGCCCGCGATCGCCGCCAGCAGCAGGGGGCGGCGGCGCATGCCCTGCGTGGCGGCCGTCAGCGGTATGGCGGCCACCAGGGAACCTATGGCGTAGAGGGTGACGGTCTGGCCCACCCAGGCCTCGGTCACGGCCAGGCCCTGGGCCATCTGCGGCAGCAGGCCGGCCGGCAGCGCCTCCGTCAATATGGTGATGAAGGCTGCCATGGCCAGCGCCAGCAGGGAGGCAACGGGCAGGCGGTCCTGGCGTGTTCCGTTCATTGCGGCGCTCCCGAAGCCCCGTGGACCTCACAAACCCCGTAGACCGCGTCGCGCAAATCGTTGACGAAGCGCCCCGACATGCCCTCGTACAAGGTGTTGGTGAAGGCCACGACACTGAGCTCCTGCGCCCGGTCCACGAACCAGGAATGCCCATAGGCCCCGCCCCAGCGCCAGGTGCCCACCGACTCCGGCGATGCCGCCTGCGACGCATCGCGCAGCACGGAAAAGCCCAGGCCAAAGCCGAAGCCCGGCGCATTGGGCAGGGCCAGCCCGCCGGTCTGGTCCCGCGCCATCTCGGCGACCAGGGCGTCGGGCAGCAGGGTGTTGCCGCCCTGGCGCAGGGCTTCCAGCAGCCGCAGGAAATCGCCTGCCGTCCCGGCCATGCCGGCGCCGCCGGAGGCAAAGGCCTGGGCGTCAAAGATGCGCGAAGGGCTGAAGGCAATGCCGATGCTCCCCTCGAAGGGCGACACGGTCTCGCCCTCGGCCAGCGGATGGGGCTGCGGCACATCGCTGACATAGGCCGTGGCCACGCGCTGCGCGGCCAGCGCATCGGTGACGGCAAAGCCGGTATCGGTCATGCCCAGCGGCCCGGTCACCAGCTCGCGCACGGCCTGGTCCAGCGGCCTGCCGTGCACCTGCTCAATGAGGGCGCCCAGCACATCGGTGGCCAGCGAGTAGCCCCAGGCCGTGCCCGGCGCGTACAGCAGCGGCACGCTGGCGATGCGCTCCAGGTTCTCTGCCAGGCCGATGGCCTGGCGGTCCATGCCGTCCGATACGCCCGCGCGCGCATAGGGGCCTTGTGCATCGGCCTCGAAGAAGCGGTAGCCCAGCCCCGCCGTGTGGCTGAGAAGCTGCCGCACGGTGATGCGGGCGGGCCCGCCATCGGCCAGCCGGGGGCGGAACCGGGGCAGCCAGCGCTCCACACCCTCGTCCAGCGCCAGCAGTCCCCGTGCCACCAGCACCAGCGCGGCAGCCGAGACGATGGGCTTGCTGGCCGAGGCCAGGCGGAACACCGCATCCACGGCCATGGGCAGCCCGCGCTCGCGGTCGGCCCAGCCTGCGGCCTGGCGGTGGACCAGCGCGCCGCCACGCGCCACCAGCACCACGGCGCCGACCAGGCGCTGCGCCTCAAGCGCCTGCCGGACCACGGCCTGGATGCGGTCGGACAGGGGCGAGGACGACAGGGTCGCAGGCAGCGCAGCGGGCGCAGCGGGTGCAGCGGGTGCAGCAGGTGCTGAAGGCGCTGCAGAAAGGGCAATCTTCATGGGAATTCCCGGGATCAAATGAACAGGGTTCCGACGATAGAAAGCCCGCGATTAAAGAAAAAGTGGGGTAGATTTCCGGTTTATGCGGAACTGGATGTCCGCAATGAAGGAGCGGCGTTTGGACAGCCTCAACGGGTTCGTGGTGTTCGTGCAGGTCGCCGAGACCCGCAGTTTCGTGGCGGCCGGCAGGCTGCTGGGCATCTCGGCATCGGCCATCGGCAAGAGCGTGGCAAGGCTGGAGGACCGGCTGGGCGTGCGCCTGTTCCACCGCAGCACGCGCAGCATCACGCTCACGGCAGAGGGCGCGCTGTTCCTGGAGCGCAGCCGGCGCATCCTGGCCGAGATCGAGGCCGCGCAGCTGGAGCTGTCGCAGGCCAGCACCGCGCCGCGCGGCCGGCTGCGGGTCAGCCTGCCCCTGGTCAGTTCTCTGGTGCTGCCGGTGCTGGGAGAGTTCATGCGCGCCTATCCCGAGATCGAGCTGGACCTGGACTTCACCGACCAGCTGGTCGATGTGATCGAGGAAGGCTTCGACGCCGTGGTGCGCACGGGCGCGCCCGCCGACTCACGCCTGTCCGCGCGCCGGCTGGGTGCCTTCGGCTACCTGCTGGTGGCCTCGCCCGGCTACCTGGCGCAGCGCGGCACGCCCCGGGTGCCCGAGGATCTGCTGCAGCACAGCTGCCTGCACTACCGCTACCCCCACAGCGGCAAGCTGGAGCCCTGGGTGCTGCGGCGCGCAGCGGGCGCGCCCGAACTGCAACTGCCCACCTCCATGATCTGCAACAACATCGAAACCCGGCTGTGCTTTGCGCTGCAGGGCCTGGGCATCGCCTACTTGCCGGAGTTCTCCATCCGCGAGCCGCTGGCCGACGGCCGGCTGCAACCCGTGCTGGCGGACTGCATGGAGCACACCAACGTCTTCCACGTGCTGTGGCCCGCCAGCAAGCACCCCTCGCCCAAGCTGCGGGCGCTGGTGGACTTCCTGTGCGCGCGGGTGTTTCCGCAGGAGCAACCCGGGCAGGCCCAGGACGCTGCCAGGACCGCGGCGCCCAAGACACCCAAGACACCCAAGACACCCCAGACATCCGGGACGCGCAGATAGGCTGCGCGCCGGCTGCTGCAGCCTGCAGGCCCCCGCCCTGCCTTGCTGGCTATCGCGCAGGCCTCCATCTGGGTTAGCATGCTTACAGAGCAGCGTATTCACAGAGTCATATCGGTTGCTCTGGCCCACCGGCAGGCAGGACCTGCGTCTCGAGCGCTGTGGCGTGCAGGGGCGCTATATCGGTGGGCCATTGCGGTTGACGGCTGGCGTTGCAGATCTCTTTTCTTGTCTCGCTGCGTTGCATGTCTTCTCGTTCCACCGCTATCCATCGTCCCGCCCTTTCCTCGCGCTCGCACGCAAGAACATCATTGGCCATCATCGTGGGCGTCTGCTTCATGGTGCTGGCAGCTGGGCTGTACTGGGCCGCGTTGCTGACCAGCCACCAGTACATGCAGCGCTACACACGGGATCAGGCATGGCTGCGCGTCTCGCAGATGTCCCAGGCGGTTTCCGCGCAGGCCGGGACCATGCTGTCGGGCCTGAACTATTCCCTGCGGGACCTGGCCCGGGACTACGAGTCGGGTGACTCGCAGGCATTCGGGCGGGCCGTCGCCAGCGTCCAGGAGGCCTATCCGCCCGGCACCATCGTCCAGGTGGCCGTGGCCGATGCGAACGGCCAGGTGGTGTATTCGAGCCTGGCAGCCTCGGAGCCGCCTGCGCAGAGCGTGTCCATTCTCGACCGCGAACATTTCCAGGCGCATCTGAAGGGCCTGACGCAGGGAACCTTCATAGGCCGTCCGGTGCAGGGACGGGTTTCCGGGCAATGGGGTATCCAGCTGAGCCGCGCCCTGCACCACCGAGGCGCGTTTGCGGGCGTGCTGGTGGTGTCGCTGTCGCCGCAGTACCTGTCGCGGCAGCTGCAGGCCATCTTCGACAGCCCGCGCGACGTGATCTTGCTGCTGCGCGAGGACGGCACCTATCTTGCACGCTCGCAGAACCAGGATCGGGTGCTCGGGCGCCAGTTGCCCGCGACGCGGGTGGCGCTGTTTGCCCCCGACGTCACGCATGGCACCTACGAGGCGCTGGCGAGCACCGACGGCATACAGCGCATGTATGCCTGGAGCCGCGTGAGCGGCTTTCCGATCCTGGTGAGCACGGGGCTGGACCACGAGGCCGTGTTCGGCCCGCTCAACGAGACCATACGGCAGAGCCTGTGGCGCAACGGGATAGGCACGCTGCTGATTTTCCTGGGCGGGATGCTGACGGCCTGGCTGGCGTTCCAGCGCTGGCGGGAGGAGGACCAGCGGGTCCAGTCCGAAGAGCGCTTTCATCTCCTGTCCGAGGAAGTCCCGGGCGGCCTGTTCCAGTACAGCTGGGACCCTGCCGGCCACTACGCCCTGTCGTTTGCCAACCCCGGCTTTTATGCCATGCACTGCATCGATGCGGATACGGCAGGCACTGCCTTGCAGGACCTGGCACAGCGGGTTCATCCGGAAGATATCTCGGCGCTCAGGCAGTCCATCGACGAAGCGATGCGCAGCCAGGGGGACTGGGCCTGCAAGTACCGCATACAGTCCGCCGATGGCTCCGTGCGCTGGCTGCAGGGCCATGCACGCCCGCAACGCACCGAAGACGCAACCGTGCTCTGGCATGGATACATCCTCGATGTCACCCAGGACGAAGGCCTGCGCAAGGCGCTTCACGAGAGCGAGGAGCGTCTGCGGCTGACCATCGGCGCCGTGCGTGACGGACTTTGGCAGTGGGACCGCGAACAGGACCAGGTGCTGTGGGATGCCCGCTGCTACCAGATGCTGGGCATGCCGGACCAGGCACTCGGCTCGTTCACCGTGGCCGGCTTCATGCATCTGCTGCACCCACTGGACCAGCCTCGCGTCCAGGAACGGCTCAGGCGCCACCTCGAACACGGCGACCCATTCCGTGTCGAGATGCGCATAAGGCAGGCCGATGGCTCCTGGCGATGGATCGAATCGCGCGGGGAAGTCACCCTGCGCGATGCCGACAACAAGGCACTGCGCATGCTGGGAATGCACACCGATATCCAGGAACGGGTGGAGCAGACCCATATGGTGAGCGCCCTGCTGGAGCGCGGAAGCGCCCTGGTGCTTGTCGCCAGCCATCGCCGCAGCATCGTCTACGCCAATGCCCAGGCAGCCAAGTGCTTTGGCCTTGCGGCGGGCGCACTGGAGCCGCAGTGCTCATTCCAGCAACTGCATCCGTCCAGCGACAGCTTCCACAGCTTCGCATCGCTGTATGAGCGCCTGAGCCTGAAGGGCACGGTGCGTACCGAGTGGGCACTGAAGGTCAAGGGCGGCCACATGCGCTGGTTCGACATGCAGGGCGCACTGCTGGACCCCGAAGATCCCCAGGGCAATGTGATCTGGACCCTGTTCGACGTAGATGCCCGCCATCAGGCGGAGAGTGCATTGCACGAGGTCCAGCAGCGGCTGGAGGCCATCATCGAGAAATTTCCGTCGGGCATCCTGGTGACCGACGATGCGGGGCAGTGCATCAGGGCAAGCAACGCAATGCTGGTGGACCTGTTCGAGCTGCCGCTGTCCGCCGCGTGCCTTGTGGGGAAAAGCCTGCAGACATTGCTGTCCTATTTGCCCCCGGCCATGGCAAGGGCCTTGCAACCTGCGCCGCAACCGGGGGCAGGTGCCCTGTCGCAACGAACGATCTTTGCCCTGTCCAACGGCCGCCATATAGAAACGGAGCTGCTGCCGCTTCGCAGGCAGGAGCGGCTGCTTGGCTACTGCTGGGTATTCCACGACGTGACGGACTACAAGAGGCGCGAAACGCAGCTCGAAGCCCTGGCATTGACCGATGCGCTCACGGGTGCCAGCAACCGGCGGGCCTTCATCACGCGCATGGAGTCGGAGCTGGAGCACCTGCGCCTGGGACTGAGCCATCCGTCGGCACTGATCATGCTGGATATCGACCATTTCAAGCGCGTCAACGACAGCTTCGGCCATGGCGTGGGCGACGAGGTGCTCAGGCATCTGGTGATCGCGGTGTCCAAGGAGCTGCGCCAGGGCGACATGCTGGGCCGCCTGGGCGGCGAGGAATTCGCCGTCTTGCTGACGGACGTGGACGCCCCGACCGCACTGCGGCGCGCGGAGAACCTGCGTGAGGCCGTGGCGGCGCTGGCCGTGTCCGTACAGGGCCAGGACAGCCCGATCCGCTTCACCGTGAGCCTGGGCGTATGCCTCATGGACGAGGGCGAGGCATCGGTCGAGCGCTGCCTGGAGCGGGCCGACGCCGCCATGTATTTCTCCAAGCGCAATGGCCGCAACCGCACCACGTGCTGGACGCCCGATACCCCCGTGATTTCGGACGCCAAGTGAGCGCCATGCCAGTGCCGCGACACGCCCGTGCGCCCGGGCAAGGCGATGTGCCGGCTACCCGGCCGCCTCACTCATCGCCGGGCACTCCGTAGCTGGGCGCGGCCGTGGGATCGATGGCGCGCGTCTGGTAGTCCTGCATCTGCGGCGCGTAGGCGACCCAGAGGCCTTGCAGCGCGCCGATGGGATCGTGCTCCGACCAGTCCACGCGCAGGTCCGCCATGGGCCAGCTGTGCTCGCCCGCCACCTTGAGCGCGGCCGAATGCACGGGCCCGGCCTCGCCGCCCGCGGCCATGGCGGCCTGCATGGCGGCCAGCAGGCGCTCGGCCAGCGGCAGCGCCGCGCTGCGCTCGAAGGCCGGCACCATGGCCTCGATGGTGCGTTCGCTGGCCAGCAGGTTGCCGGCCGCCACGCACTGCCGCCCCACGGCGCTGGTGAAGATGCCCAGGGCTTGGCTGCCGCTGAAGACGCCGGTGCGGCCCTGTGCGTCCACCACGGTGACCTGGCGGTACTGGGGCCAGCTGCCGTCGTCCAGCGCCTGGCGCAGCGCGGCCTGGGGGTCGGCGCCCTGCTCCAGCAGGTCCAGCACGCGCGGGCCCAGGGCGGGCAGCGTGATGTTCTGCGTGGACACCACGCCCACGCCCGCGCGCACCCAGGGGCAGCGCGCGCCCACCGCAATGCTGGACGAGCTGATGGCCACGCCCAGCTGCCCGGTGCGCTCGCAGCGCCCCACAATCGAAAAAGTCATGGTTTCTGCCTCCTGCCTATGCGGCTGTACCAGGTGCTTGCTGTGGTCGACGTTCAGGCGCTGGCCGGCGGCTGCCAGTCATCGGGAATGACCGCGATCACGTCGATCTCCATCAGCCACTGCGGCTGCCCCAGGGCCGAGATGCACAGCCCCGTGGAGATGGGAAACACGCCCTTGAGCCACTTGCCCACTTCCCGGTAGACGGGCTCGCGGTAGCGCGGATCGATGATGTAGGTGGTGGTCTTGACGATGTGCGACAGGTCGCTGCCCGCTTCCTCCAGCAGCTGCTTGACGTTCTTCATCGCCTGCTCGGCCTGCTTTTGCGGATCGCCCAGGCCGACCAGGTTGCCCTCGAAATCGGTGCCGATCTGGCCGCGCACATAGACAGTGTTGCCGGCGCGCACGGCCTGGCACAGGTCGTTGTCCAGCGACTGGTTGGGATAGGTGTCCTTGGTGTTGAACATGCGGATGCGGGTATGGGTGGGCATGGTCTGGCTCCTGCAGGGGGTGGATGGGAAGGTGTCTCAGAGCGCGCTACCTGCTACCTGCTACCTGCTGCGGGCGGCGGCGTCGTAGTCGCTGTAGCGGCGCTGCTTGGCGATGTGGTCGGCCACGAACTTGGCGTCATGCCACACGCCCCAGATGAAGGACGAGCCACGGCGCGACAGCCAGGGCAGGCCCAGGAAGTAGATGCCGGGCTCATGGCCCACGCCGCGGTGGTGGCGCGGCTTGCCGCCGGGCTCGAAGCTGTCCACCTGCAGCCAGCTGAAATCCACCCTGTAGCCCGTGGCCCAGATGATGGAGGTGATGCCTGCGGCGGCCAGGTGGAGTTCGCGCAGCGGATGGGTCACGCACTCCGGATCGGGCAGGCGCCTGCGCGCCTCGGGCTCCTCGGGCAGGTCCAGGCCGTTGCGGCGGATGTAGTCGTCGGCCGCATCGAGCATGGCCAGGTAGTTGGCGTCGCCGTTGGCGATGTTCTCGGCCAGGTCGTCCCGGAAGCGCACCCGGCCATCGGCGAAGGACTCGGTCAGCCCCACCAGGGTGATGCCCTGGTGTCCCAGCGCGCGAAAGTCCACGGTGTGGCCGCCGCGCGCGCCGCTGACGGCAATGGTCACATGCTCGCGGCCGGGCTTGGCAATGGCCGCATCCCATTCGCCCAGCACGCCCAGCCACCAGCAGAAATCACGGCCGCGATAGGCGCGCGGCGGCCGGTCATGGGCGCCCACCGAGAGAAACACCTTGCGGCCCGCGCGCTGCAGTTCATCGGCGATCTGTACGCCCGAGGAGCCTGCGCCCACCACCAGCACGGCGCCTTCGGGCAACTGCGCGGGGCGGTGGTAGTGCGCGGAATGGATCTGCAGCAGGCCGCCATCGGCGGGCGCAGCCGGCGCTATCGGCGGGATCACCGGCACCTGGAACGGCCCCGTGGCCGCGATCACGTTGCGGGCCTCGATCACGCCCTCGGACGTTTCCACCGTGAAGCCCGGCCGGCCCTGGTTGCGCGTGACCCGCCTGACCTCCACGCCGGTGCGCACGGGCGCCTTGATCTGGCGGACATAGTCCTCGAAGTAGTCGGCCACCTCGTCCTTGCCGGGAAAGCCGTCGCGGTCGCCCTTGAACTCCAGGCCCGGAAAGCGGTCATGCCAGGCCGGCCCGTTGGCCACCAGCGAGTCCCAGCGCCCCGTGCGCCAGGCCTGGGCGATGCGCTGGCGCTCCAGCACCAGGTGCTCTACGCCAAGCTGGCTCAGGTGTTCGCTGGCCGCAATGCCGGCCTGCCCGGCGCCGACCACGAGCGTGTTGATGGTTTGGATTTCAGCTGTCATGGTGTGGGTCTCTCAGGAAAAAAAGGCGCAGGCCGTCCCGCATCGGCGCAGTGCCGACTGCCTTGGTGTGGTCCGCAACAAAAAAGGAAAGAAGGTGAAGGCCGCCCGTGCGGCGCTACAGGTACAGGTGCTTCACCACGTCGTTGGCCAGCAGCTCGCTGGCCGTGCCCGATGCCACCAGTTGGCCCTTGAGCAGCAGATAGCCGGTGTGGGCGATGGACAGCGCCGCCTCGGCGTTCTGCTCGATGAGCAGCACGGTGATGCCTTGGCTGTGGATGCGCTGCACCGTCTCGAAGTACTCCTCGATGAGCTTGGGCGACAGGCCCAGCGTGGGCTCGTCCATCACCACCAGGCGCGGCTCGCCCATGAGCACGCGGCCCAGCGCCACCATGGCCTGCTCGCCGCCGGACAGGGTTCCGGCCGCCTGCGACAGGCGCTCGCCGACCCGGGGGAACAGGGCCACCACGCGCTCCAGCGCCTGGGCAAAGCCCTGCTGCGGGCGCAGCGCGTCGTGGCCGATCTTCAGGTTCTCCTGCACGGTCAGCTCGGCAAACAGGCGCCGCCCTTCGGGCACGAAGCCCACGCCCAGGCCAGCCAGGTCTTCGGTGCGCATGCGCGCCAGCGGCTGGCCCATGACGCGGATGGCGCCGTGGTGCACGGGCAGCAGGCCCGCAATCGCCTTGAAGGTGGTGGTCTTGCCCGCGCCGTTGGGGCCCAGCAGGCAGACGATGCTGTGCTCGGGCACCTGCAGCGAGACCTGGTTGAGCATGTTCACCACGCCATAGCGCGTGCTGATGGAGTCCAGTTCAAGCATGGCTGGCCTTTCTGCCCAGATAGGCTTCCTGCACGCGCGGCAGCCGGCGCACCGCCTCGAAGCTGTCGTCGCCGATCTTGCGTCCGTAGTCCAGCACCATCACGCGGTGCGGCAAGGTGGCGATGAGCCGCATGTCGTGCTCGATGATGATGAAGCCCAGCGCCGGATTGCCTTCGCGCAGGCGCTGGATGTCGGCGATCAGCGCATCGGTGTCGCGGTCGTCCATGCCGCTGGAGGGCTCGTCCAGCAGCACGATGCGGGGCTCGGCGGCCAGGGCGCGCGCAATCTCCAGGCGGCGGCGGTCGGCCTGCGGCAGGCTGCTGGCCAGCACGTTGCGGCGCTGGTGCAGGTCGCTGGACACGCTTTGCAGCAGCGCGCAGGCGCGCTCGGCGCAGCGCTTCATCTCGGCGCGCGATACGGCCGGGCGCAGCAGCGCGGTGAGCACGCCGCAGCGGGTGCGCGCGTGCATGCCGATGATCACGTTGTCCAGCACGCTCAGCGAGCCGAACAGCCGGCTGGTCTGGAAGGTGCGCGCAATGCCGGCGCCCGCGATGTCGTGCGCGGCCATGCCCTTGAGCGAGCGGCCTTGCAGCAGCACCTCGCCCTCGGTGGGCTGGTAGATGCCGGTCAGCAGGTTCAGCAAGGTGGACTTGCCCGCGCCGTTGGGCCCGATGATGCCCAGCACCTCGCCCGCCGCCAGGTGGATGTCCACGCCCTGCACCGCCGTCAGGCCGCCAAAGCGCATGGTCAGGCCACGCCCCTCCAAAACCCGCGGGCCTGCGGGCGCGGCATGGTGGGTGGGATGGGAATCAATGCTCATGGTTGCGCACCCGTTGGGGGAAGATGCCGCGCGGGCGGATGATGAGGAAGGCGATCACCACCAGGCCGTAGAACAGGATGCGGTAGTCGGAAAACGCCCGCAGCTTCTCCGGCAGCATGGTCAGCAGGAAGGCGCCGACGATCACGCCCAGCGTGTTGTCCATGCCGCCGGCAATCACCAGGGTCATGATGGTCACGGACACCAGGAAGGTGAAGTTGTCCGGCGAGATGAAGCTCACATAGAACGCATACACCGTGCCCGCGAAGCCCGCCAGGAAGGCGTCCACCGCAAAGGCCTTGACCTTGAACCAGGTGACGTTGATGCCGCAGGCGCGCGCGGCGATCTCGTCGTCGCGCAGGGCATTCCAGGCCAGTCCCACGCGCGAGCTGTGCAGGCGCTGCGCCGAGACGATGGCCAGCCCCAGCAGGGCGACGGCCACGTAGTAGAAGTTGGCCTGGCCCGGCAGGCTGTGGCCCCACAGCGTGATGGGGTCGTTGAACGAATGCCCGAACAATGTCGGCGAAGGAATGCCCACCAGGCCGTTGGCGCCGCCCGTCCACTCCAGGTTCATCAGCAGCTGGTGCACGACGATGCCGAAGGCAATCGTCACCAGCGCCTGGTAGCTGTCGCGGGTGCGCATGGACGGCAGGCCCAGCAAAAAGCCGAAGACCGTGGCCACGGCGGCGGCCACCAGCAGGCAGATCCAGAAGCTCACGCCGAAGTGGATGGCCAGCAGGGCCGACGCATAGGCGCCGATGCCGTAGGACGCGCCGGTGGCGAAGTTCGGTATGTTGGCGCTGCCCAGCTGGAAGTTCAGCGCCAGCGCCAGCACCGCGTACAGGCAGGCGATGATCATCAGGTGCATGGCATAGCTGTCACCGCCCAGCACCCACGGAAACACCAGGGCCAGCACCACGCCCGTGCCCACGGCCAGCGGCCTGCACTGGCCGAAGGCGGCCACGATGCGGTCCTCCACCAGCGGGCGTTTCTGCACCGCGACCAGGGCCACGGCAAAGCAGGCCAGCAGCGCCAGCACCGTGATCCAGCTTTCGGCCAGCAGGAACTGGCGCAGCAGCACGGCGCCCGCCAGGGCCACGCCCAGCACGATGGCGGCCGAGCCCGCACTCCGTGGTGCCGCCTGCGGCGGCGCCTGTATCGTCGTTGTCTGCATCACACCTTCTCCATTTTTTGAACGCCGAACAGGCCGGCGGGGCGAAAGATCAGCACCAGGATCACCAGGGCGAACACGAACACCAGCCGGTACGAGGTGCCGTTGGGCACATAGCCCTGCACGATGGTCTCGATGGCCGCAATCAGCAGGCTGCCGACAATGGCGCCTCCCAGCCGCCCCAGGCCGCCGACCACCGCGGCGGAAAAGCCGATCAGTCCCGCCTGAACGCCGAAGTCAAAGCGCACCACGCCCGCATAGCTGGCCAGGAAGATGCCGCCCACCGCGCCGGTGGCCGAGGCAATGAAGAAGGTGTTGCGAAACACCGGCCCCGGCGCAATGGAGAACAGCCGCGCGGTTTCGCGGTCCTGCGACACGGCGCGTATGCGCATGCCCATGGGCGTGTGGTGCAGCACATAGAGCAGCACGCCCACCAGCGCCACCGCCACCAGCACCGAGACCACGCTGATCAGGGGCAGCGGCCCGAACGGGGTGGGAACGGCCCCCTGCGCAATCGCCGGGAACGCGTGCGGATTGCTGCCCTGCGGATACAGGTGGCGGATCAGCTCGCGGATCACGATGCCCAGCGCCACCGTGGCCACCAGCGGCATCATGGCCGGCGCATTGCGAAAGCGGCTGATCACCAGCCGGTCCAGGGCGACGCCCAGCCCTCCCACCGCCGCAATGGCCACCAGGCAGGCCAGGCCCAGCACCAGCCAGGGGGCCGAGCCGCCCAGCGCGGCGGCCAGGGCCTGCACGGCCGCCAGGGCGATGAAGGGGGCGACCATGGCCACGTCGCCATGGGAAAAGTGAATCACCTGCAGCACGCCAAACAACAGGCTGAAACCCAGGGCAAGCAGGCTGTAGATGCAGCCCAGGGTCAGCCAGTTGATGAGTTGCTGGAACAGCGCGTCATGCATCGATAGGGTTCCTCTTGTGTCGGGTTCGGCCGGGTTGGCGGGGCTTCGCTTGTCTCCATGTCACGCAGCCATTGAAGCAAGAAACCGCGCAAAACCTGCGTCGCTTTTGCCGAGGCGCTGCTTCGGAAAACGCGATCCAGTCCCGGGCAGGTGCGGCGATACATTGATCCGGCGGCGTTGCCAGACAGCGCCGGCCAGCCCGCCACGCACCGTGGCGCCCCGCCGCCCCGGCCCCCCGGGCCGCCATGGCTGCCCCTCGTCTTCACCTGAACAGGACCGACCGACCATGCAAGCCTTCACGACAACCACCGCCCTCCTGCCATCGCGCCGGCGCCTTGCCGCATCCGCCCTGGCGCTGGCCGCCGCCACGCTGGCCTGCGGCGCGGCCTGGTCCCAGTCCACCGTGAAGCTGGGCTTCATCGGCCCCGTCAGCGGCGGCAACGCACAGCAGGGCCTGGGCGCGAAGAACGGCTTCCTGCTGGCCATCGACCAGTGGAATGCCACGGCCGGCGTGCCGTTCAAGGTGGAGGGCGTGGTGCTGGACGATGCCTCCGACCCGCAGACCGGCGTGTCCGCCGCGCTCAAGCTGGTCAACGACCGCGACGTGGTGGGCGCCATCGGCCACTGGAACAGCCCCGTGGCCCTGGCCACGCTGCCGGTGTTCAACCGCGTGCAGATGCCCTTTATCGTCTGGGGCGCCATCGGCCCCAAGATCACCGACCAGAACTTCGCCAACACCACGCGCGTGACGCCCACCCTGGTCAACGAGAACAAGCCCCTGGCCGCCTGGGCCGCCACGGGCCTGGGCGCAAGAAAGATCGCCATCATTGCCGACACCAGCGACTACGGGCGCGCCAACCTGGCCTCGTTCGGCAGCTTCTACAAGGCAGAAAAAGGCAGCGTGGTGGCCGAGGAAAGCTACCCCGTGGGCACCACGGATTTCCGCTCCATCCTCACTAAGATCAAGAGCCTGAACCCCGACGCGGTCTACTTCGGCGGCGTGATCACCGAGGCCGGCATCGTGCGCAAGCAGATGGCCGAGCTGGGCATGAAGCAGCCCATGCTGGGCATCAGCGGCATCTTCGACCCGCAGCTCATCCAGATCGCCGGCCCGGCCGCGGACGGCACCATCGTCGGCACGCCCAAATCGCAGACCAACCCCCGGCTGGACGCCATGAGCCGCGCCTATGCCGCCAAGGGCTATGCCGACTCCGAGAGCCCGTACACCAAGTACGCCTACGACGCCACCGGCATCCTTTTGCAATCGCTCAAGACGGCCGGCACCAAGGACCGGCAGGCCGTGGCCAAGGCCATCCGCGCCATACGCTACGACGGCGTGACCGGTACCGTGACCTTCGACGCCAACGGCCAGACGCAGGTGCCCGTGGAGCTGCAGCTGCACGAGGTCAAAGACGGCAAGTGGGCCAGCCGCTGATGATCAGGACAGGCAGCCAGTACCGCGACTCCATCCGCGATGGCCGGCGGGTCTGGATGAACGGCGAGCGCGTCAAGGACGTGACCACTCACCCCATGTTCAAGCCGCTGGTGGACATCCGCGCGCGCATGTACGACCTGCAGCACGAGGCCGCGCTGCGCGACGCGCTCACCTACGACGAAGGCGACGGCGAGCGCCACTCCATCGCCCACAAGCTGCCGCTGACGCGCCAGGACTGGTGGGACAAGCGCCGCGCCACCGACCTGCTGCTGGAGGACATGGGCGGCGTGGTCATGCGCGTGGGCGACGAGAGCGTGGGCGAGATGTGGTCGCTGTTCGACGGCCAGGACGTGCTCAACGAGCTGGACCCGCGCTTTTCCGCCAACATCCGCACCCACATCCGCCGCGTGGTGCGTGGCGACCTGTTCCACGTATCGGCCAACACCGACCCCAAGGGCGACCGCTCGCGCCTGCCGCAGGACCAGGACCCCGACGTGCTGCTGCATGTGGTCAAGGAGACCGATGCAGGCGTCATCGTGCGCGGCGCCAAGTACGAGACCGCCGCCGCCTATGCCAACCAGGCCTTCACCAAGCCGGGGCTGGCGCACTGGGGCGACGCTGCGCAGTCCGAATACGCCATAGGCTTCATCTGCGACCTGGGCGCGCCCGGCCTGCGCTTCATCTGCCGCCCGGGCCTGGCCGCCCGCGCATCGGCCCAGGACCATCCGTTGAGCCATCGCTTCGACGAAGTGGACGCCATCGTGGTCTTCGACGACGTGCTGGTTCCCTGGGAGAACGTGCTGTTCTACCGCCACACCCGCGCCGCCCATTTCCTGCGCGACACCCTGCACCGCTACTCGGCCTTCACCTTCCTGCAGCGCAGCCTCAAGCTGGCCGACATGCTGATAGGCACGGCCCTGCACAACGCGCGCCAGACCGGCGTGGAGAAGCTGCAGGCCGTGCAGGACAGGCTGGCCGGCCTGGCCTGCTACCGCGAAGGCATCAACGCCCACCTCACGGCCGCCATCGCGCTGGCCGAGCGCAGCCCGGCCGGGCTGATGATGCCCAACCAGTCGCTGCTGTTCACGGGACGGTCTCTGGCCACCAGCCAGCTGCACCACATGATGAACACCGTGCGCGAGCTGTGCGGCGGCCAGGTCTGCCTGACGCCGGACCACGCCAGCTTCGAGAACGAGGAAACCGGCCCCTGGCTGCGCAAGTTCTATACGCTCGGGCCGCAATCGCAGGCCGACGACCGCCGCAGGCTGCTGGCCTATGCGCGCGACCTGCTCGACTCGGACCACGCCGGCCACCGGCTCAGCTTCCAGCTGTTTGCGCAATGCCCGCCCTACGCCCAGACGGCGGCCGTGTACCGGCATTTCAACTGGGATGCGCCGCTGGACTTCGTGGGCAAGTCCGCCGGCCTGACGGACCGCGTGAAGGCCACGCAGGCGCCGGCCCAGGGCGACGGTGCGGTGGCGCAATGGTTTCGCAATCACAACGCCAGCGACTGAAGGCTGCCGGGGCCCGACCGCCGCACAATGCAGGCGCCTTGCGGGAAGGGCCTCTTGCAGCGCGGTCCGCCGCTTGGTCAACTACGCGGCAGGTCACCCTGGCCGCCCTCCCCCTCTCCACCTCTTGCACACCGTGCTGACACGACTGACCTTCAGACAATTGGAATACTGCGTGGCAGCGGGCGAATTCGGCAGCATTGCCGAGGCCGCCAACCGCATCCACGTCTCGCCCTCGTCCATCTCATCGGCCATCACCCAGGTGGAGGCCGAGCTGCAGGTGCCGCTGTTCGTGCGTCACCATGCGCAAGGCCTGTCCGTCACGCCCGCAGGCGCCGAAGTCCTGCGGGAAATCCGCAGCCTGCTCGACCAGGCCATGGCCTTGTACGACGTGGCCAGCAGCGCGCAAAGCCAGGTGCGCGGCCCCGTGCGCGTGGGCTGCTTCACCACGCTGGCGGCCATGGTCGCCCCCGAGCTGTGCCAGGGATTCGCGCGCGCCCACCCCAAGGCCACGGTCACCCAGATCGAGGACCACCAGGAAGGCCTGATCCACAAGCTGCGCACCGCGCAGATCGATGTCGCCATCACCTACGACCTGCTGGTGGCCGAATCGGACATCTGCTTCGAGCCCCTGGCCCAGCTGCCGCCCATGGTCATCGTCAGCGAACTCAATCCGCTGGCCAACCACCGCTCCACCACGCTGGAGGCGCTGGCCCAGCTGCCCATGGTCCTGCTGGACCTGCCCCTGAGCCGTGAATACTTCATGTCGCTGTTCCGCGAAGCCGGCGTCTCGCCCCTGATCGCGGCCCGCAGCGCCAGCCCCGACGTGGTGCGCTCCCTGGTGGCCAACGACGTGGGCTACTCCCTGGTCAACGTGCGCCCGCGCAACTCCCACGCGCTGGACGGCAAGAAGATCGTCAACCTGCACCTGAACGGCAACCACCGCCCCATGAAACTGGGCCTGGCCTGGGCCCGCGAACAAAAGCCCCGCCATGTGGTGGAAGCCTTCATGCACCGCTGCCGCAGCTTCATCTCCAATGAATACATTCCGGGGATGACGGCGCCTGGGCGCGGGGAGGCGAACTGAGCGGCGCGCAGACCGAATCAGGGAGCCCGTCAGCCAGTGCTCTTGCGCACCTCGTAATGCAGCACCGCCATGCCCTCGCCAATCTGCCGAACCGACAGCAGGCGCAGCACCGGATGCAGCACGCGGCGCGGAAACAGCGGCTTGCCCCGGCCCAGCGTGGCCGAGCCCACGCTCAGGATCATCTCGTCCAGCAGGCCCGCGTCGTAGAACTGGCCCACTAGGGCCTGTTCACACTAATGTGGGGTCGCGAAGCTACCTGCCAGCCCGCCAATCAAGGCGCGCGACGCCGTGCGTGTGCTCACACGCACAAGGAGCGCAACGCCGAGTGGCGGGCTGGCAGGCAG
>NZ_JACVUR010000052.1:0-40442 GCF_016516495.1 Delftia sp. S65
CAGCGTGGGCTCGTTGGGCAACGTGAAGGTCGACAGCCTGGGCAACTCCTCTTACGCAACGGGCACGGCTTCGTCCACAGCTATTTCCGCCACTACTGCGGATGTCCAAGTCTCCATTACGGGCAAGCTGGGTACGGTCACCACGTTCACGGCTGTTGCCGTTGATGCGAACTCCACGGACAAGGAGACCGTCGGCAAGGTCATTAACGCGATCAATGCCAAGACGGCTGATACCGGCGTGGTGGCCTATCTGAATGAAGATGGTAATACCATTGATTTCCGTGCACAGGCTGACACTGATGGAACCGCAACCGGCGTTGCTTTGACCATCACTGGCGCGACAGCTACGTTCACAGCCATTTCGACCGCTGAGGGCAAGGGTATCGACAAGGTGGACATCTCTACCCAGGCCGGCGCATGGGAAGCCATGCAGCGTATCGACAACGCCATCGACAAGGTGAACACGGCGCGCGGCGACCTGGGTGCACTGCAGACCCGCTTCGAGAAGGCGGTCGAGAACATCGACATCCAGAACGAGAACATTTCCGCAGCGCGCAGCCGGATCACGGATGCCGACTTTGCCAAGGAGACGGCGAACCTGAGCCGTACGCAGATCCTGCAGCAGGCTGGTACGGCGATGGTGGCCCAGGCCAACCAGCTGCCCCAGCAGGTGCTGAGCCTGCTGCGTTGATGGAGGAGCTTGCTGGCGCCGTCTCGATGAGGGCCAGCGCTGGCAAGCTTGGATGAGTTTGCTTTTTGATGGCAGCCCTGCTCATGCACGGCTGCCTTTTTTGCCGTTTGCAGGGGACGTGCGAAAAAGTGCTCAAGTTTTCGCCGATCCTGCCGTCAAGCATGCATGGTTCCAAGAGGCCTTTGCCTGGTACAAAGCGCATGCTGGCAAGGTCCTGTGCCGCTTTTCGGGCTTTTGGTTTTCCAGCCTTCGTTCAGAATCGACGGTATTCATTGGCATGGGCTTGTCCGCCCTGTGCCGTCAAGGAGCGTGAAATGGCTATTTCCTCTATCGGTATCGGCAGCGGCCTGAAGGTCACGGAAATCATCTCCCAGATGGTTGATCTTGCGAAGAAGCCGCTGGATGGCCTGCAGACCAAGGCCAAGACCATCGATGCCCAGATATCGACATATTCCAAGATCAAGTCGCTGACCAGCACTCTGGCTGACGCTGCATCCAAGCTAACGCGTGACAGCGGCTGGAATGCGATGAACGTGAAGTCCAGCAATACGGCTGTGTCCATGACGGTGACGGGCATCACCAGCCAGTCGGTTTACGACATCGGCGTGGGCCAGCTTTCGCGTGCACAGACCTCGGTGAGTGACGCACGTGTGGTGGACTCCAAGCTGGGGACGGCGGGGACGTTGACCATCGCCCAGGGTACGAAATCTTGGGGCGTCGATTACACGGCCAGCGATACGCTAACAACGCTGGCCGCAAAAATCAACGACAAGGGTGCCGGTGTGAAGGCTGCGGTGATGCGCGATGCGTCGGGCAATGAACGCTTGATGCTGACGTCCAAGGAAACCGGTGAAAAGTCCGCTTTCACGACGGCTGGTTTGAACTTCACCATACCTGCTGGACAGTCGGCCCAGAACGCCAAGATCACGATCAATGGTGTGGAGCAGGTGTCGGAGTCCGACAACTTTGACAACGTGCTGCCCGGACTCAAGATTACGGTCAACGAAGTCACTACTGCAGGCAAGGATGCGCGTGTTTCGATTACGAGCGACAAGGACGCGATCAAGAAAAATCTGCAGGAATTTATCGACGCCTACAACGCGGTCAACGACTTGCTGTCCAGCTCCACCAAGAACATGCGGAGCGTGGATGGAAAGGTCACCGCTTCGACGGATCCGAACAATGAAAGCGAGGGTGTCCTGCAAGCTGACTCGTCCACGGTGAACCTGCAAAATGCATTGCGTTCGCTGACGACGGGAACTGCTTCCAATGCGTCTGGTGCGTTCAATCGCCTGGCTCAGGTCGGCATCCAGATGCAGCAGGGTGGCACGCTGAAGATCACTGATGCGACCAAGCTGGACAAGGCGCTGGAATCACCGGATGCCCTCAAATCCCTTTTTGCTGCCAAGTCGTCCAGCGACGGAACGGGCGGTGGCATCGCGGTGAACTTTAAGAAGTTCACGGACGAGTTGTTAGCCTACGATGGCTCGCTCAACAGCAAGAGTGATTCGTTGAAAAAAAGATCGACGGCAAACCTGGATGAACAGAAAAAGGTCAACCAGAACGCTGCCACTCTGGAGGCACGGATGACGCGTCAGTACACGGCGCTGGACAAGCAGATGGCATCCATCTCCGCGCTGAGCACCTACATGACTCAGCAGGTTGCCAGCTGGAACAAGAGCTCCTCCTAAAAAAACATTTGATATTGGAGACCGGCTGTCGATATACAAGGCAAGCCGTTGATAAGGATGTCCCCTATGTATACCCCTGCTTTTTCCCGTGCCGCGAGCGCCTACCGGCAGGTCGGTGCGCAGTCTGGCGTGGAGAGTGCTTCACCCCACCGACTCATCCAGATGCTGTTCGAGGGCCTGTTGCAAAACCTCAATGCAGCGCGGGGTTCGATTCTGCGCGGAGAGGTCGAGGCCAAGGGCACCCAGCTGGGGCGTGCCATCCGGATTCTGGAAGAGGGTCTCAAAGGCGGTCTCAATCGTGAGCAAGGCGGTGAGTTGGCGATTAACCTGGGCGCCCTGTACGACTATTGCATCCAGCGTCTCACCCATGCCAACGTGCGCAACGATGCGGAGGCCGTGCAGGAGGTCGTTGCCTTGGTCGAACCGGTTGCCCAGGGCTGGCAGGCCATTGCTACTTCGCCGGAAGCGGCTGCACAGTAACGCCATGCGTTTATGGAGCACACATTGATTGATTTCTATCGCGCCATAGAAGACAGCAGCGCCAAGATGCTGCAGGCGGCCCAGAACAAGGACTGGGAGGGAGTAGCGCGCTACGAGGGCACTTGCGCAGTCTTGATTGAGCAGCTGCGCATCAAGGCCCATGATGAACCGCTGGCTCCTGAGGAACGCAAGGAGAAGGCCCGCATCATGCAGCGCATCCTGCGCAACGATGCCCAGATCCGCACGCTGGCCGAGCCCTGGCTGGCACAGTTCGAGCACATGTTCGACGGCCAGCCCCACGCCATGCATTGAGCAGGGCAGATCGGCAGGAGCTGCATCCGCAGCCTTCCTGCCGGACACAAAAAAAACCGCCTGATGTTCAGGCGGTTTTTTTATGGGCGGAATCTGCGGATGCCAGCGGCGGCTGAGGCTTCCCACCCGGCCGCTGTGGACTGATCAGGCCGCAGGCGCGGGCTGCACCTGCAGTTCGCTGAGCATGCGCAGCAGGATGCGGTTCACGTCCTCGATCTCGAAGGCGTGTTCTTCGCGCAGCTGGCGAATCGGTGCGGGATCGTCGGACTCCAGCGCAATGGCCATGAGCAGGGCCGGCGCGTAGGGGCCGGTGCGCGTCACGGCGGCGTCGAAGACGCGCTCGGACACGGGAATGCGGCGCAGCGCGGTGGGCAGGGGTTCGCCCAGCAGCTGGTCCAGCTGCGAGAGCAGGCCCAGCAGATAGACCTCGCGCTGCAGGTCGTGGCTGATGCCGGCCTCGATCAGTCGCTCGGTCAGGCTGGCGCGCAGCCGGATGGCGGTGCGCACGGGCACCAGGCTGGGCTCGGTGCAGGCGTGGGGCAGCTGGTCGGACAGCCAGCGCTGCAGCGTGCCGTATCCCAGCATCACCAGGCCGCGGCGCAGCGAGTCCACATTGCCCCGCAGGCCCAGGGCTGCGGAGTTGGTGTAGAGCATGAAGCGATAGGCCAGGATGGGGTCCTCGCCCAGGATCTGCTCGAAGGCCTCGATCGATTGCTCGGCATCGACGGCGCGCATCAGTGCGAGCACGGTGTCGCGGCTGGGCAGGGCGGCGTGATGGCGCTGGGCATGCAGCGTATCGGCCACGGGCCAGCCGGCGATGGCGCCCGCATGGAAGCTGTCCAGGCACAGATCGGTCAGGGCCAGGCTGTCCAGCCCCTCATACATCTGGCCGCCCAGCAGTTGCAGGGGCGGCAGGGTGGGCGCGGGCCTGACGGCCTGCTTCAGGGCCTGCAGCTTGGTCGGTGCCTGGGCTGCCTGCGCGGCCTGTTGCAGCGCAAGCGCTGTCTGGTTTTGCATGCCCGAAGCGCCTTCGGGCGGCAGGTGCAGCACGCTGCTGGCAAACCAGTGGGCGGCCTGGGCGTCGGGCACATCGGACAGCGGCCCGCGCCACACCAGCATCAGGCCGCGCGCATGGGCCTGGCGCACCAGGTCGTAGATGGCGGAGTCCTGCAGCCAGTCGCCGCGCACTTCGATCCAGGGGCTGCCCTTGGAGGCGTTTTCCAGCAGGTCGCACAGCACCTGGCGCGACTGGGGCGACAGAAGTACCGGCGGCGACTGCGTGCCCCAGGTCTCGCGCAGTATGCGCAGCAGGTGGGCCACGTCGGCCTGGACGCCGGGTTCCTCGTGAAGATAAAGCTGCACGCCCGCCAGACGGCGGGCCTGGTTCCAGAGCGGCCTATAGCCGAGGGTCAGAGAGCTCAGGACGGACTGGACCATGGATGCATGCGCGGGTGGCTATCAGTTGATGAAGTTGAACAGTGACAGTTTCTGGATCGAGGCATAGGACTGCAAGGCAGCCTGCAGTCCTACCTTCTGCATGTCCACTTCAGAGAGGGCCTTGATCATATCTATGTCTTCGGCGCGTGAGCGGTCTGCTTCGAGTTGGACTTCACGGTCCAGCAGCCCATCTTCGATGCGATCGGCACGGTTGAGCAAGTCGCCCGCCAGGCCGCGTGCCGAGTGCAGACGGCTCATGCTGGAATCGATCTCGGTCAAGCCTCGGCCAATGGCTTGGGTGAGTTCAGGCTTGGTGCTGCCGTCGGCGTTGGCTCCATTGCGCACGGCATCAATCACACGGTCGACCACACTGAAGACATCGGAGCGCGTGCTGTCCTGCAGCACGAAGCCGTCGCCCGCCTTGGGTGTTCCAGAAACAGTGACACGCATGCCCTGGATCTCGATGGCATCGCCCGATTTAAAGGGTTTGAAGGTGGCTCCGTTGTCAGCGCTGTATTGCAGGTTGCCGCTGGCATCGGTGGAAAACTTCACGGTGATGGGGCGTGTCGCTGCTGCAGCGGCGGCAGGATCGGTGATAGTGCCTACGTCGGTCCAGAATTTTCCACCACCGGCCGTGTCCAGGCTGACCTGGTAGACGCCGTTTCCTGTGGGAACGTTCATCCATGCGGCTGCGCCGTCGATGGAATTGGCAATGCCACTATCGCTACTGCCTGCCTGGCCGGGCTGGCCCACGAAGTTATAGCCCTGGATGGGCTGGTCGGCGCTGTCCAGGCCCCGGAACAGTGGCAGACCGTTGGTGTCCTTGCGATTGGCGTAGTTCACCAATTGCTCACGAAGGCTGGTCATTCTGGCCAGCAGGGTGTCGCGCGACTGCTGATCGAACGAGCCGTTGCCCGCGTTCACCAGCAAGTCCCGAAGCTCCTGCATGGCGGAGTGAGCCTCACCGAGCGTCGACTCGGCATTGGTCATGATGTTGCGTTGCGCGTCCAGCGAGCGCTGGTCCGTGGCGGTGCGCGTGAGCCGGGTCTGAGCGCGCTCGGCCTGAGCTGCTGCTACGGGGTCATCGCTGGCGCGCAGTACGCGCTTACCGGCGGTGGTCTTCTCCATCAATTCCACGAGGTTGCTCTGGCGCGATGTGAGGTTGCGCACCGTGTTGTCGTACATGTTGGCAGTGCCAATGCGTGCGATGTTGCTCATGTTGGATCTCCTCGCGAAATTAGCGGCCCACGGCCTGAAGCACACTGTCGAAAATGCCCTGCGCCACTTGCAGCATCTTGGCCGAGGCCTGATAGGACTGCTGATACTGCAGCAGCTTGGCCGCCTCTTCATCGAGGTTCACGCCTGACACCGCGGTGCGGTCCGCCTCGAGGTTGGAGGCGATGGTCCCGGAAAGCTTTGCTGCGTAAGTGGCGCTCTGGGTGCGCGCGCCTACTTGCGCGATCGCGCTGGAGAAACCATCGCTGAGTGAGGTGCTCTTGTCGAATACCTGCTTGTCGCGCAAGTCCAGGAAAGCCGATCCGTTGCCGGCGTTTCGCAGATAGCTGTCGCCATATTGCGGGTCCAGCGCGTTGCCTACGCGTAGCGAATCTCCTTGATGTGGAGTACCTGTGAGCGTGATGGACCAGCCGTCCACGACAATGGGTTGACCCGAGACATAAGGCTGGGGCGTGCCGTTGCCCGATGCTGCGCCCGTAAAACTGTAGGTGACCGCCCCGGTCGTCGCATCTACCTGGAAGCTCAACTGCACTCCAGAAGGGGTTGGCGGCAGTGCTGAAGTGGGCGACAGCATTTTCAGCGAAGTCATCTGCAGATTGCCCTTGTTGCCTTCAGCCATGCCGGCGGTGATGGGGTTGGCAATTGCCAGATCCCGGGCAGACGATACAAGCGCCTTGAAGTCGTGAGCGGCGGCAGAAAAAGGCTGGAACAGCACGCTCTGGTTGGCCGCGCCTGGCGCGGATATCTCGAAGCGCAGTCCATCCACCGTGGTATTTGCAAGATCGGTGACGTTGGCGAAGTCCGTGGTCTTGTTGTCCGAGAGCCGAACCAGGGACAGGGCGCCCCCCGTCTTGAAGACGACTTTGTAGTCGGATGCGGCATAGGCCGTGTAGTCCAGCGCAGCCTTGGGATTGCTGGTGGAGGTTTGGTCGACGAACTGCACCTGGGCGGTGATGCCCGAGATCGTCGTGCGACCTGCTATGGCCGTGGGTACCGTGAACAATGCTGTGCCGCGCGTGCCATCCTGTGTCAGGCCGCTTTGGTGCTGGGTATTCATGGCTGCGCCGAGGGCGGCAGCCATGCGCCCGAGCAGGTTGCGACCTTCCGCGAGATCACTGCCCTGGAATTGGAGCAGGCCGGAGATTTCACCGCCTCCGAGCATTCCGGGCGTGAGCTCCACATCCGTCCCGCCGGATTGCTTGAAGTACAAGGTCATCTGGCCACTGCCAGGGTATTGGGAGGATTCCCGGACTTCTAGTTTGGCCGCATTCTGGCCCAGTACCAGCGGCTGGCTACCACCCACGAACAGGCTGATGGAGCCGTCATCGGCCGGAATCTGGGTGGTCTGGACGTATTGGTTCATGTCACGCACCAACTGGTCACGCTGATCCAGTAGATCATTGGGTGCATGGCCTGTGGCAATGGACTGGCTGATCTGCCCGTTGAGCGTTGCGATCTGGCTGGCAAGGCTGTTGACCACGGTAACGTCATTGCCCATCTGCTGGCGTGTGTTGTAGTCCAGCTCCTCCAACTGTGCAGAGGACGAGCGAAAGCGGGCCGCCAGTTCGTTCATGCGAGTCAGCACCACGCTGCGTGCCGTCGGATCCGTGGGGGCGCCGACGATGTCGGCAAACGAATTCATCATGTCCGTGATCGCCGCGCCGAGGCCGGTCTTGCCGCCACTGAACACCTCCTGCATTTGCGTCAGAGATTGCGCACGTGCCGAGTCGGCCGCCGACACGGCGCTGGCCGTGGCTGCCTGGCGGTTGAGCAGGTCATTGAAGTTGCGCAGGATGGTGTTCACATCCACGCCATTGCCGATGTAGCCGCTGCCCATGTTCTGGCCCGGCGAGGTCTGGAAGGCCACGCTCTGGCGCGAATATCCGGCCGTGTTGACGTTGGCGATGTTGTGGCCTGTGGTCTGCAGGGCGATCTGGTTCGCCATCAGGGCGCGGGACCCGACGTTCAAAAGGCTCATGACGTGTTCTCTGGTTAGGCTTGGGCACGTGCCGCGCTCTGCACGGCGCTCTGGATGGCGCGGCTGAGCTTGCTGGCGTATTCGGGATCGGTGGCGTAGCCGGCTTTCTGCAGCTCGGTTGCATAGGCCAGGGCCGAGTCGGTCTTTCCCATGGCTTTCTCGTAGCGCGGATTGCTGGTGATCAGGCGCGCGTAGTCGCGGAAGGACTCCTCGTAGGAGTCGTAGGCACGGAACTTGGCCGTGACCTTGCGCGCCACGCCGTCGATGTATTCGGTGGTCGTGACCTCGGCGACCTTGCCCGTCCAGCCCTTGCCGGCCTTGATGCCGAACAGGTTGTGGGCATTGCTGCCATTGGCATTCTTGATTTCGCTCTTGCCCCAGCCGGTCTCGTGTCCGGCCTGGCCCAGCATGAAGGCGGCCGGAATGCCGCTTTCCTGCGCCACGCGTGCAGCGGCGTCGCCATGGTGGGCGACGAAGTTGTCACGGCCCTTGGGCGCGGGCGCGTAGGCGTTGACGGACTGGGCCGCGCTGCTGCGGCTGCCGCTCCAGGCACCTGTGGTGCCATTGGCGCTGCCGGCCGTGCTGCGCCAGGCGATGCGGCTCATGCTCAGTGTGGAGGGCACGGAGATTTCGGCATCCTCGGCGGCTTCCGAGCCCATGGTGCGGGCCAGCTGGCGCGTGATGGCATCCGACAGGCCGCCGGGCTGGCCCGACATGGCCACCGACAGCTGCTGGTCCAGCATGTCGGTGCTGAGGTTGCCCTGTGCGCTGTCCAGCAGGCCGGACTTCATGGTGGCCTCGCGCATGCTCTTGATCATCTCGCGCATGAACAGCGATTCCAGCTGCTTGGCGGTTTCCTTCGCGGCCTGCGGACTGTTCTCGCCGGCCGCGAATTTGAGTGCGTTGAGGGACCGGGCGTCGGCCGCCAGCGCATTGCTGGCCGCAGTCTGCGATCCGTTGGGAAGTGCGATGCTCATATCACCTCCAGTTCGGCGTTGAGGGCGCCTGCTGCCTTGATGGCCTGCAGGATGGCCAGCAGGTCCTGGGGCGTGGCGCCCAGCGTGTTGAGTGCGCGCACCACGTCGGTCAGTTGCGGGGAGCCGGGCATGTTGATGATGTTGCCGGGCTCCTGCTTGATCTGGATGTCGGACTTCTGGGCCACCACGGTCTGGCCCTGCGAGAAGGCGCCGGGCTGGCTGATCACCGGCGTGGTGCTGATGGTGATGGCCAGGTTGCCATGCGCGATGGCGCAGGGCCCCAGGGTCACGGCCTGGTTGAGCACGATGGAGCCCGTGCGTGCATTGATCACGACCTTGGCCGAGGGCTTGGAGGTCTCGATCGGCATCTCCTGGATCTCGGCGATCATGCGCACGCGCGATCCCGGGTCCTGGGGCGCGGACACGCGCACGGTGCGCCCGTCCAGCGCCTGTGCCACGCCCTGGCCCATGCGCTGGTTGATGGCGCGCACCACCTTGTCGGCGGTCTGGAAATCGGTGGCGTTCAGGCCCAGCGTGATGCTGTCGCCTTCATTGATCGGGGTGGGTACGGCGCGCTCGACCTGGGCGCCCTGCGGCACGCGGCCTGCGCTCAGGTGGTTGATCTGTACCTTGGAGCCGCCGGCCGAGGCGCCGGCGCCGCCGACCACGAGGTTGCCCTGGGCTAGCGCATAGATCTCGCCATCGGCGCCGCGCAGCGGCGTGGCCACCAGGGTGCCGCCCTTGAGCGACTTGGCATTGCCCACGGAGGAGACCACCACGTCGATGGCCTGGCCCGGCTGGGCAAAGGCCGGCAGTTCGGCGGTGACGATCACGGCCGCCACGTTCTTGAGCTGCAGCTGGCCCGAATTGCCTGTGGCGGGCAGCGAGATGCCCATCTGCTCCAGGTAATTGGCCAGGGCCTGCTTGGTGTAGGGCATCTGGGTGGTCTGGTCGCCCGTGCCGTCGAGGCCGACCACCAGACCGTAGCCGGTCAACTGGTTGCTGCGCACGCCCTGGATGGCAGCGACCTCTTTGATGCGTGTTGCATGCGCCGGCAGGGTCAGCATGCTGGCGCCGAGGGCGGCTGCAACCCAGAAGGGGCGCTGCGCTTGGCGCAATGTCAGGAGCATGGACAGTACTTTCATGCTGTCCATTCTCCGGAGAATCAGAACGGCATAACGTTCAAAAAGAACCGGGACAACCAGCCAATTGACTGCGCTTCCCCGGCCTGTCCGCGGCTGCGCGATTCCACGCGCACATTGGCCACCTGGGTCGATGCGACCAGGCTGCCGGGCTGCATCGTGCGCGGGTCCACCGTGCCCGTGAAGCGCAGCACATCCACGTTGTGGTTCACGCCGATCTGCTTTTCTCCGGCGATCACCAGATGGCCGTTTGGCAGCACATCGACCACCGTCGTGCTGATGGCGCCCGTGAACGTGTTGTCGCTCGACGTCGAGCCCGAGCCCGTGTAGTCGTTGTTGTTGTTGAAACCGATGTTCGAGCGGTCCTTGAGATTGGCCAGCGCATTGCCCGAGAACAGCGGCAGCGCAGAAATCCCCGCCGTGGTCTTGTTGGAGCGCTTCAGGCCCGAATCCGACTTCTGGCTGGCCGTCACGCGCTCCACGATCTGCACCGTCACCATGTCCCCCACCAGGCGCGCGCGCCGGTTCTCGAAGCCGGGACGGTAGCTGGCGGCATTGAACAGGCTGCCCGTAGGGCTGCCCGCCACGGGCGCGGCCGGCATCAGCACCGGAGGCGCAGTGGACGGCATGTCCACCGGCGGCGGGTCATTGAGCGTCGTGCAGCCCGACAGGACTGCCGCCAGCGCCAGGCACGTGCCCGTTGCGGAAAGGGAGAAGATTCGTTGGGTCATGGCGATGTTCCCGGGTTCAATGGTTCATGGCTGCGCATGCAGACCCCACCCTCGAGAACTGGCATGTCCCAGCCCAGGGACACCGAGGAAGGGCCGCCCCGCACCGAGGGTGTCGTCCCCCTCCCGCGCAGCGAGAGAGGGGGAAGCGGCGAAGCCGCTCAGGGGGAGAGATCGATTACAGCTGCGCCAGCTTGGCCAGCATCTGGTCCGAAGTCGTGATGGCCTTGGAATTCATTTCATAGGCGCGCTGGGTCTGGATCATGGTCACCAGCTCCTGCACCACGTTCACGTTCGAGCCTTCCAGGTAGCCCTGCTTGATCATGCCCATGCCGTTGACGCCGGGCTGGCCCTGCTGGGGCTGGCCCGAGGAAGCGGTCTCGGTGAACAGGTTCTGACCACGCGGCTCCAGGCCGGCCGGATTGATGAACTGGCTCATCGCGATATTGCCCACCTGCTGGGGCGCGGCTTGGCCGGCCATGGTCACGCTGACCACGCCCTCGGGGCTGATCGACACCTTGGTCGCGCCCTGGGGAATGGTCACGCCGTTGGCGATGGGCATGCCGCTGGCAGTCACCAGCTGGCCCTGCGCATCGACCTGGAAGGAGCCGTCACGGGTATAGGCCGTCGTGCCGTCGGGCATGTTGACCTGGAAGAAGCCGTTGCCGTCGATGGCCACGTCCAGCGCATTGTTGGACTGCTGCAGGGCGCCCTGCAGGAAATTGCGCGAGGTGGCCACCGTGCGCACACCCAGGCCCAGGTGCAGGCCCGTGGGCAACTGGTTCTGCTCGGTCGTCTGCGAGCCGGACTGGCGCAGGTTCTGGTAGATCAGATCCTCGAACACCGCGCTGGCGCGCTTGTAGCCCGTGGTCGAGACGTTGGCCAGGTTATGGGAAATCACGTCCAGCTGGGTCTGCTGGGCTTCCATGCCGGTCTTGGAGATGAACAGTGAATTGATCATGGCGTTTTCCTTTTCAGTGCTTTCAGCCGTTCATGCTCAAGAGTTGGCTGGCCGTCTTGTCATTGGTTTCTGCCGTCTGCAGCAGGCGCATCTGGGTCTCGAACTGGCGGGCGGCGGCAATCATGCCGACCATGGTCTCCACCGAGTTCACGTTCGAGCCTTCGATGGCGCCGGACAGCAGGCGTGCGTTCTCGTCGTTGGGCAGCGGATCGCCGTCGCCCGTGCGGAACAGGCCGTCATTGCCGCGCACCAGCGCGGCGTCCTCGGGCGGCGTGGCCAGCTTGACGCGGCCCACGGCCACGGGCAGCTGGTTGCCGGTCTTGGCGGTCAGCGTGCCGTCCGAGCCCAGCGTGATCGTGGACTCGGGGGGAATGTCGATGGGGCCGCCGCCGTCGGACAGCACGGCCTGGCCATTGCTGTTGACCAGCTGGCCCTCGGGGGAGACTTCGAACACGCCGTTGCGTGTGTAGGCCTCCTGGCCATCCAGGCCCTGGACGGCGAACCAGGCGCGGCCCATGGCCATGGCGTCCAGTGCGCGGCCCGTACGCTGGGTGGGTCCGGGCGTGTCCACGTAGCCGGAGGTCGCCTCCAGCGCGAACACGCGCGTGCCCGCGCCGCTGCCCTGCAGGGGCACGGAGCGGAAGGTGGACATTTCGGCCCGGAAGCCGTTGGTGCCGGCATTGGCCAGGTTGTGGGCCAGCACGGACTGACGCTGCGCCGCTGCGTTGGCGCCCGTCATGGAGGTGTAGATGATGCGGTCCATGCCGGCTCTCCTGACTCAGTTCTTGGCTATCAGCGCAGGTTCACCAGGGTCGAGAAGACCTGGTCCTGGGTCTTGATGGTCTGGGCATTGGCCTGGTAGGCGCGCTGCGCGGTCATCATGTTCACCAGCTCGGCGGTCAGGTCCACGTTGGAGTCTTCCAGCGCGCCCGAGCGCAGCGAGCCGAAGGTGCCCGACTCGGCCGTGCCGTTCAGGGCTGGGCCCGAATCCGAGGTCTCCACCCACTTGTTGTCGCCCACGGCGCCCAGGCCCTGGGTGTTGGTGAAGGCGGCCAGGGCCAGCTGGCCCTCGGTGCGCGTCACGCCGTTGGAGTAGGTTGCCACGATGGAGCCATCGTTGCCGACATTGATGCCGGTGAGCGCGCCCGAGGTGTAGCCGTCCTGCTTGAGGCTGCTGACCGCGAACTTGGAGCCGAACTGGGAGAGATTGGAGAAGTCCAGCGTCACTCCGGCCGTGCCGTTGATGGTGCCGGGCGTGGGGGCGTTGGGGTTGCTGCTGTTGATCTGTACGCCGGTAATCGTGCTATTGCCGGTCAGCTTGCCGGATGCATCGAAGGTGAGGGAGCCTACGGCCGCAGCATTTGTATCGAGGCTGGTATACACCTTCCAGGTGTTAGCTGGTGTCGCTTCTTTCTCGAAGTACAGTGGCACGGCTGTGGGCACGCCCTGGCTGTCATAGACGTTGATCGAGGTGCCATAGGTGGCGCGCGGTGTGGCGGGCACGGGCGGCGTGGCGGTGGAGTTGCCGGCTGCGGGCGTGGCGCGCGCATCGAGGTTCAGCGACACGTCGATCTTGGTCGTGGTCTTGGCAGCGATCGGCTGGCCCGAAGGAAAGACCATGGGAACTGGCTGGCCGCCGGCCAGCACCTTGCCCGTGGTGGCGTCCACGGGGTAGCCCATGACGTTGTCGCCCTGCACGGTCTTGAGGTTGCCCTGCTTGTCCAGGCCGAAGTTGCCGGCGCGCGTGTAGGCCGTGCTGCCGTCGGGCTGGCGCACGACGAAGAAGCCGTTGCCGTTGATGGCCACGTCCAGGTTGTTGCCCGTGGTGGTGATCGGGCCCTGGCGGAACTGCTGGGTCACGGCGGCCACATTGACGCCGATGCCGCTGTTCTGGCCGCTGGCCGAACCCACGGCGCTGGCCACGGCCTCGGCGAACTCGGCGCGCGAGGACTTGAAGCCCGTGGTGTTGGCGTTGGCGATGTTGTGGCCGATCACGTCCAGGTTCTTGCTGGCGGCGTTCAGACCCGAGAGGCCTTGTTGGAATCCCATGGTGTGCTCCTGCGATGTATTTGGGTGGATGGTGCGGGGGTCAGTACACGGCCTTGACGGAGGCGTAGGCGACGTTGGTGCCGTCGTCCAGCTCCAGCGTCAGCTTGCCGTCGGTGGTGCCTGTGGCGAGCACCGCATGGGGCGACAGCGTGGTCGAGGCCACGACCGTGTCGGCATTCGTGGCCTGCACCGTGTAGCGCAGCTGGCTGGCATCGCCCGTGTACTTGCTGCCGTCCCAGGTGAAGTAGTTGCGGCCCGCGGTGCCGCTGCCCAGCTCGACGGTGTCCACCAGCTCGCCGCCGGCCGTGGTGATCTGCACCTTGACATCGGCGGCCGGGCCTTCGAGGTCGAAGGCTGCCGTATAGGACTTTTCCTTGCCCACGCCCAGGGTGTTGCCTTCGGTCAGCACGGTGCGGCCGATCATCTGCGTGCCCTGCAGCACCTGCATGGCGGTGAACTGGCCGGCCATGCTTTCCATGGTCTTGTTCAACTGCTGGATGCCGGTGACGGTGTTGATCTGCGCCATCTGCGAGGTCATCTGCGCGTTGTCCATGGGATTCATGGGATCCTGGTTGTTCAACTGCGCGACCAGCAGCTTCAGGAAACGGTCCTGCGCCGCCGCGGGGTCGGTGGTCGAATTGCTCGTGGCGGACTTGTTGTTGATGTCGGCCGTGCTGGCGACGCTGCCTGCGCCATAGATCATGGGAGTGGCTCCTGGAAGGTGGTGCGGACGGGGCTCACTGGCCCATCTGCAGGGTTTTGAGCAGCAGCGACTTGGTCGTGTTCATGACCTCGACGTTGTTCTGGTAGGAGCGCGAGGCCGAGATCATGTTGACCATCTCGTCCACGGCGCTGACGTTGGAGTGCGTCACATAGCCTTCGGCATCGGCCAGCGGGTGCTGGGGGTCGTGGATGCGGCGGCCGGGCGTGTTGTCCTGGCTGATGGCGCTGACGCGCACGCCCGAGGAGCCTTCCTCGCCCATGGCCACGGTCTGGAAGACCACCTGGCGCGCCTGGTAGGCCTTGCCGTCGGGGCCGGCCACGGCATCGACGTTGGCCAGATTCGAGGCCACGACGTTCAGGCGCTGCGATTGGGCGCTGACGGCACTGCCGGAGATGCTGAAGATGGAGAACATGGACATGGGAAAGCTCCTGTGGTCTGTGGCGCCGGCTTACTGGCCCTGGATGGCCGACAGCATGGTCTTGGCCTGGCCGTTCAGAAAGCGCAGCGTGGCTTCGTAGCGCACGGCGTTGTCGACGAAGTTGGCGCGTTCGCGGTCCAGGTCCACGGTGTTGTTGTCCATGTTGGTCTGGGCCTGCACCGAGTAGCCGAGATGGCTTTGCGCGCTCTGCCCCGAGGCGGCGGCAGGCAGGGGAATGTGTCCGCCCTGGCTGACGCTGGCCAGCGTCATGGGCGAGGGGCCGGAGGTAACGGCCGTCAGCGCCTCGCGGAAATTGAAGTCGCGCGCCACGTAGCCCGGGGTGTCGGCATTGGCGATGTTGCTGGCGATTGCACGCTGGCGCTCGGCGCGCAGCACCAGCGCCTTGCTCTGGAAGTCCAGTCGTTCAGTCATCTTGTCGAGCATGTCGGCCTCGCCCTCTGGGATTTGCGGTGATCGGTTGACGAAATGGCGGCAGCCCACGGACTGCGGCATGCGTCGATTATGGAAATCGGGCCCGAACGCTAAAGCGCGAAGAAAGCGCGTTTGCCTGCGCAGTTCGGCGCTTCGGAAAAGAGCGCTCGCCCTATATTTGCTGGCATCGCTCCAGGTGTCCCACCCATCCTGACGGGAGGCCGGAGCAAGTCAGGAGCCACAGCCATGCCGAACTTCAGCACCGCCCATTCGCCATCCGCCGTCCGAGCCCTCGCTCGCGCCGCCGCATGCGCTGCGCTTGCCGCTGGAGCGTCGCTGGCAGGCCCTGCCTTCGCGCAAAACGCTCCTGACGGTGCAGCCCAGCTCAGCCAGATCGGCCAGCGCTTTGCCGACGAGGCCCTGCAGCAGGGCATGGCCGGCGCGGGCGCCTTGCCCCTGCGCATGGAAGTGCAGATGGGCCAGCTCGATCCCCGCCTGCGCCTGGCTGCCTGCGCCAAGGTCGAACCCTATTTGCCCGCAGGCTCGCGCCTGTGGGGCCGTACCCGCCTGGGTCTGCGCTGCCTGCAGGGCGCCGTGGCCTGGAATGTGTTCCTGCCCATCACGGTCAAGGCCTGGGGGCCGGCCTGGGTGCTGCAAAACGGTGTGCCTTCGGGCCGCCCGCTGTCGGCCGACGATGCCGTCCAGGCCGAAGTGGACTGGGCCGAGGAATCGGCCGCCGTCTACGCCAACCAGCAGGACTGGGTGGGCCTGGTGGCTTCCCGCCCGCTGGCCGCAGGCCAGGCGCTGCGCCAGAACATGCTGCGCACGCCGGCGCTGTTCGCGGTGGGTGCCGAAGTGCGCGTTCTGGTCAACGGTGGTGGTTTTTCCGTCACATCGTCGGGCAAGGCCATGTCGGCCGCCGGTGAAGGCCAGACCGTGCGGGTTCGCATGGATAATGGCCGGCTCATCTCCGGGGTGGTGAATCCCGAGGGCGTGGTGCTGGTCCAGTAAAAAAACCTCAAGTTTTGTTCCAGGCAGTCGAAAGCTAGGCACAGCGCCTCACGCCGCCAGGGCGATTGGAGAATCAAGATGAAGATAGGTCAAAAACCGGAACTGCCCGCCGCTGCCTCCCAGGCCGCCGCCAAGCAGCCCAAGACAGCCAGCACCATTGCCACCGAGGAATCCTCCGCCCAGGCCCAGCCTGCCAAGGCGGCCGGTGTTCCCGTGTCGTTCTCGACCTCGGCCCGCGCACTGGACCAATCTGGTCGCGCCACGGCCGATTTCGATGCCAACCGCGTCAAGGAAATCCGCGAAGCCATTGCCAACGGCACCTTCCGCGTGAACGCCGACGCCGTGGCCGACAAGCTGCTGGCCAACTCCGAAGAATTCCTCTCGCACTCGCGCGTCTGAGCGCGGGTTCGGTTCTTTCTCGGTTTTTTCCTTCCGGCGCGAGCACGCGCTTTCTTTTTTCAGCAAGGCCTGTCCCATGACTCTCAGCGAGATGCTCGATTCCCTGGACGCGGTGGTCCGGATGGTGTCCGCCTCGCTGCAATCGAAGGATGCGGTCGCGCTGGAGCAGTCCAGCACCCGGCTGCGCGATGCCATGGCGGCGTTCTCCGAACTGGCCCGGCGCTTCAGCGCGGCCGACTGGACGCAGGAGCTGCGCGAACGCGCCCAGGCGCTGGGCGAGCAGATGGCCATGCAGCGCGACCAGCTGGCACGCATGGCCGTGGTGGCCCAGAGCCAGGCGGCGGCGCTGATTCCCCAGACTTCGGACCAGGCCACGTATGGACGCGACCTGTATGGACATCCCCATGCCGGACCGGGCAAGGCGCGCATCTACCACTCGGCCAGCTGAAGCCGCGTCCCTTTTTTCTCTCTTCTCTTTCTCTTCTTTCTTCCCCCTGCTCAACCCTCCGGCATCCGTGCCCGAGGGTTTTGTCTTTTCCGGGCTGGAATTCGGCTGAATGAATCTGCGCAGCGGGCGCAAGCAAGGCTGCAGCTTGGGCGTACCCATCCATGCGCGGGATGAGGCTGCGCTTGGTCAATGAGGTGGAGGCAGGGGAGTGCTGGATGGCCGTGCGCAGGAAGGGCGGCCAGGAATGAGGGACGGCCAGAGGCCAGATCCGGGGAAAACGAAGCAAGGACCCTGAAGGCGGCAAGATCCGAAATGCGCGGAAATGACGCTGCCATGCAATGGCAATGGCGCGCGCGAATCCCGTTCGGTCTGCGGTCTGCGATCCGAGGAGGCAAAGAGGGTCCGGCCGGGGCCGGACGTCCTCACACCTGCATGTTCATCACGTCGGTATAGGCCTGCACGAGCCGGTTGCGCACCTGCATCGTGGCCTGGAAGCCGATCTGCGCCTTTTGCATGGCGATCATGGTTTCTTCGAGGCTGACGGCCGGGTTCTCCAACTGCACCTCACGCTGCAGCTGGCTGGAGTTGTTCTGGGCTGAACTGACGGACTGCAGCGCGCCTTGAAGGGCCTGGCTGAAGCCGCCAGCCGCCACTTTGGTCGATGCGTCGCCTGCGCCCACGCCTTTGGGGAGCTGGGTGCCGTACAGGGGAGAGGTGGTACTGGGGATGCGAAGGTCCATGACACATTCCATCGGAGTTAGCAAGATGACGAGATCGTAGGGCGGCAGGGTTTTCGCATCGCGGCAAATAGACGGCCAAACGGCGCGCTTATCGGGCGAATGTGAAGCGGCGGACTTCGAATAATCGACAGCACGCTAGGGTCCTGTGTGTGCAGGGCTCGAACACCTGGAACCAAGATGTCTGCTGTCGCTGAAATCCCTGTCCCTCAAGCCACTCCCGTGCCCCAGCCTGCCTTGCAGCAGCGCTGGACGGCCATGGACCGTGGCGCGCGCCTGCGTTGGGGCGCGATCGCCGTGCTGCTGGTCGTCGCCCTGGGTGCGGCGGCCATGTTCTACCGCCAGCCGGACTACAAGGTGCTGTTCTCCAACCTGAGCGACAAGGATGGCGGCGCCATCGTCGCCCAGCTGTCGCAGATGAACGTGCCTTACCGCTACACGGAAGGCGGCGGTGCCATCCTCATCCCGTCCGACCGCGTGCACGATGTACGCCTGAAGCTGGCCACCCAGGGCCTGCCCAAGGGTTCGGTGACGGGTTTCGAGCTGATGGAGAACAGCAAGTTCGGCATCACCCAGTTCCAGGAACGCCTCAATTTCCAGCGCGGCCTTGAAGGCGAGCTGACGCGCTCCATCCAGGCCCTGGCCGCCGTGCAAAGCGCACGCGTGCACCTGGCCCTGCCCAATCAGAACGGCTTTTTCCGCGAGCAGCAAAAGCCCTCGGCCTCGGTGCTGCTGAGCCTGTACCCGGGCCGTGTGCTGGACCGCACGCAGATCGCGGGCATCGTGCACCTGGTGGCCTCCAGCGTGCCCGAGATGGCGCCCACGGCCGTGAGCATCCTGGACGACTCGGGCAAGCTGCTGTCGCAGTCGCCCGACGGCAACGCCAATGCTGTGGACATGCAGCAGCTGAACTACACCCAGCAGATCGAGCAGCAGTACGTGCGCCGCATCCTGGAGATCCTGGAGCCCGTGGTCGGCAAGAACAATGTGAAGGCGCAGGTCTCGGCCGAGATGGATTTCAGCCAGACCGAATCGACTTCGGAGCAGCACCGTCCCAACCAGTCCTCCGACGCGGGCGTGGTGCGCAGCCAGCAGGTGGTGGAAAGCTCGGGCGAGCAAAAGCCGCCCCAGCCCACGGGCATTCCCGGCGCCACCAGCAACCAGCCGCCCCAGAACGCTTCCGCGCCCGTCAACGGCGCCAATCCCGCGCCCCAGGCGGCCGACGGCCAGAACGCCGCCCGCGCTGCCAGCAAGCGCGAGTCCATCACCAATTACGAAGTGGACAAGACCGTGCGCCACACACGCGGCAGCACGGGCAGCATCAAGCGCCTGACGGCCGCCGTGGTCATCAATGCGCCCCTGGTGGCTGCCCCTGCGCCGGCCGCTGCCGGTGCGGCCGGGGCAACCGATGCAGCCACCGTCGCTGCCGCCGCACGCGGCCTGACGGCGGCGCAGCAGGCGCAACTGCTGACCCTGGTGCGCGAGACCGTGGGCTACAGCGCCGAGCGCGGCGACTCGGTCAACCTGGTCAGCACGCCCTTTGTGCAGGACGAAGTGCCCGCCGATGTGCCGCTGTGGCGCCAGCCCGAAGTGCTGGCCATGGCCCGCAGCCTGGGCGTGCCCATCGGCCTGGCCCTGTTCGGCGCCATCTTGCTGCTGGGCCTGGTGCGACCCATGCTCAAGAGCCGCAAGACGGTGGCCGTGGGCGGACAGCTCAATGCCATCGAAGGCGAGCAGCTGGACCGTCCGGCGCTGGCTGCACCCGCTGTCGATCTTTCGCCCACGCAGGAGCAAGTGCGCCTGGAGCAGGCGCGCCAACTGGCCAAGCAGAACCCGATCGCGGTGGCCAACATCGTCAAGACCTGGATCAACGGCGAGGCCACCTGAGCCTCTCAAAACACGGATTGCTGAGATATGGACGAACGAGGCCTGAACGACGCCGCCATCTTGCTGGTCTCCCTGGGCGAGGAGGAAGCGGCCGAGGTGTTCAAGCACCTCACCCCGAAGGAAGTGCAAAAGCTCGGCGAGACCATTGCGCACATGCGCGGTGTCTCGCGCGAGAAGGTGGACTTCGTCATCAACCGCTTTGCCGATGACGCGGCCGCGCAAAGCCTGCTGGTGGACGACGCCAGCGGCTATGTGCGCTCGGTGCTCAAGCGCGCCCTGGGCGACGACAAGGCGGCGCTGCTGATCGACCGCATCCTGCAGGGCGGCGATGTCTCCGGCATCGAAAGCCTCAAGTGGATGGACCCGCTGTCCGTGGCCGAACTGCTGCGCGGCGAGCATCCGCAGATCGTGGCCGCCATCCTCGTGCACCTGGAGCACGAGCAGGCCGCTGCCGTGCTGATGCAGCTGCCCGAGCGTTTCCGCAGCGAAGTCATGCTGCGCGTGGCCACGCTGGAAGGCATTCAGCCGACCGCGCTCAAGGACCTCAACGAGGTGCTGTTCCAGGTGCTGGCCGGCGGCGACAAGATCCGCAAGACCTCGCTGGGCGGCGTCAAGACGGCGGCCGAGATGATCAACAACCTCGGCGGCAATGCCGACGTGGCCGTGCTGGACACCATCCGCAACTACGACCCGGACCTGGCCCAGAAGATCATGGACAAGATGTTCGTGTTCGACGACCTGGTCAAGCTGGACGACCGCTCGGTGCAGCTGGTGCTGCGCGAGGTGGTGTCCGAGACGCTGATCATCGCGCTCAAGGGCGGTTCGATGGAAGTGCGCGACAAGATCCTGGCCAACATGTCCATGCGTGCCGCCGAGTCGCTGCGCGAGGACCTGGAAGGCCGCGGCCCGATGCGCCTGTCCGAAGTGGAAGCGCAGCAAAAGGAAATCCTGAAGGTGGTGCGTCGCCTGGCCGAAGAAGGCCAGATCACCATCGGCAGCGGTGCGGAAGACAGCTATGTCTAACGGCATGAACTCGCGCTTCATCCCTTCCGAGGAGATCGACGAGCGCCAGGTGGTGCAGTGGCGCTTCGGCGCCGTGGACCACATGGGCGGCCTGAAAAGCCTGCCCAGCCTCGCGGGTCTGCCGGACATCCAGGGTGCGCCCGCCGCATCCGGTGCCCAGGCTGGGCATGGCGGCGCGGGCATGGCGCGCGCGCCTGCCTCCTCGTCGGGCTTTCACAGCCTGTCGCTGCCCGGCCGCTCCGATGCGCCCCGGCTGGAGGCCGACTCCATGGTGCTGGATGTCGAAGCCGACACGCCGGGCGCCCCGGCCTCCACCGCCCCCGCAGTGGATGAGGAACAACTGCATGCCCTGCTGGAACAGGCACGCGCCGAAGGCCATGCCGAGGGCCTGGAGCAGGGCCGCCAGGAAGCCCAGCAGCAGTGGCAGCAACACATGGATGACTATGTCTCCGGCACGGGCCGCGAGACGGCGCAGCGCGTGGACGCGCTGCTGTCCGGCCTGGATGCCGGCTTCAAGCAGCTGCAGACGGATGCAGCGCAGGAACTGCTCAACCTGGCCTGCGACATTGCGCGCCAGGTGGTCCGCCAGGAGCTGCGCAGCCAGCCCCAGGCCCTGTTGCCCGTGGTGCGCGAGGCGCTGGACATGCTGGCCGCCGACGGTCGCGCCGCCACCGTGCGCCTGAACCCCGCCGACTTCGCCGTGCTGGACGAGGCGCTGCGCGCCGAGCATGGCGCCCAGTCCAAGGTGCAGTGGATCAGCGACGCCTCCGTGGCCCAGGGCGATGTGCGCGTGGAATCGGGCGGCGCCCAGGTCGATGCCGGCATGGACAAGCGCTGGCGCCGCGCCGTGGCCGCGCTGGGCCTGGTCTCCACCTGGTATGACGGAGAACGCGATGCCGGTTGACGCCCCGCTGGCCGACGCCGCCAAACTGACCCCCGAGCCTGCCGCCAGGCCCTGGCAGCAACTGCTGTCCAATGCCCGCGCCCGCCTGCAGGGCGACATTCCCCTGGAAACCCACGGCACGCTCACGCGCCTGACCGGCCTGGTGCTGGAGGCCACGGGCCTGCAGGTGCGCGTGGGCTCGCAGTGCTGGATACGCCAGCAGGGCCAGGACCCGGTGCTGGCAGAGGTCGTCGGCTTTGCCGGCGAGCGTGCGTTTCTCATGCCTGCGGGCGACATCCAGGGCCTGTCCAGCGGCGCCATCGTGACGCCGGCCGAACCCTTTGTCGCACCGCTGCGCTTTGGCGACGGTGTCGAGCCGCCCGTGTCCCTGGCGGCCGGCGTGCTGCGCCTGCCCATTGGCAGCGGCCTGCTGGGCCGTGTCGTGGATTCGCAGGGCCAGCCCCTGGACCATGGCGGCCCGCTGGCCGACGTGAGCGCCGATCTGCTGGACCGCAACCCCATCAACGCCATGGACCGCGACCCGGTGCGCGAGACGCTGGACACCGGCGTGCGCTCGCTCAACGCCCTGCTCACCGTGGGCCGGGGCCAGCGTCTGGGCCTGTTCGCGGGCTCGGGCGTGGGCAAGTCCGTGCTGCTGGGCATGATGGCGCGCTACACCCAGGCGGACGTGATCGTGGTCGGCCTGATCGGCGAACGCGGCCGCGAGGTCAAGGAATTCGTCGAGGACATCCTCGGTGCGCAGGACCGCAGCCGCGCCGTGGTCGTCGCCGCCCCGGCCGATGCGCCGCCGCTGCTGCGCATGCAGGGCGCCGCCTATGCCACGGCCATTGCCGAACATTTCCGCGACAAGGGCCAGCATGTGCTGCTGCTCATGGACTCGCTCACCCGCTATGCCATGGCCCAGCGCGAGATCGCCCTGGCCATTGGCGAGCCGCCGGCCACCAAGGGCTATCCGCCGTCGTGCTTTGCCAAGCTGCCGGCCCTGGTCGAGCGCAGCGGCAACGGCCTCAACGGCGTGGGCTCGATCACGGCCTTCTACACCGTGCTGTCCGAAGGCGACGACCAGCAGGACCCTATTGCCGACGCGGCGCGCGCCATTCTGGACGGCCACGTCGTGCTGTCGCGGGCGCTGGCCGAGTCGGGCCACTACCCGGCCATCGATATCGAGCAATCGGCTTCGCGCGTGATGCACAACGTGGTCTCGCGCGAGCATTTCGAGCTGGCACGGCGCTTTCGCGCTGTCTATTCGCGCTACCAGAAGGGGCGGGACCTGGTCCAGGTCGGTGCCTACATGGCGGGCTCTGACCCGCAGATGGATGAAGCGATACGCCTGCAGCCGGCCATGGCGGCCTTTCTGCAGCAAAGCATGTTCGAGTCGGCTTCCATGGACGAGAGCATCTCGGGCATGGCTGCCGCACTCGGTGGGCAGTGACGCGGCGACGCGGCACTGCCAAAACGCGACCAACGCGATAACGAACACAGGGAGGAAACCCCGGTATGTCGTCCTTGAATGCCTTGATGGTGGCCATCGATGCCGCGTCGCGCAAGCGTGACGAGGCGCGCCAGGCGGTGCAGGAGCGCCTGCGCTCGCAGCAGGCCGCGCAGACGCAAATGGAGCAGCTGCAGCACTATGTGCAGGAAATGCAGACGCGCTGGGGCGCGCAGGAAAACCAGTCCGTGCAGCCCGAGGTCATGTTCCACCAGTACCAGTTCATGGACCGCCTGCAGCACGCCATCGGCCTGCAGACGCGGGTGCTGGCCGACCTGGCGATCCGCCTGGAGGCCGCGCAAAAGGCCTTGATGGCCTGCGAGCTGCGGGTCAGCAGCCTGCGCAAGGTCGTCGAGGTGCGCCGCCGCGATCTGGCGCTGAGCCAGATGCGCCGCGAGCAAAAGGAGACCGATGAACGTGCGGCCATCCAGTTTTTCCGTCGCAGCTTCGGGCTGACATTCCAGGAGGCTTGACGCATGTCCACCAACCAGATCGAACAGCGCGCCGATGCGCGCAGCGCCATGCAGCGCGCCATGGAAGGCGTTCGCTCCGCGCGCGGCACGCAGCCGCCCTCCAACGACCAGGCCGCAGGCTTTTCTTCGTTGCTGGCGGCGATGGATGGCATTGGCGGATTGCCGGCGCTGGCCTCGGGCGCCCTCGGCCAGGCCTTGGGCGAGGACGGCAGTGCCGCTCTTTCCGCGCTGTCCAGCCTCAAGGGCGCAGCCAAGGACGGCCTGAAGGATGCCGCAGACCTGCTGGCCGATCCCGGCCTGGCGCAGGGCCTGCTGCAGCAGCCGCAACTGCCGCTGCAACCGCAGGCGGAGCCGACCGATATGACCACCTCGGCGCAGGCCGATGCCATGGCGCTGGCTGCCAACGGCCAGGCGCCCTGGCTCAGTCTGGTCGGGCAGACCGCCCATCTGGACGGCAAGGGCGACCGCGACATGCTGCAGGGCGTGGCGGGCGACTGGCTGTCCGGCCGGGGCAGCGCTGCCATGATGGCCCTGCGCCAGGAGCAGGGCGCTGTGGCGCACGCGGCCTTCCTGGCTCCGCAGTCCGCAGCCGGTGATGCCGCAGGCACGGCGCTGGCCACGGCCAGCGCCAATGCTGCGGCCCTGGCTGCCGCTGCGGACCCCAATGCAGCCGGGGCACTGACCGATGGCGCTGCGCGCCGTACCCAGGCACAGGCCCAGGCCGCCGATATGCTGGCCGCCGTGCAGTCCGATGCGGCACTGACGGCCGCCGCCGCACGCACGGCAACCACCGCCCAGGCCACGCATGAACACACGCCCCAGGCCCTGGCGGCCGGTGTGCGGCAGGACGCGGCCTTGGCGTCGGGCATTGCGCTCAACGGCATGGCCGCAGTGCGGCCCGAAGAATGGCGCGGCCTGTTCGAGCGAGCCCGTGACGGCGGCACCGCCTCCACGGAGTCGGCGGCGAACGGACTGCACGGCGTTGCGGCTGCCGTGGGCGCGGCCCATGCCGGCCAATCCCTGGGCCAGCAGGCGGCCGGCCAAAATGGCGCGGCCTTTGCCCAGCCCGACGCCCAGGCCCAGCCGGGCAATTCCACCGAGCGCGAGCAGCAGGTGTCCGAGCAGGTGGCCTTCTGGGTCCACAACAAGAACCAGAACGCCTCGCTGTCCGTGGAGCATGAGGGCCGGGCCATCCAGGTGCAGGTCAGCCTGCAGGGCAACGAGGCCCATGTGCGCTTTGGCGCCAGCGAAGCCCAGGCGCGTGACTGGCTGGGCAATGGTGCCGACCAGCTGCGCGAGCTGCTGCAGGCCCAGGGCCTGCAACTGGCCGGCGTCAGCGTGGATGCGGGCGGCCAGTCCGGCAGCGGCGATTCGGGAAGACAGGGGGCCGACGCCCAGGCGCGCCAGGGCCGCGTGAGCGCCATGGTCGATGCCGCCGGCGTCACGGGCGGCAATGGCGCCGCACAGGCCGGCGGTGGCCGCGCGGCAGCGGGCGGGGTGGATCTGTTCGTCTGATTCTTCCTGCGCTTCTTGCGGGGCGGCGCATGCGCCGTTTCAGGGTTTTCACAACAGGCCGGGTGGCGACAAGCTGCCCGGCCTGTGGCGTTTGAGGGCCATCAAGCCAGCGAGAAACCGGGGTTTCATGCGCTTATTCAGGCCATGGTCCGGGGTCCAATCGCCGAATAATTCCTGCCATGGGCCTGCTGCGTCATGGCGCCGCGCATGAAGCGCGTGCGCGTGGCGGTCCCGCTCACCCAGAGGAATTCCAGTGTCTGCCACACCCAATGCCGCCAACAATGCAGCTCCCGCCCCGGCCAAGGGCAAGAAGCTGATCGTGCTGATCGTCATCATTGCCGTCCTGGCCATAGGCGCGGCCGCTGCCTTCATCCTGCTGTCCAAGCGCCACAGCAGCGGCGATGAGGAAGAGGGCAGCGCCAGCAAGGCGGCCGTGACCGTGCCCACCTTCCTGCCGCTGGACAACCTGGTGGTCAATCTGTCCGATACGGGCGGCGACCGCTTCGTGCAGATCGGCATCACGCTGGAGCTGGCCGACGAGAAGACCGCCACCACGGTCAAGCAATACCTGCCCAGCATCCGCAACGGCATCCTGATGCTGGTGTCCCAGCGCACGGCCGAGGAACTGCTGGAGCGCGAAGGCAAGGAGCGCCTGGCCGCCGACGTGCTCAACGAAGTCTCGGCCCCGCTGGGCTACGGCAACCAGGCCAAGGCCAAGAAGCGCAGCCGCGACGAGGATGCCGAGGACGAAGACGGCGAGCGCCGCCGCTCCTCCGCTGGCAAGAACCCGGTGCGCCGCGTGCTCTTCTCCAGCTTCATCATCCAGTAACCGGGGAGGCCAGGCGCCATGAGCGATTCGTTTCTCTCCCAGGAAGAAGTCGATGCCCTTTTGGAGGGTGTGACCGGCGAGAGCCAGAAATCCACGACCGAGGAGGTCGAGGCGGGCATCATCCGCCAGTACGACATCTCCAGCCAGGAGCGCATCGTGCGCGGGCGCATGCCGACGATGGAAATCGTCAACGAGCGCTTTGCCCGCAACTTCCGCATCGGCCTGTTCAACTTCATCCGCCGCAGTCCCGAAGTGTCCGTGGGCACGGTGTCGGTGCAGCGCTACAGCGCCTTCCTGCGCGAGCTGGTGGTGCCCACCAACTTCAACATCGTCGCCATCCGTCCGCTGCGCGGCAGCGGCCTGGTGGTCTGCGACCCCTCGCTGGTGTTCGGTGTCATCGATACGCTGTACGGCGGCACGGGCCGGCTGCAGACGCGTATCGAAGGGCGAGACTTCTCGCACACCGAGCAGCGCGTGATCAACCGCCTGGTCAACGTGATCTGCGAGGAATACAAGAAGGCCTGGCACGGCATCTATCCGCTGGAGCTGGGCTACCAGCGGTCGGAGATGCAACCGCAGTTCGCCAACATCGCCACGCCCAGCGAAATCGTCGTGTCCACGGCCTTTCAGCTGGAGATCGGCGACATCTCGGGCTCCATCCACATCTGCATGCCCTATGCAACGCTGGAGCCCATCCGTGATGTGCTGTATTCCTCGACACAGGGCGACTCCATCGAAGTGGACCGCCGCTGGGTCAAGGTGCTCAAGCGCGAGATCCAGGCCGCCGAGGTGACCCTGGTGGCCGAACTGGCACGTGCCGACGCCACGGTGGAGCAGCTGCTGGCCATGCGCCCCGGCGATTTCATCGAACTCGACCGCGAGCCGCTGATCCGCGCCTCCATTGGCGGCGTCCCGATTTTCGAGTGCCAGTACGGCACTCACAACGACAAGTACGCAATCCGCGTCGAGAACTGCCTGCGTGGCGCCGACGCTGGCTGGATGGGAGAAAACAATGGCAACTGAAGATACGCAAAAGCCCGCTGGCGATGATCCGTTCTCGGGCTGGGCAGAGGCATTGGACGAGCAGCGCGAGCGCGACGCCAAGCTGGAAGAGGAGCAGGGCGGCCCGCTGACGGGCGAGCCCGTGCGTCCCTACGCCGGTGGCGGCGATGTGCCGGTCAACGACATCAACATGGTGCTGGACATCCCGGTGCAGCTGTCGGTGGAGCTGGGCCGCACCAAGGTGCCGATCAAGTACATCCTGCAACTGGCCCAGGGCTCGGTGGTCGAACTCGACGCACTGGCCGGCGAGCCCATGGACGTGCTGGTCAACGGCTACCTGATCGCCCAGGGCGAGGTGGTGGTGGTCAACGACAAGTTCGGTATCCGCCTGACCGACGTGGTCACGCCGTCCGAGCGCTTGCGCCGGGTCAGCCGTGGCTGAGAGCGCCGGCATGGGCCCGCTGTGGCCGACCCTGCTCACGGTGGTGGCCCTGGTCACGGCCATGGCCGCTCTGCCCTGGCTGCTGCGCCGCTTCCAGCAGCGCACGGCTGCGCTGCGCGGCGCGGCCGGCCTGCAGTCGCGGGTGCTGGGCGCCGTGGGCGTGGGCCCGCAGCAGCGGGTGGTGACGGTGGAAGTGGGCGAGGGCGCGCAGACCGTGCGTCTGGTGCTGGGCGTCACGGCGCAAAGCATCCAGTGCCTGCATGTGCTGCAGGCCCCGGCCCCTGCTGATTTTTCGGCTGCGATGGCGCAAGCGCGCAGCCTGCCTGCGGACGGTGCGAATGTCTGAATATTCCTGCAAGCGCCCGGCGCGCACGCTGAGCCAGGCCGCTGGCGCCGCAGCGCTGGCGCTGTGCTGCGCCACGCCCCTGGCCTCCTGGGCACAGGGCGCGCCCGCCAGCCTTCCGCTGGTCATCGGCCAGGGCAGCGGTGGCACCAGCTTTTCGGTGCCCATCCAGACCCTGCTGTTCTTCACGGCGCTGTCCTTCCTGCCGGCCATCCTCTTGATGATGACGGGCTTCACCCGCATCGTCATCGTGCTGTCGCTGATGCGCCAGGCGCTGGGCACGCAGTCGGCGCCGCCCAACCAGGTGATCATCGGCCTATCGCTGTTCCTGACGCTGTTCGTCATGGGCCCCACCCTGGACCGCGTGTACCAGGAGGCCTACGTGCCCTACACCACGAATGCCGTGACCTTCGAGCAGGCCATTGAGAAGGCCGAGGCGCCCATGCGCGACTTCATGCTCAAGCAGACGCGCCAGTCGGACTTTGCGCTGTTCGCGCGGCTGGCCAAGCTCGATGCAGGCGTCACCAGCGAGACCGCACCGCTGCGCGTGCTGGTGCCCGCCTTCGTGACCAGCGAGCTGAAGACCGCGTTCCAGATCGGCTTCATGATCTTCATCCCCTTCCTGGTCATCGACATGGTCGTGTCCTCGATCCTCATGTCCCTGGGCATGATGATGCTGTCGCCCGTGCTGGTGGCCCTGCCGTTCAAGCTCATGCTCTTCGTGCTGGCCGATGGCTGGAACCTGCTCATAGGCTCGCTGGCCGCCAGCTTCGCCGTCTAGCCCCGCTCTTTTTTGGAAATCCTTCCATGACCTCCCAATACGTGCTCACCTTCGGCCGCGAGGCACTGACCTTGCTGCTCATGATCTCCATGCCCGTGCTGGGCGTGGTGCTGGCCGTGGGCCTGGCCGTCAGCGTCTTCCAGGCGGTGACCCAGGTGCATGAGGCCACGCTGGCCTTCGTGCCCAAGCTCATCTCCGCCGTGCTGGTGTTTGCCATAGCGGGCCCGTGGATGCTGAGCACGCTGGTGGACTTCATCCGCCGCACCATCGAGACCATTCCGCAGGCGGTGGGCTGAGCCCTGCGCCGCGCACTGGAAACGCCACTGTGATCACCTTCAGCGAAGCCCAACTGGTGGCGTGGCTGTCGCCCGTTCTCTGGCCGTTTCTGCGCGTGCTGGCCATGTTTTCCGTGGCCCCCGTGTTCTCGCAGCGCGTCATTCCCATGCGTCTGAAGATCGGCCTGGCCTTCCTGGTGGCGGTGTGCGCGCAGCCCGTGCTGGGCGACCAGCCCGTGATCGGCATCAACTCGCCGCAGGCGCTGGGCACGCTGATTCAGCAGGTCGGGGTGGGGCTGGCCGTGGGCTTTGCCGTGCGCCTGGTGTTTGCCGCCGTGGAGGTTGCGGGCGAGGTGGTCGGCCTGCAGATGGGGCTGAACTTCGCCAGCTTCTTCGATCCGACCACGAATGCCCAGCTCAGCGCCGTGGCGCGCTTCATGGTCCAGATTTCCACGCTGCTGTTCATCGTCATCAACGGGCACCTGCTGGTGCTGATGGCCGTGCTCAAGAGTTACGAGGCGTTTCCTGTGGACGGCAGCTTCCTGCAGGCCATCAACCAGATGCGGCTGCACGAGATGGGGGCGGCGGTCTTTGCCAGTGCCTTCTGGATCGCCCTGCCCATGGTCGCCATGCTGCTGTTCGTGAACCTGGTGCTGGGCATCATTTCGCGCGTGGCACCGCAGATGAACATCTATGCCGTGGGTTTTCCGGTCACGCTCACCGTGGGCCTGACGGGATTGATGGCCACGCTGCCGCTGCTCGAGCAGCCCCTGGTCGCCTTGCTGCAGCGCGGCATTGCGGTATTTGGCACTTCAATGTAAGCAGTTGTGAAAAACAACAGATTTACAGGCCTGTCGGCCGCAAAAGCCTCAGATCAGCTGGTTGTGGATGGCGTAGGCCGTGAGTTCGGCATTGCTGCTCATCTGCAGTTTTTCCAGCACGCGCGCCCGGTAGACGCTGACGGTCTTGGGGCTGAGCATCAGCTCGGTGGCGATGTCGGTCAGCCGCTGGCCGGCCGCGATCTTGATCAGCGTCTGCAGCTCGCGCTCGGACAGGCTTTCATGGGGCACCTGGGGTGCGGGCTGGGCCAGGCTGTCGGCCAGCATCTGGGCCACTTCGGACGTCAGGTACTTGCGCCCCGTGGCCACGGTACGCACCGCCTCGATCAGCAGCACCGGGTCGCCTGCCTTGTTGGCGTAGCCCTGCGCGCCCGCCTTCAGGCAGCGCAGCGCGTACTGATCCTCGGGGTACATGGAGACCATGAGCACCTTGATCAGCGGATGGGTTTCGCGCACGCTGGCCAGGGCTTCCAGGCCACTGCGGCCGGGCATGTTGATGTCCAGCAGCAGCACGTCGCAGGTGGCGGTGCGCAGCTGTTCGCGCAGCTCGGCATAGCTGCCTGCTTCGGCGGTGACGCTGATGTCCACTGCCTCGGCCAGGGTGTCACGGATGCCCCGGCGCAGCACCGCATGGTCGTCGCACAGCACCACGTGGATCAAAGTCGGCCTCCTGGAAAAAGGGTCACGCCGCCATGGCGTTCAGCATTCATTGCCCGGGATATTAGGGCAAGTGCCGCCATCGTCCAGCGGAATGGAGACGATGACCGAGGTTCCTCGCCCGGCTTGACTGCTGACATCCAGCCAGCCCTGAACGGTGCGCGCACGCTCGCCCAGACCGCGCAAACCGAAGGATTCGGGCTTGTCGCGCGCGCCTTCGGCCAGGCCCACGCCGTCGTCCGTCACCTCCAGCGTGAGAAAGCCTTCGCGGTCCGAGAGATCGATGTCCACATGGCGCGCCTGGGCATATTTGCCGACGTTGGTCAGCGCCTCCTGGGCCGTGCGGTAGGCCACGACCTGGATGTCGGGCGCGATGTCCATGCTCTCGCGGCTGCTGCGCACCCGGGTGGGCACGCCCGTGCGGCGCTCGAAATTCTCGGCCAGCCACTGCACGGCGGCCACCAGTCCCTGGTCCAGCACGGGCGGGCGCAGGTTCATCATGATGCGCTGGCTTGCACCCAGCGCATGCTCCAGCATTTCCAGCGCGGCCAGCGCATGCTCGCGCAGTCCGCCCTCGGGCGCATTGCGCGCAATCCAGGCCACATCGAACTTCACCGAGGTCAGCGAGCCGCCGATGTCATCGTGGATCTCGCGGGCAATGCTGGCGCGCTCGCGCTCGGTGGAGGTCTGCAGGTGCTCGGTCAGATCGGCCAGGCGCCGCTCGGACGCCGCCAGCTCGGCCGCCGCGCGGCGGCGCGCCAGGCGGGCCTCGTGCACTTCCAGCGCATGCGAGACCACATGGGGCAGGCGCGTGATGTGGTCCTTGAGCAGGTAGTCGCTGATGCCCTCGCGCATCACGTCCACGGCGGCCGACTCGCCGATGGCGCCCGACAGCAGCACAAAGGGCGGATGCCCGGGCTGGCGGCGCACCAGCTCCCAGGCGTCCAGCGCCGTGAAGCCGGGCAGGTGGTAGTCGGCCAGGATGAGGTCGAATGCCTGGCTCTGCAGCGCGGCTGCGGCATCATCGAGCAGGTCGACCGCGACAATCTCGCAGACCAGTCCGCCGCGCAGCAGGCTCAGCCGCGCCAGCGCCTGGTCGGCCGCCGAATCCTCGATGTGCAATATGCGCAAGGGCTTGTGCGGTGGTCTGGCATCCCCGGGGGCGCTATCATGAGATACATTTTGGAACATAAATGCAAGTGGTCGTGTATATCAAGGGATGCGCTGCATTCTTGGGGACGATTGACAAGGGCTGGCCATGCTGCAGAGCATGGCGAACATTGGGCTGAAACGCTGGTGGTGGAGTAACAATGCAGTCAATGCACAAGCCTTCGGGCGAGCCTGCCGTCCCCATGCCCGTCATGGTGGCCGCAGACCTGCAGGATGCCTTGCTGGTGGCGATGCGCGATCTGCAGCGCCTGGAAGGCCTTCTCAATCATGCAACGCAGAACCTGCTGGACCGTTTCGACGAGACCCACGGCCAGCTGGCCGGTGAGGCGCTAGGCGCCTTGCCCGAGCTGGACGCCGCGCGGTCCACGCTTCGGTTGGCGGTGACCGAGTTGCAGTTTCACGACATGTCCTCCCAGTTGATCGCCCATATTACGAAGATTTTGCAAGGCTGCGCGTTCCAGTTGGCCGCAGCCACCATGGGCGTGGACGAGGGGGAGGACGATTCCCTGGGCCTGCCGGCGATACCCGACCGGCCCAATCCCGTCACGCAAAGCGAGATGGATGCTGGCTCGGTCGAGCTGTTCTGACCACTGACCATGCACTCTTCTACCTTTTATTGCCCGTCTGTTGGAGCTATACATGCGATCGATTCTGGCTGTTGATGATTCCCCCTCGATGCGAAAGATGGTGGCGTTCACCCTCGCAGGGGCGGGATTTCGCGTTGTGGAGGCGGTTGACGGCGTGGATGCGCTCGAGAAGGCACAGCTCGAACAAGTCGACCTGGTGCTGGCCGACCAGAACATGCCGCGTCTGGATGGCATCGGTCTGACCCGCAAGCTGCGCGAAGACCCCAAGTTCCAGAACACGCCGATTCTCATTCTCACCACCGAATCCAGCGATCAGATGAAGCAGGCCGGACGCGCCGCGGGCGCCACGGGCTGGCTGGTCAAGCCCTTCGATCCAAACCGTTTGATCGAAGTCATTCAGAAAGTAATGCGTTGAGCCGATAAGTACGGGCAACAGGAAACAGCAGGACCAAAGATGGCGGATCTACACCAGGATGGGGCAGGAGCGGGCGCAGACTTCGACCTGAGCCAGTTCTATCAAATCTTCTTCGAAGAAGCGGCCGAGAACCTCGACCAGATGGAGCAGATGCTGCTGAATCTGGATCTGTCAGCGGCCAATGACGAGGAACTCAACGGCATCTTCCGATGCGCGCACTCGATCAAGGGCGGGGCGGCCACCTTCGGCTTTGCCGACGTGACCGAGCTGACGCACCGCATGGAGTCGCTGCTCGACCGGCTGCGCCGGCACGAGATCACACCGATTCCGGAGATGGTCGATGTGTTGCTGGAGTCGGCTGATGCCAGCCGCAGCCTGCTGGCACGCCACCAGGCCGGCAACGAGGGCGAGGCCCTGTCCACCACGGATCTGGTGGCACGCATCGAGACGCTGGCGGAAGGCCGCAGCGCCGTACCTGCAGCGGCAGCGCCGGCTCCCGCACCGACCCCGGCTCCAGCCCCTGTGGCTGCGCCAGCGCAGGCTCCGGCCCCGGTTGCTGCAGCACCTGTCTCGGGCGGCGCCGTCGGCACGGCACCCAGCAGCGGCGGACGTTCGCTGCATATCCTGATCGGTCCGCTGGAGCGCCTGGAGATGGCCGAGGCCATCAAGGAGCTGTTCCGCGACATTCCCGGTCTGGGACGCATCGAGGACCTGGCCTGCGATCAGCCGCAAAGCCGCCTCTTTGACGTGCAGACCTCGTCCACCGACGACGACCTGCTCGATCTGTTCGCCTTCCACGTGGCCAAGGAGCAGGTCCGCATCACGGCGGCCGGAGCCCCTGCCGAGGCAGCACCCGCAGCAGTGGCGGCGCAAGCCCCGGCCGCTGAAGAGCATGCGCACGACCCCGATGCCGCCCTGGCCTCGGCCGCCATTCCGCCTGCCGATGAGGCCTATGGCTTCTTCAACGGCGCGCCCGGCATGCCCCAGGCCGATGGCGCGCTGGCCATCCAGCCGGCCGGCGCCGTGGCCAAGCCCGCCGCCAAGACGGCGGCCCAGACGCAGCAGGCGCAGATGGAGTCCACCAGCATCCGCGTGTCGGTGTCCAAGGTCGACCAGCTCATCAACCTGGTGGGCGAGCTGGTCATCACCCAGGCCATGCTGGCGCAAAACAGCCACGGACTGGACGCATCGGCCTACCAGCAACTGCTGGCAGGCTTGGCCGACCTGGATCGCAATACGCGCGATCTGCAGGAATCGGTGATGTCCATCCGCATGATTCCCATGTCCACCGTGTTCAGCCGTTTCCCGCGCATGCTGCGCGACCTGGCCGGCAAGCTGGGCAAGAAGATCGACCTGATCACGCTGGGCGAGGCCACGGAGCTGGACAAGGGACTGGTCGAAAAGATCACCGACCCGCTGACCCATCTGGTGCGCAACAGCGTGGACCACGGCATCGAAATGCCCGAGGACCGTCTGGCGGCCGGCAAGTCCGAGCACGGCACGCTGACGCTGGCAGCCTCCCATCAGGGCGGCTCCATCGTCATCGAGGTGCGCGACGACGGGCGCGGCATGAACCGCGAGCGGATTCTCCAGAAGGCCCGCGAGCGCGGCATGGATGTCTCGGACAACATGCCCGATCAGGAGGTCTGGCAGCTGATCTTCGCGCCGGGCTTCTCCACGGCCGACGTGGTCACCGACGTGTCCGGGCGCGGCGTGGGCATGGACGTGGTCAAGCGCAATATCGCGGCGCTGGGCGGCTCGGTCGAGATCGAGTCCACCCAGGGCAAGGGCATGCGTGTGGCCGTTCGCCTGCCGCTGACCCTGGCCATCATGGATGGCATGTCGGTCGGCGTCAGCGACGAGGTCTACATCCTGCCGCTGTCCTCGGTGGTCGAGTCCTTCCTGGTCAAGGCCGAAGACGTGAACACCGTGGCCAACGGCACGCAGCTGGTCAAGGTGCGCGACGAGTACATGCCTGTGTTCGCGCTGGAAAAGACCTTCCGCGTGCCGCGCAGCGACACCAGCCAGTCCAGCAACATCATGGTGGTGGTCGAGTCCGACGGCAGCCGCGTGGCCTTGCTGGTCGACGAGCTGCTGGGCCAGCACCAGGTGGTGGTCAAGAACCTTGAATCGAACTACCGCAAGGTGCCCAACGTTTCGGGCGCCACCATCCTGGGCGATGGCACGGTGGCGCTGATTCTGGACACCGGCGCGCTGGTGCGTCGTGCACGCCACTGAACGGGACAGGGATACCTGACCACAATCGACGGCGCCGCAGGCAGTGCCTGCGCGCCGCCAAGAAACCATGGCCTGCGCCACCACGGCGCGGGCCCGACAGTTGAGGAGCTGAGCAATGAGCGTGATCGCTAAGACCGCAGAAGGCGTCGCCACCGGCGCGCGCGAGTACCTGACCTTCCGCCTGGACCAGGAGGAATACGGCATCGACATCCTGAAGGTGCAGGAAATCCGCGGCTACGAGCCGCCGACCCGCATTGCCAATGCGCCGGAATTCATCAAGGGCGTGGTCAATCTGCGCGGCACCATCGTGCCCATCGTGGACATGCGGCTGAAGTTCAACTGCTCCCAGGTGGAATACAACAGCTTCACCGTCGTCATCATCCTGAACCTGCGCAACCGCGTGGTGGGCATCGTGGTGGACTCGGTCAGCGACGTGATGGAGCTGGCTCCCGAAGCCGTGCGCCCCGCGCCGGACATCGAAAGCGCCATCGACAGCGGCTGCATCCTGGGCCTGGGTTCCGTGGGCGAGCGCATGCTCATCCTGCTGGACATCGAAAAGCTCATGAACAACGTGGACATGGGCCTGGTCGCCTCGGTCGACTGAGACCCGTTCTTGCACTGAGCGCCCTCATGCGATCCGGCTCATCCAATGCGGCACTGGCCGCACGTCCCGTCGCCGACGACGGGGATGCCAACGGGCCCCTGGCCCAGGGGCGCGAATTCGAATGGTCGTCGCGGGACTTTGCCCGCGTACAGGCGTTGATCTACCAGCGGGCCGGCATCAGCCTGCACGATGGCAAGCACGCCATGGTCTACAGCCGCCTGTCGCGGCGCCTGCGCGAGACGGGCTACGACAGCTTCTCCACCTACCTGGACTGGCTGGAGTCGCAGTCCGACGGCGTGGAGTGGCAGGAGTTCGTGAACGCGCTGACCACCAATCTCACGGCGTTCTTTCGCGAGCAGCACCATTTCGAGATCTTTGCCCAGCATCTGCGCAGCAAGCCGGCCGGCACGGCCTGGAAGGTCTGGTGCAATGCCGCCTCGACCGGGGAAGAGCCTTACTCCATCGTCATGACGGCGCTGGAAGCGCTGGGTGCCACGCCCAGCTTTCAGCTGCAGGCCAGCGACATCGACTCGCGCGTGCTGGACACGGCATCGGCCGGCGTCTACCGCGCCGAAAGCATCAAGGGCATGAGCGCCGAGCGCCTGCACCGCTTTTTCCTGCGGGGCAAGGCCGGCAATGCGGGCCTGGTGCGCGTCAAGCCCGAACTGCGCCGCCTGGTGGAGTTTCTCAACGTCAACCTGATCCGTGACGACTGGCCGTTCCGCGACCCCTTCGACGTGGTCTTCTGCCGCAACGTGATGATCTACTTCGACGCGGCCACGCAGCGCCGCGTGCTGGAGCGCATCCACCGCGTGATGAAGCCCGGTGGCCTGTTGTTCGTCGGGCATGCCGAGAACTTCAGTGAATCGCGCGATCTGTTCACGCTCAAGGGGAAGACCGTCTATGAGCGCCGCTGACGCAGGTCCTGCCGCACGCCAGGGGGTGCTCCCATGATCGGAGACCGCCCTGCCTTCGCACCGCCACCGGCGCCCTCGGAGCGTCGCCGCATGCCGCGCATCAACAGCTATACCGCTGCAGACTATCCGGCACCGGGCGATCCGGTGCCGCGTTCCTCGCTGGAGCAGCTCAAGCGCCAGCAGCGCTACCCTGGCGAGGCTTCGTTCTTCTATTACGACCCGCATTTCCAGCACAACGCCGTCAAGGTGCTGCCCGGCGAATACTTTGTCTCCAACGAGGACGTGATCCTGGTCACCGTGCTGGGCTCTTGCATCTCGGCCTGCATCTGGGACCGCACCATGCGCGTGGGCGGCATGAACCATTTCATGCTGCCCGACGGCGACTCTGCCGATGCATCGGGCCGCTACGGCTCGTACGCCATGGAGTTGCTGATCAACGAAATGCTCAAGCTCGGTGCCCGGCGCGAGTCGCTGCAGGCCAAGATCTTCGGCGGCGGGCAGGTGATGCACAACTTCACCACCATGAACGTGGGCGAACGCAATACCGCCTTCGTCACGCAGTACCTGCAGACCGAACGCATCCCCATCGTCTCGGAGGATGTGCTGGATATCTACCCTCGCAAGGTGGTGTTCTTCCCCGCCAGCGGCAAGGCCATGGTCAAGCGCCTGGCACATGCCCATCCGGAGGAGCTGGTACAGCAGGAATTCACGCGCGGCAATGCAGCCGTCGTGGCACGCAATACGGCAGGCGGCTCGGTCGACCTGTTTTGAGGAAGGTTCAAAGGAATGGACAGGAAAATCAGGGTGATCGTGGTGGACGACTCTGCGCTGGTGCGCAGTCTGCTGTCCGAGATCATCAATCGCCAGCACGACATGGAATGCATCGGCTCGGCCAACGACCCGCTGATCGCACGCGAAATGATCCGCGAGATGAATCCCGACGTGATCACGCTCGATGTGGAAATGCCGCGCATGGATGGCATCGACTTCCTGGGCCGGCTCATGCGCCTGCGTCCCATGCCGGTGGTCATGATCTCCACGCTGACCGAACGCGGCGCCGAGGTCACCATGCGTGCACTGGAGCTGGGTGCCATCGACTTCGTGGCCAAGCCGCGCGTGGGTGTCTCCAACGGCCTGCAGGAACTGGCCGCGCAGATCGTGGACAAGATCCGCGTTGCTGCCGTGGCCCAGGTACGGCGTCTGCCGGTCGCTCCCCGCAGTGCAGCCTCTGCCGCAGGCAGCGCGGCAGCGCCGGTCGCTTCCTCTGCAGGTTCGGCCGTGCCGCGCCAGGCTGCACCGACGTCGCTGCTGGGGCGGCTTTCCACGGAGAAGCTGGTTGCCATCGGCGCCTCCACGGGCGGCACCGAGGCCATCCGCGAAGTGCTCACCCATCTGCCGGCCGACTGCCCGGCCATCGTCATCACCCAGCACATGCCGCCGAGCTTCACCACCAGCTTCGCGGCCCGGCTCAACAGCCTGTGCCAGATGACCGTGAAGGAAGCGCAGCACGGCGAGCGTCTGCTGCCCGGTCATGCCTATATCGCCCCGGGTGGCAAGCATTTCTCCGTGCAGCGCAGCGGCGCCAACTATGTCGCCGTGGTCGATGACAGCCCGCCGGTGAATCGCCATAAGCCTTCGGTCGAAGTGCTGTTCAAGTCGGTGGCCGCCTGCGCGGGCCGCAACGCCTACGGCATCATGCTCACCGGCATGGGCGCCGATGGTGCGGTCGCCATGCGCGAAATGCGCGATGCAGGCAGCTACAACCTCGTGCAGGACGAGGCCAGCTGCATCGTCTTCGGCATGCCGCGCGAGGCCATCGCCCACGGCGCTGCCGACGAAGTGCTGCCCCTCAACCAGATCGCCGCCGCCTTGCTGGGCAAGCTGCGCATAGGTTCGGACCAGGTGCACCACCGCATCTGAGCGCAACGGCCCGCTCTGGCGGCCTCCATGAAAAAAGAGCGCATGGCGCTCTTTTTTTTGTCAGTTCGACACGGTGCCTACTCGGACAAGGCGCTCCAGCGCTCCAGTGCCTCCATCAGCTGCTCATCGATCTCGCCATCGCGCTGGTGCAACTGAACGGCGCGGGAGTTGTCGTTGGCATACAGCGAGCCGTCGGCCAGGGACTCGCGAATGGATTTCTGCTCCGCCTCCAGAGATGCAATGGTCTCGGGCAACTGATCGAGCTCGCGCTGCTCCTTGTAGCTGAGCTTGCGCTTGGGCTTGCTGTCGCTGCGCACCGCCGTCGGCTTGGCTTCTTCCTTGGCAGGCTTGGGCTGTGCAGCCTCGGCCAGATCCTGGCTGCGGCGCGACTGGTCCAGCCAGTCCTGAACGCCGCCTTCGTATTCGCGCCACTTGCCCGACCCTTCCCAGGCAATGGTGCTGGTGACGACGTTGTCCAGGAAACTGCGGTCATGGCTGACCAGGAACACCGTGCCGTCGTAGTTCTGCAGCAGGTCTTCCAGCATCTCCAGCGTCTCGATATCGAGGTCGTTGGTCGGCTCGTCCAGAACCAGCACATTCGCGGGGCGGGCAAACAGGCGTGCCAGCAGCAGGCGGTTGCGCTCGCCGCCGGACAGTGAACGCACAGGAGAGTGAGCGCGTGCCGGAGAGAACAGGAAATCCGACAGATAGCTCTTCACGTGCTTTTTCTGGTTGCCGATCTCTATCCACTCGCTGCCAGGGCTGATGAAGTCCTCCAGCGTGGCATCCATATTGATCTGGTGCCGCATCTGGTCGAAGTAAGCCACCTGCAGATTCGCACCCAGCCGCACGTTGCCGCTGTCAGGCGCCAGTTCGCCCAGGATCATCTTGAGCAGCGTCGTCTTGCCGGCACCGTTGGGCCCGATCAGTCCCACCTTGTCACCGCGCAGGATGGTGGCGCTGAAATGCGAGACGATCTGCTTGTCGCCAAAGGACTTGGCCACATCGGTCAGCTCGGCCACGATCTTGCCCTGGTAGCCATCGCCCCGGCCCGAGGCAATGTCCATCTTCACCCCGCCCAGCACATCACGGCGGGCAGCGCGGTTGGCCCGCAACTGCTCCAATCGGCCGATGCGGCTCTGGCTGCGCGTGCGGCGCGCCTCCACGCCCTTGCGGATCCACACCTCCTCCTGGGCCAGCAGCTTGTCGGCCTTGGCATTGATCACGGCTTCCTGGGCCAGCTGATCTTCCTTGGTTTGCTGGTACTGAACGAAATTGCCGGGATAGGAGCGCAGCGTTCCACGATCCAGCTCAACGATGCGCGTGGAGACGCGGTCCAGGAAGGAGCGGTCGTGGGTAATGGTCACCACGCTGCCCTTGAAGTTCAGCAGCAGCTCCTCCAGCCACTCGATGGCATCCAGATCCAGGTGGTTGGTAGGCTCGTCCAGCAGCAGCACGTCAGGACGGGCCACCAGCGCCTGGGAAAGCGCAACGCGCTTCTTCATCCCCCCGGACAACGTGCCCACCAGGGCGTCGGGATCCAGGTGCAGCCGCTGCAGCGTCTCTTCCACGCGCTGCTCCCAATTCCAGGCGTCATAGGCCTCGATCTGGGACTGCAGCGCATCGAGATCCTCGCCCTCGCCACCCGCCAGATAGCGCTCGCGCACGGCGATCACCTCGGCAATGCCGGCGGACGCCGACTCGAAGATCGTCTGCTCGGGCACAAGCACCGGCTCCTGCGCCACATAAGTAATGCGGATACCGGACTGCGTCTGGACCTGGCCGTCATCGGCCTTGGCCAGTCCGCCAAGAATCTTCAACAAAGAGGACTTCCCTGCGCCGTTTCGACCGATCAGGCCCACACGTTCGCCGCTCTCCAGGGAAAACTGGGCGTGGTCGAGAAGCGCCACATGCCCGAACGCCAGTTGGGCGTCTATCAAAGTAATCAATGCCATCGTGCGCGCATTATCTATGCGGGCCCGATTCCTGGTGCAGGCAGCAAGGCCTCCCCGCTCGGAGCCTGCCCGCAGGGCAGGCTCCGAGCCGGTTTCAGAGGGCGGGGCGGTGGCTTCTTCACGGGTCTGCAAGGAAGTTCACGAATTTCACGCCATCGGTAAAAACCCATGCTATAGTTCGATCCCTCGTCGCCACACTGCCTTGCAGACAGCGATGAGTCAGAAAAGTCTTGTAGACAGCACGAAAAAACGTGCTACAATGCAAGGCTCTGCTAAAGAGAAGCGATGCAGATCGCTGGTGTTGAAAAGATCGAAGAAATTTGATT
>NZ_JACVUR010000053.1:0-36134 GCF_016516495.1 Delftia sp. S65
CGCAGGGCGATGTGGAGGCGATGCTGGCAGGCATCTGGGAAGAGGTGCTGGAGCTGGATCGTGTGGGGCGCAGCGACAACTTCTTCATGCTGGGCGGCGATTCCATCCTGAGCCTGCAGATCGTGAGCCGGACGTACCGTGCCGGCTGGCGCATCACGCCCCGGCAATTGTTCGAGCGGCAGACGGTGGCCGAACTCGCGGCCGTGGCAGAACCTGCGGACCAGCGCGCGGCGGTGGCCGTGGCCACATCGGCCGGGCAGCGTGGCCGTCTGGTGGACTTTTTCGATGCACAGGTCCTGGCGGGCCTGCCGTTCGCCCAGGACGATGTGGAGGATGTCTATCCGCTCACCCCGACGCAGGAAGGCATGTTCTTCCATGCCATGGAGGCGCCGGGAACCGGTCTGTATGTCAATCAGCTCGGGGTGGACCTGTCCGGGGTCGATGCCGAGCGCCTGGCCCGCGCCTGGTCGGCCATGGTGCAGCGCCACGCCATGCTGCGCACGGCCTTTGTCTGGCAGGCTGGCATGCAGCGACCGCTGCAGGTGGTGCTGCGCCAGGCAACGGCAAAGTTCGTGCAGCATGACTGGCGTGGGCTTGATGATGCGGTCGAGCGCGCGGACCGCCTGGGCAGGGAGGAGTTGCGCAGGGAGACCGACTGGATGGCTCCGCCGCTGGTCCGCATCCACCTGATCCGCATCTCGGACACGGGCTTCCGGCTGCTGTGGACACAGCACCACATCCTCACGGACGGCTGGAGCGATTCCCGGCTCTGGGGGGAATGGCTGCAGAGCTATGCGGGCGAGCAACTGCCCGCCCAGCCTCCCGCCTACGGGGACTTCCTGCGCTGGCTGCAGCGGCAGGATGCCGAGGCTGCCAAGGCCTTCTGGCAAGGGGAGCTGGCCGGGCTTGAGGGGCCGGTTCTGCTGGCCGACCCCCAGCAGCGCACCGGCACCGACGGCTATGCCAAGCTTTTCACGCGCCTGGATGCGCAGCGGACAGCCGCCCTCGTGGGCCTGGCCCAGCGCGAGCGCGTGACCATGAACACCCTGGTGCAGGCCGTCTGGTCGCTGGTGTTGCAGCGGCAGGCCGGCAGCCGGCAGGTCGTCTTCGGCGCCACGGTGGCCGGCAGGCCTGCAAGCCTGGAGGGCGCCGAGCAGATGCTGGGCCTGTTCATCAACACCATTCCGATCGCCGTATCGGTGCGCGCTGGGCTGTCCATCGGCGAATACCTGCGCGCGGTGCAGTCCGGCAATCTCAGGGCGCGGGAATTCGAGCACTCGGCATTGGCCGACATACAGCGCTGGGCAGGATCTGCGGGCAGGCCCCTGTTCGACAGCATCATCGTTTTCGAGAACCATCCGATGGACCAGACCATGAAGCGCCTGGACCAGTTCGGGCTGGAATTCGGTGCCGTGGCCGGCAGCGGCCTGACCGGCTACGCCATGGATTTGCAGGTCACCGTGGGTGAGGTGCTGGAAATCGAATACTGCTACGCGCGCCAGTCCTTCGACGAGGCCCGTGTGGCGGACATGCGGCAGCTGGTCGAGCATTTGCTGCACCAACTGCTGGTTCTGGATGCGGACCAGCCCCTGGGGCAGCTGGGGTGGCTGGGCGCTTCGCAGCAGGCCGGCTTGCTGGCATTGGGCCGCTCCGAGTCGCAGGCTCCCCCGGGGCCGCGCAGCACGGCGCATGCGCTGATCGCGCAGCAGGCGAGCGCGCGGCCCGAGGCCATCGCCTTGAGGATGGGCGATGCGCACATGAGCTATGCACAGCTCGACGCCCAGGCCAATCGCCTGGCACGCCATCTGGTGGAGCTGGGGGTGGGGCCCGACAAGGTGGTCGGGGTGGCGCTGGAGCGCTCCATGGACATGGTGGTTGCCTTGCTGGCCGTGCTCAAGGCCGGTGGTGCCTACGTGCCGCTCGATATCGCCTATCCCTGCGACCGGCTGGCCTTCATGCTCCAGGACAGCGGGGCCATGCTTCTGGTCAGCCAGAGCAGCGTGCTGCCCCGGCTGGCCGCGCTGCACGTGCCGACACTGCGCATGGAAGACGTGCCCTATGGCCAGCTGGAGGCGCACGGCTTGGCGCCGCGCTGCGACGCCGATCATCTGGCCTACGTGATCTATACGTCAGGCTCCACCGGGCTTCCCAAGGGCGTGGCAGTGTCCCACGGCCCGTTGGCCATGCACTGCCTGGCCACGGCGCAAATCTATGGGATGACGCCCGCATCCTGCGAGCTGCACTTCATGTCCTTCTCGTTCGACGGTGCCCATGAGCGCTGGCTGACGCCCCTGTGCGTGGGAGCCAGCCTGGTGCTGAGGGACGGCGAACTCTGGACGGCCGAGCAGTCCTATCAGGCGCTGCAACGCCATGGCGTGACCACGGCGGCCTTCCCGCCTGCCTACCTTGGCGAGATCGCCGATTGGGCCGCGCCGCGCGACGATGTTCCCGAGGTAGAACTCTATGTCTTTGGCGGAGAGGCCATGCCCAAGGCAGCCTACGACAAGGTGTCCACCCATCTGCGGCCGCGCTGGCTGATCAACGGCTATGGACCCACGGAAACGGTGGTGACGCCGTTGATCTGGCGCACTGGCGGCGATCAACGCTTCGAGTGCGCCTATGCACCCATAGGCAGGCCCGTGGGCGAACGTTCCGTCTACGTGCTGGACGAGGACATGCAGCTGTTGCCGGCCGGCAGGGTGGGCGAGCTGTATATCGGAGGCTACGGTCTGGCGCGCGGCTATCTCGGGCGCAGTGCACTGACCGCCGAGCGGTTCATCGCCAATCCGTTCGATGCGCAGGGCGGGCGCCTGTACCGGACCGGCGACCTGGTGCGCTGGATGGATGACGGCAATATCGAGTACATAGGCCGTGCCGACCATCAGGTCAAGATCCGGGGCTTCCGCATCGAACTCGGCGAGGTGGAGAAGGCCGTGCGCGCGCTGGCCGGCGTTGCCGATGCCGCCGTGGTTGTGCAGGAGGCTGCCTCGGGCCGTCAACTGGTGGCCTATCTGGTGCTGGACGGCCTGGCAGCGGACAAACGTGCAGGTCCGCGCATACGCCAGCAGCTTTCCGAGCGCCTGCCGGACTACATGGTGCCGGCGCATTGCGTGCCGCTGCCCGCCCTGCCTCGTCTTGTCAGCGGCAAGCTGGACCGCCATGCACTGCCCCTGCCCGAGGCCGATGGTGCGAGAGCTTTCGTCCCGCCCTCGACGGACGAGGCCCGTGCGCTGGCCAAGGTATGGCAGGAGGTGCTGGGCGTGGACCGGGTGGGCGAGACCGACAACTTCTTCGAACTGGGCGGAGATTCGCTGCTCAGCCTGAAGATGCACGCCAAGGTGCGCAAGCTCGGCAACCGGCGGCTGGATTTCAAGCTGCGCGATCTGTTGCAACGGCCCACGATCGCCGGCCTGCTGGGTCTGGGCGCCGAACAGGAGACACGCGCTGCAGGCCTGATCGCTCTCAATGCCGTATGCGAGGGGGTGCCACCGCTTTTCTGCATCCATGCGGGCTTTGGAACCATCTTCGACTACCAGCCGCTGGCCAGGGTGCTCAACGGCGTGCGGACCGTGTATGCGATCGCCTGCCGCAGTCTGTCTGCGCCAGACCACCTGGACCATTCGCTGGAACAGATGGCCGATGACTACTGCCGCATGGTCCGCGCCGTTCAGCCCAGCGGGCCCTACCACCTGCTGGGATGGTCATTGGGCGGCAGCCTTGTGGCCTTGATGGCATCCCGGCTGGAGGCCCAGGCCCAGACGCTGGGACTGCTGGGACTGGTCGATCCCTTCGTTCCCGAGGCCGGGCAGACCTCGTCCGATGACTGGTGGCCGGATTTCCTGGCCTTTGTGGGCCATCTGCTTCCCCATGCAGATATCGATGATGTGGCCGAGGTCCACACCATCTCCCAGCCCAGCGCCGACCTTCTGGCGGGTCCTCTGGGACGCGCTGCGGCCCGAGCAGGCGCACAGCTGGCCGAAGGCAGCGTACCCATGGAGGGGGCTGATCTGGCCCAGACCTTCATGACGGCGCTTCATCTGAAGCGCCTGTCATTGCAGACCGAGAGGCTCAGGCCGGTGGCTGGCGCGGCGCAGCTGTGGTGGAGCGAGGGCCGCAATGCCAGCGACCGCACCAGGTTGCAGCAGCAACTGCAGCAGGACGATGTCCCGGGCGCGGAGATCGAGGCAGACCATTTCTCCATGCTGCGGGATGCCGGCCTGCTTGCGCAGTTGCTCGAACTGCTGGTCTGCGAGCTCGAGCCCGGATGATCCGGCGCAGCCCCTTGGCGTGGGTCGCTGCGCCAAGGGGCTGCTGCGGGGCCGCCGGGCTCGCTGTGGCCTCCCCTGGCTGCCGCCCAATCGTCCGGGCAGAGCGTTGGCCAGGTCTTTGAATCCCCGTGGGGCCTGGCCTTGAATCCGACCAATCTGGCGGACAAGACCTATGCTTGCGGCTGCACGCACGACTGCTTCTGCGGCGAGCCGCGCAGGGTCATGGGTACGGCCACCTCCCGGTGGCAGTCCGCCACCAGGCATGGGCCACGGCCGGAGCGATCCGGCCGTGGTCTTTTGGTTTTTGCAGGCGCCGAAGGCGCCGTTCAGGGAGTCTGCAGCTGCACGGCACCGCCGGCCTGCGGGCGCATCCTGCAGGGCCGGCCTCGCGGCAGTCCGTTCTACCAGCGATAGGTTGCCGTACCGATGACCCTGCGCGGTTCGCCGTAGAAGCAGCCGTAGGTGCAGTTGCCTATGTAGGTCTTGTCGGTGAGGTTGTTGACGTTCAGCGCAAGCCTCCAGGGGCCCGTGGTGTAGCTGACCATGGCGTCGAACAGCGTGAAGGCGGGCACGGGGTTGTTGGTCTGGCTGCGCGTGCTGCCCACGTAGCGCATGCCTGCGCCTATCTTCAGGCCCGGCAGGCCGAGGCTGCCGAAGTTGTAGTCGCCCCAGATCGAAAGCTGGTTGTAGGGCACGCCCGGTGAGCGCAGGCCTTCCTGTTCGGGCTGCAGGGGACTTGCCTTGATGGTGGCTGCCTCCGTATAGGCATAGGCCAGGATGAGGTTGGCATTGCGGCCCACGGCGGTGCGGGCCTCCAGCTCGAAGCCGCGCGAGCGGACCTCTCCCTGCTGGATGCTGTAGGTCAGGGTGGGATCTTGCGGATCGGCGACGAGCACGTTCTGGCGCGTCAGCTGGTAGACGGCGGCCGAGATCATCGTATTGGAGCCCTTGGGCTGGTAGCGCACGCCGGCCTCATACTGCTGGCCCGTGGTCGGCTTGAAGCGCGAGCCCAGGCGGTCCCGGCCCGAGGTCGGTTCGAAGGATTCGCTGTAGCTCAGGAAAGGAGCCCAGCCGTTATCGGCCAGGTAGACCAGGCCGGCACGGCCCGTGAAGGCGTGGTCCTTCTCGTTGTCCACGGATTTCGCGCCGGTGAAGAAGCTGCTCTCGTCGTAGCGGACGGAGTCATAGCGTCCGCCCACCAGGACCACCCACTTGTCGTTGATCTTCATCTGATCCTGGGCATAGAGGCCCATGCGTTTGGCCGTGCTCTTCCAGGAATACGGGTTCTGTGTGATCTCGGTGCCCATGGGGCTTCCATAGGCAGGGTTGTAGAGATCGATGTTGTCGATGCTGCGCGTGTAGCGCTCGCTTTCGTGGCGGGGTGCCGAATAATCGAAGCCCACCAGCATGGTGTGCCGCACGCTGCCAGTCTCGGCCTGGTATTCGAGCGAGGTATCGGAGACCACGGCGGAGGAGCGGTCCCACCGCGGTGCCACCCCCCTGTATGCCGTGGTGCGCTGGTCGGCTGCCAGGCCGGAGATCCAGATGGACGCGTATTCGTTGTCTGCCTTCATGTAGCGCAGGCTGTTCCTCAGCTTGACTCTGTCGTTGAAGGCGTGCTCGAACAGATAGCCGATGGAGAAGCGGTTCAGTTCGAACTTGTCGTAGCCTGGCTCTCCAACGAACAGGTTACGGGGTAACCGCCCGTTGATGTTGGGCAGGATGGTCCCTTCCTCGGGCAGGCCGTAAACATAGGCCGAACTGTCCTTCTGGTAATCGGCCAGGATGGTCAGCGAGGTCGCTGCATTGGGCTGCCACTTGAGCGCCGGCGCGATGAAGAGCCGGTCGTCGGGCGTGTAGTCCACGAAGGAATTGCTGTCGCGCTTGAGGAAGGTCAGCCGATAGGACCATTCACCGTCCTTGTCCAGCGGGCCGCCGAAGTCGCCGGAAACCTGTTTGCGGCTGAAGCTGCCGACTTCGACATTGAGCTCGTGCAGGGGGGTGGACGTCGGGCGCTTGCTCACCGTGTTGATGATGCCGCCGGGCGCGGCAGAACCGTAGAGCACCGATGCGGCGCCCTTGAGCAACTCGATGCGCTCCAGGCCGTAGGGCTCCTGCTGGCCGTTGAAGATGTTGACGGTGTACTTGGTGCCGTCGCGGTACTGGTTGCCGTTGCCGTCGAGCTGGAAGCCCCGCACGATCAGCGTGTCCGAAGTCCTGTCCAGGCCTTCGGAGCGGCTGACGCCGGCCACGTAACCGAGCGCGTCCTGCAGGTTCTGCGACTTGAGCACCTCGATTTCCTCGGCGCCGACGATGGAGATGGACTGCGGCGTTTCGATCAGGGGCGTATCCGTCTTGGTGCCCGTGGCGCTGCGTTTGGCCACATAGCCTTGCAAGGGGCCCGTCGGGCTTTCGCCCTCGTGCGCAGCCAGCACATTGACCACAGGCAGCGTGGTGCTGCCGCTCACCAAGCGCCGGATGGCGAAGCCTCCATTGGCCGTCCTGGATGCTTCCAGGGATGAGCCTGCCAGCATGTCCCTCAAGGCCTGCTCCACGCTGAGCTTGCCGGAAACGGCGCGGGAATTCAGCCCGGACACCAGGTCCCCGGCTGCAAACACCTGGGTCTGGGTCTGCCGGGAAAGCTCGTTGAGTGCCGTTGCCAGCGGCTGTGAGGGCACATGGATGTCGAAGGCCTGTGAAGGAGCCTGGGCGGCGGGTTGCGCGGCAGCGGGAAGAGCGCAGAGGGTGGTGGTGCCGAAGGCCGCGGCGAGCGCGGCGCTCAGCAGATGCTGTCTGGGCAGAGAACGCATGGTTGATGGTGTTCCGGGTGCATTGAATGAGAGCTATTCCTGAAGAGGCGCGGGCTCCCGTTCTTTCCCGGTTGCCACATGCCGCACTGCGAAGACGTATGGGCCGCCGAAACGAAGACAGTCTGTTGCAATTTTTTTGCACTGGCAGGCGCCCGAATGCCTGCCTGGAATGCTTTCAGAGCGCCTGCAACTGCACCCCGCCATCCGGCTGCGGGCGCACCCTCAGCGGCAGGATGGACGGCAGCACGGCCAGCAGGCCGGCCGAGTCATTGGCGCGAAAGCGCCCGGTCAGGCGCAGCGCGGCCACGCGCGCATCGGCGGCTTCGATGGGCTGGGTGCGGTAGGCGTTGACCGTGGCCAGGGCCTCGGCCAGCGGGGTGTTCTCGAAGACCAGCCAGCCCTCGCGCCAGGCGGACAGCGTGGCGGCATCGGCCTGGCGCACGGCCTCGGCCTGACCGTTGCGGATGTCCACGACCTGGCCGGGCAGCAGGTCCAGCGTTGCCGCCGCCGGGCCCGTCGCATCCTGCGCATCCCTGCCCAGCACGCGGACCCTGACATGGCCATGCTCCACGCCCACGGTGACGGGGCCGCCGCGGTCGCGCACGGTGAAGACCGTGCCCACGACCTCGATGCGCGCCTCGCGCGTGATGACCTCGAAGGGCCGGTCGGGATCGGGGGCCACGTCGAATCGCACTTCGCCCCGGGCCATGGACACGCTGCGGCGCTGGCGGTAGAGCGTCACGGCAATGGAGCTCTGGGGCGCTAGTTCCACCAGGCTGGCCTGCAGCGGCAGCTTGCCGTCGGCCAGCGTGATCTTGAGGATCTGCGAGTTGCGCGTGGCGTAGGCCGAGGTGTGGATGGGCTGCTGCCAGTACCAGTAGGCGCCCCGGCCCGCCAGCGCACCTGTGCCCAGCAGCCCGGCGAAGGACAGCAGCAGCTTGCGGCGCCGGACGGTCTGGGTGGAGCGCGAGGCTCTGTCGGCCAGCAGGGCGGTTTCCTGGAACTGCTCGCGCAGGCCGCCGGACATGCCGCCCAGCAGGTTCCAGCGCAGGTGCGCCTCGCGTGCGGCGGCATCGTGCCGGGCTGATTTCCCGCGCCATTCGCCCAGGGTCAGGCGGGCCTGGTCGGCCACCGGGTCGGGAGCGATTTCGCTTTGAACGATCAGCGTCAGCGCATGCTCGACCATGCGCTCGCTAGGTGCACTTGCCATGGAAAGGGGGAGTCAGGATGCGTCGTCGGTCAGTGTACTGTTGTCGAAATCCATGGCGCTGCCCAGCGCATGGTCCTCGAGCAGTTCGGAGCGCAGCTGGGCCAGCACGCGCGAGCAGTCCAGCGTGGCGCGCACCATGTGCTTGGCGACGGCCATTTCGGTGATGTTGAGCTGATCGGCGATTTCCGCGCGCGTGTAGCCATGGGCGCGAAAGAGGATGAAGACTTCGCGCCGGCGAGGCGGCAGGCCTTCCAGCGCCTGGACGACGCGGTTCAGGATCTGGCGCTGGGCGGCCAGGGTTTCGCTGGAGGGCGCACTGTGCTGCACCACCATTTGCTGGCGCGTCCATTCCTGGGCGGTCTTGCGCTTGCGCGCATCGTCGATGCACAGATTGCGTGCCACGCGAAACAGCAGGGCGCGTGGGGATTCGATGCCGGCGTCAGGCAGGGTTTCGGCCTTCTTGCCGCTGCGCAGGCCCAGGGCGTGCACATAGACCCGCTCGAAGCTCGATTGCGCGATGTCGGCCGCATAGTGCGGATCTCGGAGATCGCGCGTGAGCTGGCGGCGCAGATCGCCATAGTGAGCCACGAGTTCCTGGATCAGGTCACGCATCCGGATACCTGCCTTTCCGCAAGGGCGATGGGTTGGAACCCCTGGGTCCGTACAGAGAAGGGCCTACCAGATGCTGCAACCCCGGCCAGGGCCGGGGCGGTGCAGCAGCGGGTATGGGATTCAGCGGCGCAGGTGATTCAAATTCAAATGCAAATGGTTTGCATTCAAATTATGGCATGGGAGATCCCTGCGCCATCATGCCCTGTGCGATCTTTCAATCCTGCAGCGCCAGCTGTTCTGTGCGCGCAACATCGGGTCTTTGGGCTTGCGCTGCCAGCAGGGCTTCACCGATTTCGCCGGTGCGCACCGAAGTGACGGACAGCAGGGTGTCGCTGAGGCCGTGGGAGCCCTCGCAGGCGCCCTGCAGGAAGATGGCGGGGCGAAAGTCCGGCGTGGTGTGCACCTGGTAGTCGCGGCTCACGGAGAAGTCGCCCAGGTAGGGGGCCAGCGGGTCCAGCAGGGTCTTGTGGTGCTCGCGCGCATAGCCGGTGGCCAGCACCACCACGTCGTAGCGCGATGCATGGTCGATGCCGCTGTTGAGATCGCGCAGCCCCAGGTGGATGCCGTCGCCGGCCGCCCGCACGTCCTGCACCTCGTGGCGGCGCAGGAAGCGATGGCGCGTATCGCCGACGACCTTCTGTTCATAGAACACCTTGAAGATGCTCTCGATCAGCTCCAGGTCGGGACAGGCGTAGTTGGTGTGCCAGAACTCGCGCAGCAGGGCGCCGCGCTCGTCATGCGGGCGGCTGTAGACATGGTCCACGAAGTCGGCGTTGAAGATTTCGTTGACGAAGGGGCTGTCGTCCGAGGGGCGGATGGAGCGGGCGCGCATGACCAGGTCGATCTCGGCCGTGGCGTAGCGGCCGTGCAGGTCCATGAAGATTTCGGCGGCGCTTTGGCCCGCACCCACGACGGCGATGCGCAGCGGCCTGGCATGCTCGGCAATGCTGCGCAGGTAGGCGCTGGAGTGGAAGACGCGCGCATCGCCGCGCAGGGGCTTGAACTGCTCGGGAATGCTGGGCGTGCCGCCGATGCTCATGACCAGGTTCTGGCCCAGGCGCTCATGCACGTTGCCGGCCGCATCGCGCGAGCGCACGCGCAGCAGCTCCACCTTGCCGTCGCGTTTTTCAGGCAGCACCTCGATGACTTCCTGGCCGTAGACGCAGCGGTCCTCGAACTTGGAGGCGGCCCAGGCCAGGTAGTCGTTGAATTCGTGGCGGCTGGGAAAGAAGGTCTTGAGGTTGATGAAGTCCTGCAGCCGGCCCTTCTCGTGCAGGTAGTTGATGAAGGTGAAGCGGCTGGTGGGGTTGCGCAGCGTGGCCAGGTCCTTGAGGAAGGACACCTGCATGTGGGCCTGCTCCAGCAGCATGTCCCGGTGCCAGGCGAAGCGCGGCTGCTTTTCGATGAAGACGGGGTGAATGGCCCGCGCGGTGGCTTCGCGCTCCTTGAGGGCGATGGCCAGGGCAATGTTGGAGGGGCCGAAGCCGATGCCGATCAGCGGGTGGGTTTGCATGGAAGGTCCTTTCATTGGGTCGATGCGTCCAGTGCGTCCGGCGCGGCTGCGTCGGTCTGCGGTATCCACAAGGCGTCTGCGAAAAAGCGTTCCCTGAGAAGGACTCCCAGCACGGCGCGCTTGTGCGGGAAGTCGAATTCCTTGACCAGCGCATAGCCGCAGCGCGGCAGGCTTTTGCGCATCTTGCGGTTGTCGGCGCGCGGCTCCACGACGATGCGCTGCGTGCGGCAGTCGTCCAGAAAGAGGTAGTGCGACAGCGAGGGCAGCCAGGCCGTCAGGTAGGGTCTGCCGCGAAACCGTGCCTCCCCCACCAGCGCATGCCAGCCCCGGTCATGGTCGCCCGCGTCATAGAAGGGGGCGATGCGGTCTTCCTTGGCCCAGTAGGCCTCGAAGTAGCCGAAGGGCTCGGCGTCGAAGCAGCCGATGAGGCCGAGCGCATGCGGGTCGCCGGCCATGCGCTGCAGGTAGGCGCGGTGGTGGGCAAGGTCGCCGCTTTCCTCCCAGAAATGCGCGACGACCGGGTCGTTCATCCAGCGGTGGATGAGGGGCAGGTCGGCCTCGGGCTCCACGGTGCGAAAGCTCAGCGTGCGGCCCAGCCAGGGGATGAAGCGGCGGTAGACCTCGCCGCGCGGATTGTGCAGGCGCAAGGGGTGGCGCCGGCCTTCGCTGATCGTGTAGTGCAGCGCATAGGGTGGGCGCGGGCGGGGCAGCCACAGGGGCTGCTGCCACAGCACGCTTCTTGCCACGCACGGGGCCTGGCCCGGCTGCACTGTGGCAATGCTGTCGCGCAGGCCGGGCGGCAGCCGGGGCAGGGACAGCTCGATGGCTTGCGCATCGGGATGCAGGCCAAAGCCTGCCTGCAGCGCGGCCAGCAGTTCATCCGCTTCGGGCATGCCCGAGCAGGGGCCCAGCCATTGCAGCTGCATCAGGCCTGGCGCGGCCGTGGGCGACAGGTTCCAGAGACTGGGCTTGCCGGGCCTGCCGGCATCCACGGACCCCGAACGCTCCAGGCGCAGCCGCTGTCCATCGCCGAAGACGCTGATCGTCTCGGCGCCTGCATGGGCAAGGTAGCTGGCGCCGGAGGCGTCTGGTGACGGTGTAGCGGTGGCTTCGACTGGACGCACGTGGACTCTTTCAGATGGAGTGCCCCGCGTGCGGGACACGGGTCGGGGCTCGGGCAAGGGCACAAGGGACACAAGGGACACAAGGGACGCAAGGGACGCAAGGGACGCAAGGGACACAAGGCAGCCTCATGACCGGGATGACGCGCAGGCGCGGCAAATGTTCATGCCAGGGCCGGGCTGCGGGCCGCCTGGAAGGCATGGGCCAGTGCCTTGCAGAGCCGGTCGCGCAGCACCTCGGTCTCTTCGGTGAGGGCGCCCAGCCGCGCAAAGTCATGGACCATGCCGGCGTAGATCTGCAGGTCCACGGCCACGCCGGCGGCCTGCAGCCGCTCGGCATAGCGCTTTCCTTCGTCGATCAGCGGGTCGTACTCGGCCAGCACCATCAGCGTGGGGGCCAGCCGGCCCAGGTCGGATGCCTGCAGGGGGGCAAAGCGCCAGTCCTGCCGGTCCGCATCGCGGCGCAGGTATTGGCCGAACATCCAGGCCAGGGTGTCACCTTCCAGCAGATGGCCGGTGGCCAGGCGCGCATGCGAGTCACTGTCCTGCTGCGCTGCCGTGCAGGGGTAGAGCAGCAACTGCAGCAAGGGCTGGGGCATGCCCGCGTCGCGCGCGGCGACGCACAGGGCCGTGGCCAGCGTGCCCCCGACGCTGTCGCCGCCAATGGCCAGGCGCTGCGCGTCCAGGCCATGGCGGCCGCCGTGCGCCAGCAGCCAGGCCAGGGCGTCCTGTGCGTCGAGGAAGGCGGTGGGAAAGCGGTGCTCTGGCGCCAGCCGGTAGTCGATGGCCAGCACATTGCAGGGCGTGCCCAGCGCCAGGCTGCGGCACAGGCTGTCATGCGAGTCGAGCCCGCCCAGCACATAGCCGCCGCCGTGAAAGAACAGCAGGCAGGGCGCGGCTGTGTGTCCAGGGGCTGCGCGGTAGAGCCGGGCACGGATGCGCGCGCCGTCGCGCGTGGGCAGATCCAGGTCCTCGGTGGGCAGATCGTCGCCCGGCAGGTCCAGCGCCAGCGTGGCGTTGTCGTAGGCGGCGCGCGCCTGCGCTGCCGTCATCTGGCTCATGCGCGGGCGGCTGGATGCCTGGGCGTTGGCGAGTTCAAGAAATGCTTGCAGGTCGGGGTGGAGAGCCATGGCGTCCTTCGGGTGTGCGGCAGACAAAGCAAAGCGGGCCGGTGCAGGGCAGGGCGCCCGCGCTGCCCCTTCTTCGTGATGACGCAAGGCGGCGGAATTTGTTCATCGCCTGGGCGGTGAACATTTTTGGCGCACGCACGTCTTGCAGGGAGTAGGGAGTGCTCGCCGTGCGCCGCGCTCCAGGAAACGCCGGGCCGCGCCGGCATTGCAAGGTCATGCGCCCATGGGCGCCAGAGGAATCGCTTATGGAAAACGCCAGCCGACCGCCCTCCGAGGTACTGCGCCTGCTCAGGCCCTTCCTACCGTGGATGGCGCTGTCCGTGGTCACGGGCATTTGCGCGGGTGGGGCCACGGTGGCGCTGCTGGCGACCATCAACCAGGTGCTCAACCGCCCCGGTGGGCTGGCGGGCGGGCTGCTGCTGACCTTCATCGCCCTGTGTGCCACCGTGCTGGTGTGCCGGGCCACGTCCGACATGTCGGGCAATTTCGTGGGGCAGCGCCTGGTGGCGCAGCTGCGCAAGGAACTGGCCAGCAAGATCCTGGCTGCGCCCATCGATGCGCTGGAGCGCTACCGCACGCACCGCCTCATGCCCGTGCTCACGCAGGACGTGGACATGATCAGCGACGTGGCCTTCGTGCTGGCCTCCAACGTGATCGCCCTGGCCATTGCGCTGGGCTGCCTGGCCTATCTGGCCCTGCTGTCGCCGCCGCTGTTTGCCATGCTGGTGGTGGCGCTGGTGCTGGGCGTCAGCCTGCAGGCGCTGGCGCAGTCACGCGGCGTGTCGGGGTTCTGGAAGGCGCGCGATCACGAGGAAGTGCTGCACAAGGCCTACCGTGCCATCAGCGAAGGCGCCAAGGAGCTGCGCATGCACCGCGCGCGCCGGGGCCGCATCTTCGACGGGCAGATTGGCTCTACCGTGGATGCCATCCGCCGCATCAACAGCCGCGCCATCAACACCTATGTGCTGGCCTCGGCCTTCGGTTCGGCGCTGTTCTTTCTGTTGATCGCCCTCATCCTGGGCTGGGCCGCGCTGCGCACCACCGAGCCCGTGGTGCTCAGCGGCTTCGTGCTGGTGCTGCTGTTCCTCAAGGGCCCCATGGACCAGATCGCAGGCGCGCTGCCCAACCTGGGCCGTGCCAAGGTGGCGCTGCAGCGCATTGCCGATCTGTCGGCGCGCTTTGCCAGCCCGGAGCCGCACCTGCACCTGGACAGCCCGCCCGGCGAGGTCCGCCTGGACCACAGCCTGGAGCTGCGGGGCGTGCGCTATGCCTTCGATGCGCCCGAAGGCGGCAAGGCCTTCGAGATCGGCCCCATCGACCTGAAGCTGGGCAAGGGCGAACTGGTCTTTGTGGTGGGCGACAACGGCTCGGGCAAGACCACGCTGATCAAGCTGCTGCTGGGCCTGTATGCGCCCCAGCGGGGCGAGATCCTGCATGACGGCCAGCCGGTCACGGCCCTGGCGCGCGACGACTACCGCCAGCTGTTCACCACGGTGTTCTCGGACTTCTACCTGTTCGAGGACCTGGTGGCCGGCGGCGAAGAGGGCCAGGCCGCCGCGCTGCCCGAGGCCGCGCTGCCCTACCTGCAGCGGCTGGAGATCGCCCACAAGGTCAGTGTGCGCAACGGCAGCTTCAGCACCATCGACCTGTCCACCGGCCAGCGCAAGCGCCTGGCCCTGGTCCACGCCTATCTGGAGGGCCGGCCCGTGCTGGTCTTCGACGAATGGGCGGCCGACCAGGACCCGAGCTTCCGCCACCTGTTCTACACCGAGCTGCTGCCCGAGCTGCGCGCCAGGGGCCACCTGCTGGTGGTCATCTCCCATGACGATCGCTACTTCCACCTGGCCGACCGCATCGTGCGCATGGAGGCCGGCCGCATGGTCCTGCCGCAAGACGGGGCGCAGCCGGTGGCGGCCAGCCCGGCCGGACTGGCCAGTCAAGGCGCGTTGGCCGACATCTGAATTCCTGCTGAATCCACGAACATGGCAAAGACAAAACTCGTCTACATCTGGTCCCTGAGAAACGCCGCCGCCGACCAGGCCGGCCAGCACATCGCCTACAAGGGCGCAACGCGCTACATGAAGTCGCCGCTCGAATACCTGGGCGAGTTGCTGGACACCAGCCCGCTGGGCGATATCTACAGCCTGGAGGCCGTGATCCACGACGACGACGAGGCCTCGCCGCGCGACCGGGAAAAAATCGGCGACTACGGCTTCAGCTACCAGCCGGGCGGTCGCTGGTTCTATCCGCCGGACCTGCGCATCCAGGGGCGCAGGGTCAATGACCTGCTCATGGCCGTGCCGTCCTCCTACCGGCGCCTGCCGCTGAACGATCCGCAGCGCGCCGCGGGCAAGCAGATGTTCGAGGCGCAACTGCAGGACAGGCTGGTGCAGCTGGGTGCCGAGTGGGTGGTGCTGGACGGCCTGCTCGTCATCCTGGACCGGCTAGTGCGGCCCGGGGCCCTGTTCCACCGCAGGATCGCCAACATCCACCCCGGCATCACGCGCCTGGAGTCACCCTATGAACGCCGGGGCGCATGCGCCACGCTGGACGCGCTGCATGGCGCGCAGGGCTACAAGATCGTGGACTGGAAGACCATGGAACAGCGCCCGGTCCCGCCCCTGTTCAAGACCGGCGCATCCTTTCACTACGTGGACAACGGCATCGACTCCGGCGAAGTCATCGCCGACGTGCTGGGCACCGACATCGATCCCCAAGACACGATTCTTGAGCTGCGCTGGAACAACTTCCAGCACAGCCTGTTCCCTGCATTGCGAAAGGGGCTGGAGATGATGGCCAAAGAGCCTGCACGCACCATGGCCTGACAACGCGCGTATCTCCAAGAACGGCGCGGCCCAACGCGAGGGACACCGAGCAAGGGCCTATGCCGGCCGCGCCGCCCCGCCGCTAGGGTGTCGTCCCCCTCCCGCGCGAAGCGCGTAGAGAGGGGGAAGCGGCCCAGCCGCTCAGGGGGTGCTTCACCTCGGCGCCAGACGAATGGCCCCATCCAGCCGGATCACCTCGCCATTGAGCATGTCGTTGTCCAGAATGTGGCGCACCAGCTTGGCATAGTCCTGGGGCGTGCCCAGGCGGCTGGGGAAGGGCACGCCGGCGGCCAGCGCGTCCTGCACTTCCTGCGGCATGCCGAACAGCATGGGCGTGCCGAAGATGCCGGGGGCAATCGTCATGTTGCGGATGCCGTTGCGCGCCAGGTCGCGCGCAATGGGCAGCGTCATGCCGACCACGCCGCCCTTGGACGCCGCATACGCCGCCTGGCCGATCTGGCCGTCGTAGGCGGCCACGCTGGCCGTGGAGATCAGCACGCCGCGCTCGCCCGTGCTCTCGGGCTCGTTGGCCGACATGGCGGTGGCGGCCAGGCGGATCATGTTGAAGCTGCCGATCAGGTTGACCGTGATGGTCTTGGAGAACAGCGCCAGGTTGTGCGCGCCGTTCTTGCCCACGGTCTTCTCGGCGGGCGCAATGCCTGCGCAGTTGACCAGGCCTGCCAGCTTGCCCAGGCTCACGGCCTTGTCCACCACGGCCTGGCCATCGGCTTCCTGGCTCACGTCACATTTGACGAAGACACCACCGATCTCGCGCGCCACGGCCTCGCCCTTGTCCGCCTGCATGTCGGCAATCACCACCTTGCCGCCCTCGGCCGCCAGCATGCGCGCCGTGCCTTCGCCCAGCCCGGAGGCGCCGCCCGTGACGATGAATACCCGGTCCTTGATCTGCATGGAATGTCTCCTTGGTTATCTGACGTTGACGTAAACGTAACTCTCAAATTATGCATGCAGCCCCGGCTGCAGCCATGTCGCGCCCAAGAAAAAGCCCGGCAGTGCCGGGCTGGTGATGGGCGCGATGGGGGTTACTGGAACCCGGCGCGGTCCAGCATTTGCTGGACCTTGGTCATGTTCTTGCCCACGGCCGTGATCGGGATGGTCTCGCTCTTGAAGGGCTTGCCGCCGGTCATTTCCTTGAGTGCGGGGTTGTCCAGTTCCACGCCCTTGGCTGCGGGCCACTCGTTGTTGCCGTTGGCAAAGTAGTTCTGGGCGGCGGGGCTGGCCAGGTACTCCAGGAACTTGACGGCGTTGTCCTTGTTCTTGGCATGGCGTGCCACGGCGCCGCCTGCGATGTTCAGGTGCGTGCCCCAGCTGGACTGGTTGGGGAAGACCACGCCGATCTTGCCGACCACGGCCTGGTCCTCAGGCTTGCCCGAGCGCATCATGCGCGCCAGGTAGTAGCTGTTGGTCACGCCGATGGTGCATTCGCCCGAGGCCACGGCCTTGATCTGGTCGGTGTCGCCACCCTTGGGCGGGCGGGCCAGGTTGGCCTTCATGCCCTGGATCCAGCCTTCGGCCTTCTGGTCGCCCATGTGCTCGACCACGGTGCCGAACAGGCTCAGGTTGTAGGGGTGCGAGCCCGAGCGGATGCACAACTGGCCCTTGAACTTGGGGTCGGCCAGCGATTCGTAGTTCTGCACGTCGGCGGGCTGGACCTTGGCCTTGTTGTAGACGATGACGCGGGCGCGTGTGGACAGGCCGAACCAGCTGATGCCATCGGCCGTGGGCTGGGCGCGCAGGTTGGAGGGGATGGCGTCTTCCAGCAGCTTGGAGTGGATGGGCTGGAACAGGCCGTCGACCTCGCCGCGGTACAGGCGTGCGGCATCGACCAGCAGGATCACATCGGCCGGCGAGGCCTGGCCCTCGGCCTTCAGGCGCGCAATGATGCCAGCGTCGTCGCCGTCCACGCGGTTGATCTTGATGCCGGTGGCCTTGGTGAAGCCGTTGTACAGCTCCTCGTCCGTGGAGTAGTGGCGCGCGGAGTAGAGGTTGACGACCTGGGAGTCGGCAATGGCTGTGCCGGCAGCCACCAGGGCGCAAGCGGCAAACAGGGCTTTCAGGGATTTCGACATGAAGACAGGCCTCTCTTTGTTGGCAAAGCGCGATGATAGGTCAAACGCGAATTGTTCTTAATAAAGGGTGGGGCCCGTCTAAGGGCTTGTGCGCGGTGGTCCCTGGTGGGCCGTGAGCCAAGGCGCGCGAAAAAGCGCACGAAAAAAAACCCAGTCCAAAGACTGGGTTTGAAAGGATCCAGAAACGGGGGTTTCAAGAGGATCCAAGGAGACAACTGGTCAGGTCTTTCGACCCGGGATGCGTGCAATTATGCGGGTAATCACTGATTCTTGCACGCAGCCCCGTTGTAAGACAGCGTGATCAACGCTTGCGGGTCTGGGCCGACTGGACGGCTTCGTTGGCGGTGTTGGTCACGGCCGTGAAGTTGGCTTCCGCCAGGTCCGAAGCCTGCTTGACGGCCTTTTGCACCGACTCGAAGGCATTGTTGGCAGCCGACACGGCGCTCTTCATCACGGCAACGGCGGTTTCGGAACCGGCGGGTGCGTTCTTGGCCGTGGTGTCCACCAGGGCGCTGAAGTTCTTTTGCAGGTCGGAAGCCTGGCTTTCGAAGGTCTTGGCCAGTTCGGCGCCGGTGCCGCTGGCGATGTCGTACAGGTGACGGCTGTAGGCAGCGGTCTTTTCAGCCAGGGGCTGGAACAGGTTGGCTTGCAGCGACAGCAGTTCCTGTGCGTCCTTGACGCTCAGGACAGCCTGGGTGTGCTGGGCAGCTTCGGTCAGTGCGGCGCGCGAGGCGGTCACGTTCAGTTCCACCAGCTTTTCAACGCCTTCGAAGGCCTTGCTCGTCAGGCCGAACAGGGTTTCCAGGTTGGCCTTTTGTGCGCTCAGGATTTGGTCAGGGGTCAAGCTCATGTCAGTCTCCAGAAAAACGGACCACGGGGGTCTCGGGTTACGGGGAATTGCCTGCGCTGACCTGACTGAGTGTCATGTTGCAGTGCAGCATGGGTCTTATTGTAGGGATTGCAAAAAAGGAATCAAGTACCTGATGCTGCGGTGCAGCAAAAAAATCCGGAAAGCTGTGGATTTTTTGTAAGTCTTTGATTTTGAATTGGTTTTATGTCGGTTTGACGACATTTTTCAGTTGGCATGCTTACTCGCTTGGCGAGTGATTGGCCGCAGTGCGCGTCGTGATGGCGACAGTGGCCGGGGACAGGGCGCATTCGGCCAGCGGCACAATGGCCGCCATGAATGAATCGCCCCCGAGCCGCCCCGCGCCGCAGCCCCGTTCGGCCTATGCGGCATTCCGACGCATCAGCACGCGCTGGTCGGACAACGATGTCTACGGGCACGTCAACAACGTCGTCTATTACAGCTGGTTCGATACGGCGGTGAATGCCCATCTGATAGAGCAGGGCGCGCTGGACATTCATGCGGGCGAGACGATAGGACTGGTCATAGAGACCCAATGCAATTACTTCGCCCCGCTGGCCTTTCCGCAGGAGGTGGAGGCCGGCATCCGCGTGGCCCGCATCGGCGGCTCCAGCGTGCGCTACGAGGTGGGGCTGTTTGCGCAGGGTGAGCCGCTGTCGGCCGCAGCCGGGCATTTCGTCCATGTCTATGTGGACCGGCAGACGCGCCGGCCTGCCCAGATTCCGCAGGCGCTGCGCCGGGTGCTGGAGCCGCTGCTGCGCGGTTGATGGCGTTCGGGGCGCATGCAAGGCGCCCGCTCGCAGCGCGGCGGCGTGTGGATGGCCTACACTCGAAAGCTGTCTGCCATCTGACCGCTTGGGCGCCTACCGCCCGGCTCTGTCCATGATCATCACCAGCCTGCTCGATACCGACCTGTACAAATTCACGATGATGCAGGTGGTGCTGCACCAGTTTCCCGGGGCACAGGTCGAGTACCGTTTCAAGTGCCGCAATCCCGGCGTGCAGCTTGCGCCCTATGTGAACGAGATCCGGGCCGAGATCCGTTCTCTGTGCAGCCTGCGGTTCCAGGATGCAGAGCTGGCCTACCTGAGCTCGCTGCGCTTCATCAAGAGCGATTTCGTCGATTTCCTGAGCCTGTTCCACCTCAACGAGAAGTGCGTCACGGTGCAGGCGCTGCCCAATGGCGAGATCGACATCACCATCCGCGGGCCCTGGCTGCACACCATCTTGTTCGAGATTCCCGTGCTGGCCATCGTCAACGAGGTGTACTTCCGCAATACCCAGCCGGTGCCCGATTTTCCCGAGGGCCGGCGCCGGCTGGATGCCAAGATCGCGCTGCTGCAACAGCAGGGCCTGGAGCAGCTCAAGATTGCCGACTACGGCACGCGCCGCCGCTTTTCGCGGGCCTGGCATGAAGAGGTGCTGCGCGTGCTGTGCGCACGCCTGGGCCGGCCCGGCGCATCCGCGGAGTCCGAGGGGCAGTTCGCGGGCACCAGCAACGTGCTGTATGCCATGAAGCTGGGCGTGCGGCCCCTGGGCACGCTGGCCCATGAATACCTGCAGGCCTGCCAGTCGCTGGGCCCGCGCCTGCGCGACAGCCAGATCTTCGGCTTCGAGTCCTGGGCGCGCGAGTACCGGGGCGACCTGGGCATTGCGCTGTCGGACGTCTACGGCATGTCGGCCTTCCTGCGCGATTTCGACCTGTACTTCTGCAAGCTCTTCGATGGCGCGCGCCATGACAGCGGGGACCCGTTCGAGTGGGGCGAGCGGCTGCTGGCCCACTACCGCGCCAACCGCATCGACCCGCTGACCAAGACGCTGATCTTCAGCGACGGCCTGACGGTGCCGCGCACCATCGAGCTGTTCCAGCGCTTCCACGGGCGCTGCCAGCTGGCCTTTGGCATCGGCACCAACCTGACCAATGACCTGGGCGACGCGCCCGACCATGTGCCGCTGCAGATCGTCATCAAGATGACGCGCTGCAACGGCCAGCCCGTGGCCAAGCTCTCGGACACGCCGGGCAAGAGCATGTGCGACGACGAGAAATACCTGGCCTATCTGCGCCAGGTGTTCGAGATCGCGGCGCCCGCGGCACAGACTTGATCGCTGCGCGGCCCGCTGCCAGGAGGGGACAGTGAATACAGAACAAAGAGGAGACGGGACCATGAAGGCCTTGCGTGGATTGTTGGTGCTGCTTGTCGCCTGCGTGCCCTCCTGGGCCCTGGCGGCCGAGATCGATGGCGGCCAGCTGTCGGTGCTCTGGGGCGTGCCCTTTGCGGGCATGCTGTTGTCGATTGCCCTGGTGCCGCTGGCGGCGCCGCATTTCTGGCACCGGCATTTCGGCAAGTTGACGGCGGCCTGGGCGCTGGCCTTCCTGCTGCCCTTTGCAGCGGTGTTCGGTGCGGGTGCGGCCCTGGCCAACCTGGTGCATGCGCTGCTGGCCGAGTACCTGCCCTTCGTGATCCTGCTGACGGCGCTGTACACGGTGTCGGGCGGCATCTATGTGCGCGGCAATCTCAAGGGCTCGCCGGGGCTGAACACGGCCATCCTGGCCATCGGCGCTGTGCTGGCCAGCTTCATGGGAACCACGGGCGCCTCGATGCTGCTGATCCGGCCGCTGCTGCGCGCCAACGACAACCGCAGGCACCAGGTGCATGTGGTGGTGTTCTTCATCTTCATCGTCTCCAATGCCGGGGGCTCGCTGACGCCGCTGGGCGACCCGCCGCTGTTCCTGGGCTTTCTCAAGGGCGTGGACTTCTTCTGGACGGTGCGCCATATCTTCACCGAGACTCTGTTCCTGGTCGGCGTGCTGCTGGCGCTGTTCTACGCGATCGACACCTGGCTGCTGCGCAAGGCCGGCGAGGCGGACCTGCCCGATCCCACGCCCAGCATCGACGCCTCGGGCCGCGCCAGCCGCCTGGGCTTCGATGGCAGCGTGAACTTCGCGCTGCTGCTGGCCGTGGTGGCCCTGGTGCTGATGAGCGGCCTGTGGCGCACCGATGCAGGCCTGGTGCTGGCCGGCACGCATGTGGGCCTGCCGGGGCTGGTGCGCGATGCGGGCCTGATCGTGGTGGCGCTGCTGTCCCTGCGGCTCACGCCGCGCAGCGTGCACCAGGCCAACGAATTCGGCTGGGGGCCGATGCAGGAAGTGGCCAAGCTGTTCGCGGGCATCTTCCTGACCATCATCCCCGTGATCGCCATGCTCAAGGCGGGCACGGGCGGGCCGTTCGGCGCCATCGTGGGCGCCGTCACGCGCGCCGACGGCACGCCCGATCCGCTGATGTACTTCTGGGCCACGGGCCTGCTGTCCTCCTTCCTCGACAACGCGCCGACCTACCTGGTGTTCTTCAACACCGCAGGGGGCGATGCCGCGCAGCTGATGACCACGATGGCCTCCACGCTGGCGGCCATCTCCGCGGGCGCGGTGTTCATGGGTGCCAACACCTATATCGGCAACGCGCCCAACCTGATGGTCAAGGCCATTGCCGAGGAGCGCGGCGTGAAGATGCCCAGCTTCTTCGGCTACATGGCCTGGTCGCTGGGCATTCTGGTGCCGCTGTTCGTATTGATGAGCTTCATCTGGTTCCGCTGAAGAACCGCCTCCCGCCAAGACAAGGAAAGAGACAGACATGGCAAGCAAACCCCGCATCCTGATCGCCCGCGCCATCCCGCCCGAGGTGGTGCGCAAGCTGGAGCAGCACTTCGAGGTCGAGTCCAACCAGGACGACGTGGTCTGGAGTCCGCAGGAGCTGGCCGCGCATCTGCAGGACAAGGACGGCGTGCTGACCACGGGCTCGCAGACCATCGATGCGGCACTGCTGGCGGCCTGCCCGCGCCTGAAGGTCGTGGCCAACATGGCCGTGGGCTACAACAACTTCGACGTGCCCGCGATGACGGCAGCGGGCGTGCAGGGCACGAACGCGCCCGACGTGCTGACCGAGACCACGGCCGACTTCGGCTTCGCCCTGCTCATGGCCACGGCCCGCCGCGTGACCGAAAGCGAGCACTACCTGCGCGCCGGAAAGTGGAACTCCTGGCGCTACGACCTGTTCGCCGGCTCGGAAGTGCACGGCAGCACGCTGGGCATCATCGGCATGGGCCGCATCGGCCAGGGCATTGCCCGGCGCGGTGCGCATGGCTTCGGCATGAAGGTGGTCTATCACAACCGCTCGCGCCTGTCGCCCGAGCTGGAAGCCGAATGCAAGGCCGGCTACGTGGGCAAGGACGAACTGCTGGCCATGGCCGACCATGTGGTGCTGGTGCTGCCCTACACCAAGGAAAACCACCACACCATAGGCGCGGCCGAGATCGCAAGGATGAAGCCCACGGCCACGCTGATCAACATCGCGCGCGGTGGCATCGTCGATGACGCGGCGCTGGCCAGGGCGCTGCGCGACAGGACCATTGCCGCCGCCGGCCTGGACGTGTTCGAGGGCGAGCCCTCGATCCATCCCGACCTGCTGACCGTGCCCAATGTCGTGCTGACCCCGCACATCGCCAGCGCCACCATGGGCACGCGCAGCGCCATGGCCGAGCTGGCAGCCGACAACCTGATCGACTTTCTGAGCGGCAAGGGCCCGCGCACGCCCGTCAACCAGCCCGAGGCGGCGGCCGCAGGCGCGCGCGCCAGGGCCTGAGTGCCGTATCCCGACAATCGCGGGAAGGCAGGCCCTGGCCGCTTCCCGCTGCATGGAGCTGAAGCAAGATCTTGACCCAGATATCCGGAGTGTGGTGGGCGGCATGGGCCGTGCTGCTGTTGGGGCAGGCGGCCGTGATCTGGCTGCTGTGCAGGCGCTCGGCGCAGCGCGATGACGGGGTGGCGCCGCAGCAGTTGCTGCAGGCGCTGCAGATGCTGGATGTGCGGCTGCAGCAGCTCGAGCGCGGCGCCCAGGCCACGCAGATGGCCGTGGCCAAGAGCGACGGCGGTCTGGACCGCGTGTCGCAGCAGCTGCAGGCCCATCTGGCCCAGGCCCAGCTCGATGCCCAGGCCGCACGGCGCGAGCAGGGCGAGGCGCTGGCAGCCTTTCGCATGGAACTGGGCCGGCTCACCGTGCGGCTGGCCGCCGACAGCGCCCAGGCCCGCGAGGCGCAGGGTGAAAGCACGCAGCGCTTCAACGCCCATGTGCAGGAGCGTTTCGAGGCGCTGGCGCAGACCACGCGCAGCACGCTGGACTCCCTCAAGAACGACATCCAGCAGCAGCTGGGCGGGCTGGCGCAATCCAGCCAGGTCCATGCCGAACAGCTGCGCGGCACGCTCAACGAGCGCCTGGCCACCATCCAGTCGGACAACGCGGCGCGGCTGGAGGAGATGCGGCGCACGGTGGACGAGAAGCTGCATGCCACGCTGGAGCAGCGCCTGGGCGAATCGTTCAAACTGGTCAGCGACCGGCTGGAGCAGGTGCACAAGGGCCTGGGCGAGATGCAGACACTGGCCGGCAGCGTGGGCGACCTCAAGCGCGTGATGACCAATGTGAAGACGCGCGGCACCTGGGGCGAGCTGCAGCTGGGCGCCATCATCGAGAACGTGCTCACACCCGAGCAGTACGCGCGCAACGTCAAGACCGTGCCCGGCAGTGACGACATGGTGGAGTTCGCCATCCGCCTGCCCGGGCGCAGCGACGAGACGCCGGTCTGGCTGCCCATCGATGCCAAGTACCCGGTCGAGCAATACCAGCGCCTGCTCGACGCCCAGGATGCGGCCGACAAGGCCGCAATTGCCTCGGCCGGCAATGCCTTCGAGGCATCGATCAAGTTCGAGGCCCGCAAGATCCATGGCAAGTATGTGAGCCCGCCCCACACCACTGACTTTGCCGTGCTCTACCTGCCCACGGAAGGCCTGTTTGCCGAGGTCATGCGCCGCCCCGGCCTGGTCGAGGCCGTACAGAACGGCTGCCGCGTGATGGTCACCGGCCCGGCCAACCTGGCGGCCATGCTCAGCAGCCTGCAGATGGGCTTCAAGACGCTGGCCATCGAAAAGCGATCGTCCGAGGTCTGGGCCGTGCTGGGCCAGGTCAAGACCGAGTTCGCCAAGTTCGGCGAAGTGGTGGATGCCACGCGCAAATCCATCGATGCCGCCGCCAAGCGCTTCGAGCAGGTGGGTGTGCGCACGCGCGCCATCCAGCGGCAATTGCGCGATGTGCAGGAGCTGCCTGCGCCGGCCTCGAGCGCAGGGCTGCCCGGTCTGCCGGACGACAAGGACACGGCGGCAGGCATGGAGCCAGGGTCGGAGCAGGACTGAGATGAATCTGGCGCTGTTCAAAGTCATCATGGCCCAGGTCAGCGTGCACGCCACCATGGCCGGCATGCGGCTGGCCGCGCCTTTGCTGGCGCTGCAGCAGGGCTACAGCGCGGCGGCCGTGGGGATCTTGCTGGCGCTGTTTGCGCTGACCCAGGTGTTCCTGGCGCTGCCGGCCGGGCGCTTTGCGGACAAGCATGGTTTTCGCAAGCCGTTTTTCCTGTCCATGCTGGCGGCCAGCGGCGGCTGTGCACTGGCGCTGGCGTTTCCGGTCTATCCCGTGCTGTGCCTGGTGGCGCTGCTGACGGGCGGTGCCAGCGGCGCGGTGGTGATTGCCGTGCAGCGCCATGCGGGGCGGGTCACCCACGATGCGTTGGCGCTCAAGAAGGTGTTCAGCTGGCTGGCCATAGGGCCGGCCATCTCCAATTTCATCGGGCCTTTCAGCACGGGGCTGCTGATCGATCACGCGAATTTTGGCGGCGAGGGCAGCACCATGGGCTACCGCGTCGCCTTCGGCCTGCTGGCCCTGGTGCCCGTGCTGGCCTGGAGCTGGGTGCGCCACACGCAGGAGCTGCCGCCCGTGCGCGCGCCCATCGGCGGCCCCAAGCAGCATGCCTGGGACCTGCTGCGCGACCGCAACTTCCGCAACCTGCTGCTGGTCAACTGGCTGCAGTCGGCGTGCTGGGATGTGCACACTTTCGTGCTGCCGCTGCTGGGCCATGAGAAGGGGTTGAGCGCCTCGGTCATCGGCACGCTGCTGGGCATTTTTGCCGTGGCGGCCGCCGCCATCCGCCTGGCCATGCCGCTGGTGGCCGAGCGCCTGCGCGAAGGCGCCGTGATCTCCGGCGCCATGGCCATCACCGCCTTCGTCTTTGCGCTGTACCCCTTCATGGACTCGGCACTGACCATGGGCGTGTGCTCGGTGCTGCTGGGCTTTTCGCTGGGCTCGGTGCAGCCCATGGTCATGAGCATGCTGCACCAGATCACGCCCGAGCACCGCCATGGCGAGGCGCTGGGCCTGCGGCTCATGGCCATCAATGCCTCCAGCGTGGCCATGCCCGTGCTGTTCGGCTCGGCGGGGGCGTTGATCGGCGTGTCTGCGCTGTTCTGGGTTGTGGGCGCGGCCGTGGCCTCGGGCATCCGCACGGCCTGGTTCATGGGGCTGCCGCCGCGCAAGCCGGAATGAAAAAGGCGACCTGCGCCTTGGTGCGCAGATCGCCTTGCGATGCGGTGGCGGCCTGCCGGCCGCTGCGGCTTACCAGCCGCCAGCGTGGAACTGCTTGATCAGCGCCCAGGCCTCCACCGGATCATCGGTATAGCGGAACAGCTGCAGGTCCTTGGGCGAGATCGTGCCTTCCTCGATCATCAGGTCGATGTTGAGCAGCCGCTTCCAGAACTCGGTGCCGAACAGGATCACGGGCACGGAATGCGTCTTGCCGGTCTGCATCAGGGTCAGCACCTCGAACAGCTCGTCCAGCGTGCCGAAGCCGCCGGGGAAGGCCACCAGGGCCTTGGCGCGCATCATGAAATGCATCTTGCGCAGGGCGAAGTAGTGGAACTTGAAGCTGAGGTCCGGCGAGATGAAGCGGTTGCCGTTTTGCTCGTGCGGCAGCTCGATGTTCAGGCCGATGCTGGGTGCGCCCACATCATGGGCGCCACGGTTGGCCGCCTCCATGATGCCGGGGCCGCCGCCGGTGCAGATATAGAGGCGCTCCTCGGGCGGCTGGTTCAGGCTGTCGGCGGCCACGATGCGCGTGAAGGCGCGGGCCTGCTCGTAGCGGTGGGCGTTGCGCACGGCGCGCTCGGCCACTGCAATGCGCTGTGCATCGCCGCTGGCCTGCGCGTCGGCCAGTTGCTGCTCGGCCTGCTCCAGGTCCACGAAGCGGGCGCTGCCATAGACCACGACGGTGTGCTCGATGCCGCGCTCGATCTGGGCCAGGTCCGGCTTAAGCAGCTCCAGCTGCATGCGGATGCCGCGGGTCTCGCGGCGGAACATGAATTCCGGGTCCGCGAAGGCGAGGCGATTGGAGTTCTGCTGCAATGCCATGCCGTTGTGCGCCTGGTTGTGAAGGGCCGACCAGCCGTTGGCCAGATCGGTATCGGTCAGGGGGGAAGAGATTTGCATGAACCCTCGTACACAGAAAAACCCAGGGCGGCCACGCCTGTGGCCGTTCCATCAAATGCGTTGCCAGCGCAGATGATGACTGCACTATACGCTCACAAACTCATAGCCGCGGGGCTCGCGTATCCGTTGCTTTGCGCATTGACGGGGCCGGTGGCAGATTCGTATGCTGAGCAGTTGGGCAGGGCCTTGGCCTGGGGCCCGCCACCGGCAATGGGCGGGCATTTTCAGGCGCCGCAAGCGATTTCAGACGTCCGGGTGCTCGGCCGGTTCGTTGCGCACGACGGTGCTCAGCGGCGGCGGCACGTCCTGGCCCGCACGGCGTGCGCGGAACAGGGCTGCGCGCATCAGGAATATGGTGGTGATGGGCACGGTCACGGAAATGAAGACCGCAATCAGCAGCGCATGCACGGCCAGGCTCTGGCCGCTGACGGAAAAGTAGATCCAGGTGGCATGCATGATCAGCCAGCAGCCCATGGTGGCGATGATGGAGGGCGCATGCACGCGCTCGAAATAGCTGCCCAGCCGCCACAGTCCCATGGAGCCCAGGAAGGCGATGATGGCGCCGCCCAGCGCCAGCGCGGCAACCAGGATCTGGCACCACAGCGGCAGTGTGGTCTCCGGCGTCATTCGATCACCTCGCCGCGCAGCAGGAACTTGGCCATGGCGGTGGAGCCCACGCAGCCGAACAGCGCGACCAGCAAGGCCGCCTCGAAGTAGCTTGTGCTGTCGTAGATGATGCCCATGAGCAGCATGGCCAGCATGCCGTTGAGGTACATGCAGTCCAGCGCCAGCACGCGGTCCTGGGCGTGCGGGCCCTTGAGCAGGCGCAGCACGGCGCAGCCCATGGCCGCGACCAGCAGGCCCAGCGCGAACATCAAAGTCCAGTGGAACCAGGGCATCATTCGAAAATCTCCATCAGGGGGCGCTCGTAGCAACGCTTGACGTGCTGGACGATCTCCTCGGGATCATCGACCTCCAGCACATGCAGCATGAGCTGCGAGCGGTCGCGCGAGATCTCGGCCCAGGCCGTGCCGGGCGTGATGCACACGATCATGGCGAGCACGGCCAGGCCGTTGGGGTCGCGCAGTTCCAACGGGATGCGCACGAAGTTGGCCGGGTGCTTGCGCATGCCCGGAAACAGCATGAACCGCACGACGTTGAAGTTGGACAACGAGGTGTCCCAGACCACGCGCAGCGCCAGGCGCAGGATGGTCAGCGGATGGCGCACCCGCACGGGCAAGGGGCGCAGGCCGCGCAGCAGCAGAGGCAGCAGCAGGCCCAGCAATGCACCGAGCAGGATCTGTCCACTGCTGAACGAACGGTTGAGCAGCAGCCACAGCAGGAACAGCGCCACCGACAGCAGCGGCGCGGGCAGCAAGGTTTTCATCATCGGGAATCCTCCTTGCCCGCCGTCGTGCCTGCATCGCCTATGCCTGCGGGTATGGGCGCGCCACTGGCCTGGGCCGCGGCGCGTGCCGCGCCTTCAGGGCCGGCTTCCAGGCGGGCCTTCTTTTCTGCCGGGCTGGGCTCGGGCTGCGTGCCCATGACGGAGCGCACATAGACATCGGGCGCCAGCAGCGCATCCGCTGCGCGCTGTGTGTAGCCCATCAGTTCGCCGCCGCGCATCGTCAGTGCCACGCAGCAGGCCAGCAGCAAGGCGATGGGCAGCCCTTCGACCACGCGCAGCGAGGGAGAGTTCTGCTCCTCGGTCGCCCAGAAGTGGCGTATGCCGGCGCGCACCAGCGACAGCAGGGCCAGCAGCCCGGTGATGATCATCAGCGCCACCAGCACCCAGCCGGCCCAGCCGGCCTGGAAGCCGCTGGAGTTGCCCAGGCCCAGCGGGTTGAGCAGGGCAGACAGCATGGCGAACTTGCCCACGAAGCCCGACAGCGGGGGCAGGCCGGTAACCACCAGGGTGGCCAGCATGAAGCTCAGGCCGATGAAGGCAGCTGCGGCGGGAATGGCGCGGCCGATCAGCACCTCTTCGGATTCGTCAAGGTTGAATCCCTCGGTGGGAAGCAGCTCGGCGTTGAGGAAGGGCGCCTCATCGTCTTCATAGGGCTCGCCCGCGTCGTCGTCCACCCGCCAGCGGTCCACCACGTCGGCAATCAGGAAGAGCGCGCTCACGGCCAGGGTGGAGCTGGGCAGGTAGTACAGCAGCCCCGCCGTCAGTGCGTTCTGGCCAAAGCCCGTGGCAGCCAGCAGGGTGCCCGACGAGAGGATGGCCGCAAAGCCCGCGATATGCGTCAGGCGCTGCGAGCCCAGCATGCCCAGGCCGCCGAAGGCCATGGTCAGCATGCCGCCGACGATCAGCCAGGTGCTGCCGAACAGAGCGGAGGAGCCGGCCTCGGAGCTGAACAGCAGCGTCCACAGCCGCAGCACCACGTAGACGCCCACCTTGGTCATGAGCGCAAATACGGCACCGACGGGCGCGGTGGCCGCGCTGTAGGCCGGCACCAGCCAGAAGTTCAGCGGCCACATGGCCGCCTTGGTCAGGAAGGCGATGCCCAGGATGGCCGCTGCCGAATGCAGCAGCCCGCGGTCGGCACTGCTGATCTGGGGAATGGCGCGCGCCAGATCGGCCATGTTCAGCGTGCCGGTCAGGCCGTAGAGCATGGACACGCCGATGAGGAACAGCGACGAGGCGGCCAGGTTGATGGCGATGTAGTGCAGGCCCGCCTGGATGCGCGCCCGGCCCGAGCCATGCAGCAGCAGGCCGTAGGAGGCCGCGAGCATGATCTCGAAGAACACGAACAGGTTGAACAAGTCCGCCGTGAGGAAGGCGCCGCTCAGGCCCATCAGCTGGAACTGGAACAGCGAGTGAAAGTGCATCCCCGCGCGGTGCCAGCGGGCGCTGGAGAAGATCAGCGAGGCCAGGGCCACCGTGTAGGTCAGCACCAGCATCATGCCGGTCAGGCGGTCCAGCGCCAGCGAGATGCCGAAGGGCATGGGCCAGTTGCCCGGCATGTAGACGCCCAGGTTGACGGGTGCGCCGGCCTGGTCGGTCCACAGCATCAGCAGCACGGCCACGCCCAGGCCCAGCACGGTGGACACCAGGCCAAGGGCGAACTTCACGCGCTGGCGCTCCTCGCGCAGCAGCAGCATCAGCGCTGCCGAGAGCATGGGCAGCACGATGGGCGCCAGCATCAGGTGCGGCATGAGACGGGCGGTCAGCTCGTTCATGGCATCTCCTGCTCGGTGCGGGAATGGGCTCCGTCCACATGGTCGGTGGCGGTGGTGCCGCGCGAGGCCAGCAGCACCACGAGGAACAGCGCCGTCATGGCAAAGCCGATCACGATGGCCGTGAGCACCAGCGCCTGGGGCATGGGATCGGCATAGTGCGCGAGATCCTGCGGTACGCCGGCCCGCAGCACGGGCTCCTTGTCAATGGCCAGGCCCTGGCGGCCCATGCTGAAGATGAACAGGTTGACCGCATACGACAGCAGGGCCAGCCCCATGATGACCTGGTAGGTCCGTGGGCGCAGCAGCAGCCACACGCCCGAGCCGGTCAGTACGCCGATGGCAATGGCAAGCACGACTTCCATCAGAAACCTCCTCGCGCCAGGGCTGCAGCGGTGGCCTGCTGCACGGCGGCTTCGGCCTCCTCGGCCTGTTGTTGCTGCTCCTCCAGCAGGCGGGCGTGGTAGCGGTGGCTGCGCACCGATTGGTGGGCGATGGCCGTCAGAATGAGCATGGTCGCGCCCACCACCAGCGAGAACACACCGATGTCGAAGAACAGGGCGCTGGCGAGATGCACGTCGCCGACGACTGGCAGGGTCATATGGAAGGTGTGGCTGGTGAGGAAGGGATAGCCGGCCACGATGGAGCCCATGCCGGTACCCAGTGCGAACAGCAGGCCGACACCGATCCATCGGCGCGGGAAGATCGGCAAGTGGGCCTCGACCCACTGCGTGCCGGAGATGATGTACTGCATCAGCAAGGCGACCGAGAACACCAGGCCGGCGACGAAGCCGCCTCCGGGTTCGTTGTGGCCGCGCATGAAGATGTAGACCGAGACCAGGGCCGCGAAAGGCAGCAGCAGGCGGACCAGCACGGCGGGCACCATCAGGTAGCCCACGGCCGTATCGCCGGCATTGCGCGGATTGAACAGATCGGTCTGCAGGTCGCCTGGCACGTAGCGCTGCTGCTCGGGAAGGTCCAGCGTCTCGCGCGCCGGGCGGAAGCGCCGCAGCAGGGCATAGACCACCAGGGCCACGATGCCCAGCACCACGATTTCGCCGAAGGTGTCGAAGCCACGGAAGTCCACCAGCATGACGTTGACCACATTGGTGCCGCCGCCGTCGCTGAGCGCATGTTCGAGGAAGAAGGTGGAGGCGCCGTCATAGAAGGGGCGGCTCATCATGGCGAAGGCCAGCCAGGCCATGCCGCCCCCGGCCACCAGCGACAGCAGCAGGTCGCGCATGCGGCGCGAGCGCGCACGCAGCTCGGCGGACAGCACGGGAATGTGCAGGCTCTTGTCGCGCTTGGGCATCCAGCGCAGGCCCAGCAGCATCAGCACCGTGGTGGCGACCTCGACCACCAGCTGGGTCAGCGCCAGATCGGGCGCCGAGAACCACAGGAAGGTCAGGCAGGTGCACAGGCCGGCACCGCCCAGCATGATCAGCGCGGTCAGCCGGTGGTACTTGGCCTTCCAGGCCGTGCCCAGGGCGCAGAGAATGCCCACCGACCACAGCAGCACGAAGGCGGGCGACAGCGGCAGCATGCCCCGATCGCCCAGCTTGATGCCCTGCAGCCACAGCGGCAGAACGCCCGCCAGCACGGCGGTGCAGACCAGCCACAGCATCTGCCACTGCAGGCGCATGGTGGATAGGCGCCGGCGCGACCAGCGGCCCAGCAGGGACAGGCGGGCCAGCAGGTTCTCGAAGATGCGCTGGCCGCTGAGCGTGCCCACCAGCGGTGCGTTATCGATGTGGCCGGCCTGGCGCTGCCAGCGCAGCAGCATGTACAGCAGGATGCCGCCAATCAGGGCAACCAGGCTCATGATCAAGGGCATGTTCCAGCCGTGCCAGATGGCCAGGCTGTACTCGGGCAGATCGCCGCCGACCACGGGCGTGGCGGCCGCTGCAAGGAAGCTGCCCACCGCCCATGCCGGCAGCATGCCCACCACCAGGCAGGCCAGCACCAGCAGCTCGACGGGCACGCGCATCCAGTGCGGCGGCTCGTGCGGCTCGTGCGGCAGGTCGGTGGCCTTGGGGCCGAAGAAGACGTCGATGGTGAAGCGCAGCGAATAGGCCACGCTGAACATGCCCGCCACCGTGGCGGCCACCGGCAGGGCCGTGCGCACCCAGGGGGCAGCGTCCAGGTAGACGGTCTCGGCGAAGAACATTTCCTTGGACAGGAAGCCGTTGAGCAGCGGCACGCCCGCCATGGCCGCACTGGCCACGCAGGCCAGCGTCGCCGTGATGGGCATCATGTGCCGCAGGCCCGAGAGGCGGCGGATGTCGCGCGTGCCGCTTTCATGGTCAACGATGCCTGCGGCCATGAACAGCGAGGCCTTGAAGGTCGCGTGGTTCATGATGTGGAACACCGCAGCCACGGCGGCCAGCTTGCTGTTGAGGCCCAGCAGCAGCGTGATCAGGCCCAGGTGGGAAATCGTCGAATAGGCCAGCAATCCCTTGAGATCGTGCTGAAACATGGCCAGATAGCCACCGATGAGCAGCGTTGCCGCGCCGGCTCCGCCCACCAGCCAGAACCAGGCATCGGTGTCACCCAGCACGGGCCACATGCGCGCCAGCAGGAAGACGCCGGCCTTGACCATGGTGGCGGAGTGCAGGTAGGCCGACACCGGCGTGGGTGCGGCCATGGCGTGCGGCAGCCAGAAGTGGAAGGGGAACTGCGCGCTCTTGGTCAGCGCGCCCAGCAGGATCAGCACCAGGGCGACCAGATACAACTGGTGGTCGCGCACCTGCTGGCCGGCGATGAGCACGTTGTCCAGGTCATAGCTGCCCACGATGTGGCCCAGCACCAGCATGCCGGCCAGCATGGCCAGGCCGCCCGTTCCCGTCACCGTCAGCGCCATGCGCGCGCCCCGGCGCGCATCCTTGCGATGGTGCCAGTATCCGATCAGAAGAAAGGAGAAGAGGCTGGTCAACTCCCAGAAGAAGGCAATCTGGATGATATTGCCCGAAAGCACCACGCCCGCCATCGCGCCCATGAAGGCCAGAAAAAACGAGAAAAAGCGCGGCACGGGATCGGCCGGCGACATGTAGTAGCGCGCATAAAGCACCACCAGCGAACCGATGCCCAGCACCAGCATGCAGAACATCCAGGCAAAGCCGTCCATGCGGATCACCAGATTCAGCCCCAGTGCCGGCAGCCACTCGATCTCCTGGCGCAGCACCTCCCCATCGGCGATCTGGGGGAACAGCAATGCCGTCTGGATGGCGCAGCCTAGAGCAATGACGCCGGCCAGCGTTGACTCCGTATTGCGCGCATTGGCGGGCAGCATTGCGGCAATCAGGCTGCCGATGAAGGGTAGGATGATGAGGGTGATCAGGGGCATGGGCGGTTCATTTTACGGGCAAGGTTTTTTGCTTCGCTATGAAAACCTGAGCATGTTTCAGGCTATGGCCGCGCATACCCCGAGGGTAGTACGCATGAAAAACCCGCCGAAGCGGGTTGGATAGAGACAGTTGGCGTACTCAGGAGGCCGCGCCGGCCTTGGCCGGCGTGGCCGGTTTGGCGGCCTGGTCCTTGGTCGGCTTGGCGCCTTTGGCTGCCGTGTCCTTGGTGTCCTTGGCCGCCGTGTCCTTTGCATCGGGCTTGGCCCCCTGGCCCTTGTAGCTGGTGCCATTGACCGTCAGGCCGTCACCCGAGAACTTGGCGGCGGTCGGTTCGCCCACGCCTTTGACGCGGGCAATGAAATCGGGCCAGTCCTTGAAGGCGGAGGATTTGCGCTCCTCGAGAATGCGTGCCGACATGGCCGGGCCAATGCCCTTGATGGATGTCAGTTCGGCTTCATTCGCCTTGTTGACTTCCACGGCAGCCAGGGCCATCACGGACCACAGCAGTGCAATGAAGCCAGCCATCAGTTTTCTGAACATACAAACCTCCTGATCCCAAAATGTTGAGGGCCGCAACATTGCGACCCAGAGGCATCTTATGCAGGGCCTTGGCGTGCGGCTAGGCGGTGAAGGAGGCCAGCAGGCCCGTGCAGGCATGGCCGAACGTGTGCAAAGCCAATGGCCATGCGCCTGCCAAGGCGGTTTCTAGGAATACTCTGAAAATACACCGTCCATGCCGTGTTTGCCAATGGGGGTGACGCGATGCAGGGGGTGGAGCTGCCTCTCGCGCCTGCCCCGCATTACAGCTCCTCGACGCGCCGGGCCGGATAGCTGTCCCAGCTCTGGCAGCCGGGGCAATGCCAGAAATGCTGGCGTGCCTCGAAGCCGCAGGCCGCGCAGCGGTAGCGGGTCAGCGGCTTGGCCGCGTGGTCCAGCGCGCGTTGCACGGCCGGGTGGTACTGCTCCTCGGCCAGCTTCTCGCCTGCCAGCCACTGCGCGGCAGCCACCAGGGAGGGCTCCCTGTCCAGATGCTGGACCAGGCGTGCGCGTCCCGGTGCCCTGGTTTCACCATCGTTGCTCTGTTCTTCAATTTGAGCGTCCAGCGCGACCAGCGCCTGCAGCAGATCCAGCGAGGGTGCCTGCTCGTACTGCTGGCTGAGCAGTTGGTGGATGTGCTGGCGCTGGCCCGTGGCGGCGGCAATGTCCACCAGCAGCTGAGCCGCCAGCGGCAGCGAAGCCGGGGACTGCTCGGCCAGGCTTTCCAACGTGTGCAGGGCCTGGGCCGATTGCCCCATGCGGTGCTGCAGCTGCGCGTGCTCCAGGCGCGGGCGTGCGGCCTGTGGGGCGGTGGTGATGGCCTGCTGCAGCCGCTGCAGTGCCTCGGCCTGCTGGCCCTGGGTCAGCAGGGCCTGGGCGTCTTCGCAGAGGTAGTGGGCCAGGCGGCCGCTGAAGTCGCCCTGGTTGGCTTCCTGCATGCGGCGCGCAATGGCGGCGGCCTGTGTCCAGTCGCGCGAGCGTTCGTAGATGGCCAGCAGGGCCAGGCGGGCTTCGGCCTCGAAGGCCGTGCCTTCCAGGCGGCGCAGCGCGTCCTCGGCACGATCGAGCAGGCCTGCCTTCAGAAAGTCCTGGGCCAACGCGTGCTGGGCGCGGTCGCGGTCCACGCGGCTGAGGTCGCCGCGCGACAGCAGGTGTTCGTGCACGCGCACGGCGCGGTTGTATTCGCCACGGCGGCGAAAGAGGTTGCCCAGCGCGAAGTGCAGCTCCGAAGTGTCGGGATCGTTCTGCACGGCTTCGATGAAGGCGTCGATGGCCTTGTCCTGCTGCTCGTTGAGCAGGAAGTTCAGGCCCTTGAAATAGGCCTTGGGCGCCTGGCGGTTTTCGGCGCGAATCTGCCTCAGGTCCCAGCGCGAGGCCAGCCAGCCCAGCACGAAGGCGACGGGCAGGCCCAGCAGTATCCAGCTCAGATCAAATTCCATGCACGTCGCCCGGCAGGATGGGGGATGGGGCGGGCTTGGGCGCCGTGGCCGCTGCCGATGCCTCGGCCGCTGCAGGCACCGTGGCCTGGGTCGAGCGCGCGGCGTTGCGGTGCTTGAGCCAGCGCGGCACCATGCCCAGAACGCCCACGATCAGGCCCAGGGCGAAGGCGGCCAGCACCACCAGTACCAGCGGCGCAGTCCAGGAGGTGCCGAAGAAGAAGTGCACCGTCGCGTCCTGCTGGTTGTTCAGGGCGAAAGCGAACAGCGTAAAAAAAATGGCCGCCTTGAGCAGCCACAGGAAGTACTTCATGTGTTCCCTTGTGTGACGGGAACGATTCTAGAGCCTGGCGGAGAGGGCGGCTGCGGCGCGCGCAGCCGGTCAGCCCGCTTTCAGGCGGCAGGGCCGGTGCCTGTGCCGGAGCCTGTGTTGTCTGTATCGATGGCTGCACCGGGGCGCAGGTCCACGGCTTCGCGCAGGGCCTTGCCGGGCTTGAAGTGCGGCACGCGCTTGGACGGAATGTGGACGGCCTCGCCGCTGCGGGGATTGCGGCCCATGCGGGGCGGGCGATGGTTGACCGAGAAACTGCCAAAGCCGCGGATTTCGATGCGATGGCCTCGTACCAGGGCATCGCTGACGGCGTCAAGAATCGTCTTGACGGCCTGCTCGGCATCGCGCTGGCTCAGTTGGCCAAAGCGGGCGGCGAGTTCTTCGACGAGATCGGATCGGGTCATCAAGGATAGGAATCAGGGGTTGAAATGGCGACGGGGGCCCCGGGGGGCCCCGCGCCACCCACCCCCAAAACACCCCAACCACAAACCCCAAAAAA
>NZ_JACVUR010000054.1:0-34390 GCF_016516495.1 Delftia sp. S65
TCTTGGCGAATCAAGAAAGGGCAGTCGGCCGCCGGGCCGAGACCCGGCCTCGAAAAACAACCCCCCGGCAGGGGCAAGAAGCAGCCCCCTGGCCCACGCCAGAAGACTAGCTGCGCCCCCTCATCACCCCCGCCAACAACGGCATCCCCGTCCTCCGAGTGAACTCCTCATAACTGATCGGCGCACTCATCCGCGTATCCGGGCTATTGGCCTGCCAGTGCGCCCAGGCACGCCCCGTGCTCGCGTCGTAGACCAGCTTGAAAATGTGGCTGGGCACATGGACCTTGCCCGGCCCGATGGTGAGCGGCTGGCCGTCGAACACCGGCCCGGTGAACACATAGACATCGCCCTGGGCGCGCTGGGCGTAGCGGCGCGTGTCCTGCTCGACCTTGCTCCAGACGCCGCCGTTGTGGGTCTGGTCCTGCGGAACCATGTTGGCCAGGCTGAAGCTCTGGGCCATGGCTTCGGGGGAGTACATGTCGCCGGCCGGCGCCATGTGTCCGCGCGAGTAGCCGGAGCGGCGGTAGTCGTCCAGCTCGGCGCGCTCGGCGCGGGGCAGGCGGGCATCGGCATAGAACTTGTCGCTGCGCTTGAGGCCCTGGCCCTGGTCCAGCAGTTTGCGGTTCAGGCGCTCCACCACGAAGACGGGCGTCTTGGTCTGGCCGCTGTGCAGCACGGCAAAGGCGCTGAAGCACAGCTCGCGCTGCTGGGGCTGGATCTGCAAGGCAGGGGGCTCGCCACCGGGGAAGAAATCCCGGCAGTGCGAAAAGCCCGTGGCCATGCTGCCGGCTGGCGGGCTGCCGCCACCGGAGGCCGTGCCCGAACCTGTCTCCGGCTGCTTGCGCAGGTGCTCCAGCCCAGGGATGGGCAGGGTGGACAGGAAGGGCGGCTCGGGAAGCTTGGGGTGCCAGTTCGGGTCCAGGCTGCAGCTGGCGATCTGGAAGGTGCCCGCTGCCGCCACAAGGGCGGCGAACATGGATCGCCACAGTCCGCTGCGGCCGGAGGCTTTCTTCTTGGAGGCGGTGGAGGAACTGCGCTTGCGCGCGGAAGGCTTCTTGTTCTTGACAGTCATTCGGGGGCGGCAGGCGCTGGCCGCTGGGAGGCAAGTCCGCGATGGCGCGGGTTCTGATTCGGGTCCTAGGAATTCTCCTATGTTTCCAGGCCCTCAAATGTTTCCAGATGCCCTGAAAGCTGGCCGCGCATGGCCTGATGTCAGGTCTTTGGCTGGAGGTGTGCGGCCCTTGGTTCGGCAGGCGTGCCGAACCAGCACAGCGCCAGGGCCAGCACCGCGATGCCGCCCAGCGAAAGAAAGGCCGCATCAAAGCCGAAGCGCTGCGCAATCCAGCCCGCCAGTGCCGGGCTGGCGGCCGCGCCCAGGCCCTGCAGCGTCATCACGGCGCCCAGGCCTGCGTTGACGTGGCCGGTGCCGCGCAGCGTCTGCGCGACCAGGCCTGGCAGGGCAACGCCCAGCAGCCCGGCGCCCACGCCGTCGAGCACCTGCACGGGAATCAGCGCCCAGTCCGAATCCCAGGTGGCGGCGACCAGGCCGCGCAGCGGCAGCGACAGCAACGCCGCCTTGACCAGCAGCCAGTAGCCGCTGCGCTGGGCGTGGCGCCCGGCGAGCAGGGCCATGGGGATCATGACCAGTTGCGCCACGATGATGGTCAGCGCCGTGAAGCCGCTGGGGTTGGCATGGCCGCGCGCCACGGCGGCCTGCCCCAGCAGCGGCAGCATGGCGGCATTGCCCAGGTGGAACAGCAGCATGGCCACGGCCAGCACCCGCAGCGCCGGCGTGCCCGTGAGCACGTGCAGCAGGCCGGGTGCGCAAGGCCCGGCCTGCTCTTGGGGCGGCGTGTCTTGCGGGGGTTCATCCAGCCGCATCAGCGCCAGGCAGGCCAGCGAGGCGCAGCCCATCAGGGCCATGAGCACGAAGACGGAGGGCAGTCCCCAGCGCAGGCCCATGGCCCCCGCCAGTGCGGCCGTGGCCACGTTGCCGGCGTGGTTCCAGGCTTCGTTGATGCCCAGTTGCCGGGGCAGGTCCGCATGGCCGGTGATCTGCAGCGTGATGCCCAGCAGGCAGGGCGCGATGAGCGCCGCGACCACGCCGGTGATGACCTGCGATGCCGCCGTCACGGCCAGCGACGGAGCGATCCAGATGGCCAGGTTGCCCGCCAGCAGCAGGGCGATGGCCGCGGCCAGCAGCCGGCGCTTGCGGCGCGAGGCATCGACCAGCGCGCCCAGTGGCGTGGTAGCCAGCATGCCCGCGATGCCGCCCAGGGCCATGACGTAGCCGATGTCGTCCAGCCGCCAGCCCTGGGCGAGCAGGAACACGCCCAGGAACGGCCCCAGGCCGTCGCGCACATCGGCCAGGAAGAAGTTGAGCCCCGGCAGCCAGCGCCGCGCATGGTGGTGTGTGCGGTGCATGGCGGCTTCCTTCAGCGCAGGGGGCCCTTGAACACGAAGAAGGCGCCCAGGCAGATGAAGCCGAAGCCCACCAGGTGGTTGAGGGTGAGCTTCTCGCCCAGGTAGAGCACGGAGAAAACGGCGAACACCACCAGCGTGATCACCTCCTGGATGGTCTTGAGCTCGGCCGCGCTGTAGACCTCATGGCCGAGCCGGTTGGCTGGCACGGCAAAGCAGTACTCGGCCAGCGCGATCAGCCAGCTCACCAGGATGACGAGGTACAGCGGCCGGTTCTCGAACTTCAGGTGCCCGTACCAGGCGAAGGTCATGAAGACGTTGGAGATCAGCAGCAGCAGGACGGGGGCGATCTTGGGGGACATGGCGGGGTTCGGTGAAGGCGGGAAAGCAGGAAAGCAGAACAGCAGGAAGGGGCAGGAGCCCGCCCGGCCCCGGGGACCGGGCGGTGGTCTTAGCGCGCGCGGTCGTACAGCGGCTGCAGGTCCGACAGGCTGGCACCCATGCTGGTGGCCTCCAGCGAGGTGCCGTGCGCGTTGCGCGTGCCCAGGCCCGAGGCGGCAAACAGCTGCCCCGGCTGCAGCGGCTGCTGCAGCGCATGGGGGGCAAAGCGCACGATGGCGCCGTCGGACAGGATGACGCCGTTGGCATCGCCGCGCGGGCCGGTGAGTACGACGTCAATGCGGCCCTGGGCCTGCTGCGTCTGCAGGCCGGCCATGCGCAGGTGCGGCGGCATGGGGTGCGCGCCGTCGCGGGCGGGCGGCTGGTCGTACACGGTCTGGCCGCTGGCCGAGTTCACGATGGCATCTGCCTTGACCGCACCACCGGCTTCGCTGCGGCCGATGATGCGCACCGTGTCGCCCACCTTCACGGCTGACGTGAGCGCGTCGGACATATGCGGCGGGAACCGGACCACCGTGCCGTCGGTCAGGCGCAGGCCGTCCACCTCTCCATACGGATTGGTCAGCAGCCGGGCGACGGCGCTTTCGAGCACGGCCTGTGCGTGCGGCGCACCAGGCCCTGCAGGGGCTGAAGGGCCTGAAGGGGCGAAGCCACCGGGCGGCACGGCATGCGCATTCAATGCGCTGGAACCCAGCCACAGAACGGCGGAGGAAAGAACAAATCGGGACATGAGGGCTCCTTGGTTGGCGATGGACACGCATCCGTCAATGCAAGTGCCATGCCATCAGGAATTCTCATGAAATCAAGGGCTTGCAGCGGATGCTGCGGGCCCGGTGTCCGATGTGGAGACAGCCGGTGTCACCGTATCGGACACATGCGGCGCCGTCCGTGTGCCCATTGCTGCCTCAGCCCAGCCCGAACTCCGCCAGCTTGCGGTACAGCTGCTGGCGCGACAGGCCCAGGCGGCGCGCGGCCTCGGCACGGTTGCCCGTGGCGGCGGCCAGGGCACGCGTGACCATTTCGCGCTCCAGCTGGGCGACGGCGGCGGCCAGCGGGCCGTTCCAGTCGATGGCGGGCCCGTGCGCCACGGCAGGCTGCAGGCCGATGTGCTCGGCCCCGATGACCGGCCCGGGGCACAGCAGGGCCGCGCGCTCCATGGCGTTGCGCAGCTCGCGCACGTTGCCGGGCCAGTCGTGCGCCAGCAGCAGGCGTGCGGCGTCGGCACCCAGGCGCTTGGGCGAGGCGCCGCCGCCTTGGCGCAGGAAATGCTCGGCCAGCAGCAGCACGTCGCCCAGGCGCTCACGCAGCGGCGGCAGGTGCACGGGCACGACCTGGAGCCGGTACCAGAGATCCTCGCGAAAGCGCCCCTCCTTGACGGCGTCCGGCAGGTCGCGGTGCGTGGCCGCGATGATGCGCACGTTCACGGGCAGCGCCCGGCTGGCGCCCACGGGCGTGATCTCGCGCTCCTGCAGCGCCCTGAGGATCTTGGCCTGCGTGGGCAGCGGCATGTCGCCCACTTCATCGAGGAACAGCGTGCCGCCCTGCGCCTCGCGAAAGCGCCCGGCGCGGTCGCTGACAGCGCCCGTGAAGGCGCCCTTCACATGGCCGAAGAGTTCGCTTTCCATCAGGTCGGCGGGAATTGCCGCGCAGTTGACGGCCACGAAGGGGCGCTCCGCCCGGGCGCTGTTGCGGTGCAGGGCTCGGGCCACCAGTTCCTTGCCCGTGCCGGTCTCGCCCAGCACCAGCACGGTGGCGTCGCTGTCCGCCGCCAGGCCGATGCGCTTGAAGACCTGCCGCATGGCCTCGCTGCCGCTGACCAGCTCGGCTTCATCGCCTTCCGGCTCCTGGTTCTGCGCCACGTTCTCGGGGCTGCCGGCCTGGCCGGCACTGAGCAATGCGCGCTCCAGCACCTCGACCAGCGAGGTTCTGGCAATGGGCTTGGTCAGGTGGTCGAAGGCGCCCAGGCGCATGGCCTCGATGGTGTTGCTGCCGCTGGCGTAGGCCGTGAGCATGATGCAGGGCGCCCGCGAGAGGCTGCGGGCCTTGCGCAGGAAGGCCAGCCCGTCCTCGCCGGGCATGCGCAGATCGACGATGGCCACATCCACCGAACCGGCCTGCAGCACCTGCAGCCCCGCCGCCACCGTGGGCGCCGCACTGACCGCGTGGCCCAGGTCGCCCAGCATCTCGGCCAGGCTTTCGCGGAAGGCCGTGTCATCGTCAACGATCAGGATGCGGGCCATGGAAATTCCATTTCTATGCGGGTGCCTTGTGTTGTCTTGCCCAGCGCGATGCGGCCGCCATGGGCCAGCACGATTTCGCGCACCAGCGCCAATCCCAGCCCGGTGCCGCCGGGGCGCGCGGTGGTGAAGGGCTCGAACAGCGTGTCGCGCAGTTCGGGCGCAATGCCCGTGCCGTCATCGGCCACCCACAGTTGCAGCGGGCTGTTGCGGTGGGAAACGGTGGTGCCGCTGCGGTCCGCGCCCAGTTCCACCCGGCCGCCGGCCGCCGTGTGCGCCAGGGCGTTGAGAAGCAGATTGTCCAGCGCCCGGGCCATCTGCACGGGGTCCAGCAGAGGGCGGCGCCCATCCTGCAGGTCCCGGGCAAGGCCGGCGGACACTGCCGTTGCCAGTTGCACGCCCCTGGCCTGGGCCAGTTCGGCATGTGCCTGCAGCCTTTCTTCCAGCAGCTGCTGCAGGTCCACCGGCTCCGGTTGCACTCGGAAGGGCTGGGTCAAGGCCAGCAGGCTCGATACCAGGTCTTCCAGGCGCGCGGTCTGGGCCAGCACGGCCTCCAGGGCGCCCTGGCTGCGCGCTTCGCGCAGCGGCGCGGGCGCTGCCAGCGCGTTCTCGGCCTTCATGCGCATGGTGCCCAGCGGGTTGCGGATCTCGTGCGCCAGGCCTGCGGACAGCCGGCCCAGCGTGGCCAGCCGCTCGGCGCTGAGCAGTTGCTGCTCCATCTGTGCCGACTGCCGCTGCCAGCGCCGGAGCATTCTGCCCAGCCACAGGCCCGAGACCAGGACCATGCCCAGCAGCAGGCTGACGGCAAGGATGAGGGGGTTGACCACGTCGGCGCTGATCAGGGGAACGCGCATCAGCGTCCAGGCCACCAGGGCGGGCGCATCGGCCTGGGCCGGGCAGGCGGCAAAGACCACCGCCTCGCGCAGGCCGGGGCGCAGGTCGGTCACCAGCCCCGCGCTGTCCCGCGCGCGCTGGGCGGTGGAGGCGATGCGCTCCATCTCCGCACTGGGCGCATCGCGCTTGATGCCCGAGCCGTCATAGGTGGGAAACGCATAGGCCACCACGCCGGGGCCCTCGCGCCAGAAGCCGCCTTCCATGCCCGGGCGCTCGCGCAGCGCCAGGTCCAGCACGGCCTGCGCGGCGGACCGGGCCTGTGCGCTGGGCGTGTCCGCCGTCAACCCCGCCAGCCCCATGCGCGCGGCCCCGGCCTGCAGTGCGCTGCAGCTGACGCCTGCGGCGTCGCGGGCGCGGGAAACCTGCTGGTCGGTGCCCTGCCGACTCAGCAGCAGCAGCAGCCACGCCAGCACCAGGGCGACGGCCGAGATGGTGAGCCAGAGGATCACCAGATCCCGTTGGATGGACTTTTGCGGGGACAGGGCCGGCTCCTGAAAGTGATGCGCTGGAACATACACCGAAAGGGGGGCTGCGCCTGGCAGCCAGGGCCGCGTCGCCCCGCGCGGCCGCCGTGAAAAGTAACGCCGTGGCGCGCCGGCGTTACGTGACATCGCCCGTAACGCCGCGGGGTGACATGGCGGCGGCTGTGCGTGGGTGTCCAAATAAATCAATAGGTTACAGATGGCTTTGCGTTGGATGAAGACGTCCAGGCCCATGGCACGCTTGTTGCAACAGGATGCAAAAAGCTTGTCGCAGTGTCTGGAAAACCGGGTGCTGCGCCACGCACCCCATCGATCGCTGTCTTTCGGAGGAGAAACCATGGCCGCTGTCTCGTTGTCGTTTGCAGGCGTGCCCCTGCCGCGACTGCGCGCCCACCCGGACAGGGCGCGCAGCAAGCCGTTGAACGTGCCAGCCTCGTTTGCGTCTGCGGCAGTGCCGCGCGCTTCTGGCTTTGCCTCTGCGCGCGAGGCCGGTGATGGAGGCGCGCATGCACAGATGGCACCGGTGGCAATGCTCACGCGCGTGAGCGAGGGCGTGCGCATCGTGCGGCGCAACGATGTGATCGCGGCCCAGGCCGGCGCCGTGCTGCAGCAGGGCGACCGCGTCATCGTGCCCCAGCAGGGCGGCGCGCAGGCCGTGTTCCAGGAGCAGGACGGGCAGGCGCTGCTGGGCAGCTTCGCTGGTGGCACGGACGCCACGCTGGCGTATTTCAGCCGCAAGGCGGATGCCTGCTCGGTGGTCTTTGACCTGGTGGCCGGCCATGTGGACCTGGCGCTGTCGGCCGTGGATGCCGGTGTGCTCGGCGGCGGGCCATCCGGCCGGGGGCGCAGGGCGATCGGATTTCACTGCTATTCACAACCCATTGCAGGCCGTTGAATGAAGGAGCACACCATGCACGACGACATCATCGAAGCTCCGCCCGGCGACACCCCTGTGGACCTGGCCATCTGGCTGTCGCCCCTGCAGACCTGGCGCAGCGTCTACGGCAACGGCTTCTGCGACGAGGCCATGCGGGCCTGCGTGGACCGGCTCACGGGCCTGGGCATCGATGCCGAATCGTTGGAGCGTGCGGGCGACACGGTGCTGGTTCGGGGGTTCGATCCCCGCACGATGGCTGACACGGTGCTGCCCGGCAATCAGGCCCGGCATGGCTGGATGCATGCGCTGGAGTCCGCCCTGGTGCGCGACCCGGTGGTGGACGGCGCGCGCCAGGCCTATCTGCGCGCCGAGGTGCAGGCGCTGGGCTGCGTCTCCTTGACGGGCCTGCACGAGATACGCGGCAAGGGCCACGCCACGGCGGGCGTCCAGGACATGGCGGTGCGCAGGATGCACCCCAGGCTGATCAAGGCCTACCAGGCCGACATGCAGTTGGCGGGCCGCCTGCTGGACGATCTGCGGCTGGGCCACCTGGCGCTGGCATTCCAGCCCGTGACGCTGCTGGAGCCTGCAGGCATGGCAGGCGGGGGCAGTGGGGCCGGCGCGGGCCGCACGCTCTACCACGAGTGCCTGCTGCGTCGCAGCGTGTTCTCTGCCTACGACAACTACGCCGTGCCCCATGCCATCGAGGCGCTGGAGCGCCTGGGCCTGGCCGCGCGGCTGGACCGCAGCGTGCTGTGGTCGGTGATAGGCGCGCTGGAGATGAAGACCGGCCACAGCCTGGGCTGCAATCTGTCGGCCGCCTCGTTCTGCGACGACGCCTGGTGGGATGGCGTGTTCGACTACCTGGAGGACCGGCCCGAGATCGCCCAGCGCCTGGTGCTGGAGATCACCGAGACCGGCGCCTTCCCCTGCGAGAAGGCCGCGCTGGGCCTGGTGCGGCACCTGCAGATCCTGGGCGTGCGCGTGGCGCTGGACGACATCGTGCCCCGGCGCGGCGGCCTGGACATTCTGGGCAAGCTGCGCGCCAACATCGTCAAGATCGACAAGTCCGTGCTGGACCAGAGCCTGCAGGCCCGGCCTTCGGCCCGGATGATGCAGGGCCTGGTCAGCCTGTGCGCCGACCGGGGCGCCTGCGTGATCGTGGAAGGCATCGAGTCCGCCCAGGGCCTGGAGGCCGTGGCGCTGGCGGGAGCCCATGGCGCGCAGGGCTTCTTCATCGCCCGGCCCTCGCTGCATGGCCTGCTGGACCAGGTGGTGCGCGTGGAAGACGTGCTGGAGGTGCTGGAGGCGACCGAGGTGCAGGACGGCGACGAGCTGGACATGGCCCTGAGCTGGAGCGGCATGGAGCGCATGTCTGCTCTTGTGGCGGCCTCCACTGTGTCTGGTGGAGCCGAGGTGTCGGCCGCCGAGACCGGCATGGGCACGGGATTTTTCCTGCAGGCGCGGGCCTGAGGCCTGGACCGATCCCGGGCCTGGGCCGCGCCTGGGTCGCGCCTGACCCGTGCCTGGCCCGCGCCTGGCCCGGGCCGGTGCGGCACCTCACTCCAGCATCAGCGGGGCGGCCCTGCGCCGCGCCATGGCCAGGCGGAACAGGTCCATGAAGCGCGGAGCCACGTTGGAGATGTGAAAGCGCTTGCCCGTCTCGCGCGCGGCCCGGCCGTAGCGCCGGCGCCGGGCCGGGTCGTCGCGCAGCTGGCGGATGGCGCCGATCCAGGCGTCGTCGCTGTCGGGCAGCAGCAGGCCGTTGACATCGTTTTGCACCAGCTCCGGCACAAAGCCCCAGTTCGATCCGATCACGCAGCCGCCGCGCGCCAGGATCTCCATCAATCCCCAGTTGGCCACGCCGTAGCGCAGCGGGTAGAGGAACAGGTCCACCGAGGCCAGCGTGCGCGCGAACTCGTCATACGGCAGCTTGCCCGGGAACTCCACCACCTGGGCGGCCGGGTGGATCTGCAGAAGATGGTCGCGAAAGCTGGCCACCTTGCCCTGGTAGCGGCGCTCCACCCACTGCTGTTCGTAACCGTAGGTCACGGCCGTGGGGTCGCCCAGGGCGATGAAGCGCATCTGCTGGCCGTCGCCCTCGCGCACCAGTCGGTCGACCAGGCGCATGAAGGTCTCGAAGCCCTTGGAGCTGGACAGGTCGCGCGATGAGAAGGCCACGGTGAAGCGTGTGTCCTGGCGCGGCGGTGGCTCGGCCTGCTCGTCGGGCGCCTGGATGTCGAAGCCCTCGAACTGCACGGCCACGCGCTCCTGCAGCAGCGGCGGGAACAGCGAGCGCGCATGGGCGCTGGGCGTGATGGTCAGGTCGCTGCACAGCACCTGGTGGTAGTGCAGCATTTCCATGTTGCGGTCGGCCAGGCGCTGGGACAGGTCGGGCGGGTAGTCGGGCTCGTTGCCGTGCACGCGGTAGCTGGGGAACTCGATGTAGCTGACGATGGCGGCATCGATCTCGCCGTACAGCAGGTTGGGCGCGGCCCACAGCGAGTGGGCGACCACCACGTCGATGCGCTTGCCCTTTTCCTTCTCGAAGGCCTGCAGGCCCTGCAGCAGGCCGCGGCCTATGCGTGCCGAGCGCTCCACCTTGCTGGAGTAGTAGTAGCTTTGCGGGCCGACGATGTCGCCATCGGGCCGGAACGACAGCAGGTGGTCGCACTGGCTGGCGTAGTTCTCGGCATGGCCGGGCATGGTCATGAACCAGCTGTCGGCCGCGCCGCTGGCGCGAAGGTGGCTGCACAGCAGGCTGTACTGGCTGGGGTAGACGGCGCTGACGAAGATGATGACCGGCTTGTCCTGCATGTTCGTGGAGGTCTCCATGGCGTGGGGGATGGGGATGTGTCGGAGGGCGTGCTCAGCCCGGCACGGGCACTTCGGGCTCGCCGTCGCTGATCTGGTACTTGCGCATCTTTTCCCAGAGCACCTTGCGGCTGATGCCCAGGTGCTGGGCCGTGTTCTGGCGCTTCCAGTCGTTGGTGTTGAGCGCCGCGATGATGCGGTTGCGCTCGTCCATGTCCCAGTTGCTGCGGTCGGCCAGCAGGGGCTCGGCGGCGCCCGCGTCCGGCGGGAAGGTGGTGGCCGACAGGGCCTGGGCGTGCTGCAGGATGCGCTGCGTGGCGCCGTCGGCGTTCCAGTCGCGCGTCTGGCGGGCGGCCACGCCGATGCGCTCGGCCAGGTTGCGCAGCTCGCGCACATTGCCGGGGAAGTACATCTGGGCCACGGCGTCGAGGATGAAGAAGGGCGCCTCGCCCAGCTCCTTCATCGTGGCCTCGCCCACCACCTTGCGCAGGATGGCGTGGAAGATGGCCAGCTTGTCGGCCTCGCCGCGCTCCTCCAGGCTGGGGATCTGCAGCTCGATCACGGCCAGGCGGAAGAACAGGTCGGCCCGGAAGCGCCCCTCGCGCACCAGCCCGCGCAGCGGCTTGTTGGTGGCCGCCACCAGCCGGAAGTCCAGCCGCACGGCGGCGGCCGACCCCAGCCGCGTGATGGCGCGCTCTTCCAGCACGCGCAGCAGCTTGACCTGCTGGTACAGCGGCAGGTCGGCAATCTCGTCCAGGAACAGCGTGCCGCCGTTGGCCTGCTCCAGATAGCCCTTGTGGGCATTCACCGCGCCCGTGAACGAGCCCTTGGCATGGCCGAAGAACAGGGACTCGAACAGCCCGTCCGGGATGGCGCCGCAGTTGACCACCACGAAGGGGCCCTGGCCGTAGCGGTTGTTGCGCTCGTGCAGCCGCTCGGCAATGCGCTCCTTGCCCACGCCGGTCTCGCCGATGATGAGCACGCTGTGCTCGCAGTCGGCAAAGGTGTCCACGTCGCGCAGCAGGCGCTGCATGCAGTCGGCCACGGCGATGATGTCCTCCGAGCGCTGCACCTGGCGCTGGTTGCTCTGCATGCGCCGCAGGATGCGCACCAGCATGGCGCGCAGCTCGGCCCCCGTGAAGTCGAAGGGCAGCACATGCGAGTACTCCATGGCATAGGTGCCGGCGTTGGCGTCGCGCTGCTTGGCGCTGACCCACAGCACGGGCATGCCGAAGGTGCCCTCCACGCCCTGGCGCGTGAAGCGCGCGCCCTCCAGCACCGAGACGCTGACCACGGCGATCGCATTGCCCAGCTCGCTGGTGTCGGCGGGCAGGGTCAGCCCGTCGGCGCGCACCACGTCCACGCCCAGGTTGAGCACGCAGCGCTCCACCCGCTCGGCGATATCGGCCTGGCCTTCCCAGACATAGATGACGAGCTCGTCCAGATTCACGTTGCATTCCCTCGTTGTCGATTCATGGATTGGATGGCCTTGCCTGCCGTTCAGAAAACCAGTTGCGCCGTGTCGCAGCCGATGGACAGGGCCTTGATGTCGGTGCGGCCCACCTCCAGCCCCAGCGTGTCCTTGAGCACGCTGGTCAGCAGCGTGCCCACGCCGTTGAGGATGGGCTTGAGCACGGTGGTGACCAGCGGCTTGAGCAGGGTGCACAGGGCGCCGGTGCAGGTGAGGTTGTTGTCGCGGTTGAGCAGGGACTGGATCTCGGGGCTGTTGGGGTTGATCGCGTACAGGTACTGCGGGTGCGAGGTCAGCAGCTTGGTCACGTTGTTCTTGACGCAGCCATTCCAGTTGAGCAGCGAGCTGAGCAGGCCCGCGCAGCTCTGGTAGCCGTTGTCGTAGGTGGAGATGCCCAGCACATCCAGCAGGCCGCCGGGCACGCTGGTGTAGGAGTTGAGGGCGGCCGAGAACGTGCCGCTGTTCCAGGTGGAGGACGGGCAGGCCACCAGCAGGCAGGACTTGGCGATGGCGTTGTTGAACGTGAAGTTGGACGTGAGCAGCGGCGGCATGTAGTCCTTGTCGCCGGCCACGCCGCGCCCGCTGAGCAGCAGGTTGGTGAGGCTGGTCACGTTGTAGAGCCCGTTCACCATGGAGGCGTCCAGGTAGGAGCCCAGCAGGCGCGTGGTGATATCGGTCGGCGTGCTGTTCGGTGGCTGCAGCAGGCCGCTGAGCAGGTTGAGCAGCCCCGTGACGATGTTGTTGACCGTGTCGCCCAGCGCCAGCTGGTTCACCTGCGTGGAGCGGTTGGTCTTGGACCAGTTGGGGTCGGCCGGGTCTTCGTAGCCGGGCTCCATGCCCAGGCCCGTGGTGGAGTCCGTGTACTCCAGCGCCGGCACCCACAGCTTGCCGTTCAGCACGGGCAGGTGCAGCAGGGTGATGAGCTGCTCATTTTGCAGGCCCTTCTCGCAGCTTTGCTTGTTGTTGGGGTCCATCTTGCCCACGCAGGCGTTGAGGATGGAGGACTTGACCGACAGGTCCATGGTCTGCGGGCTGGCGCTGCACTGCAGCGCGGTCAGCGTGCCCGTGGCGTTGGTGATGTCCACGGCAATGGGCAGCTTGACCTGGGTGCCCAGGATGTCCTTGACCAGCCATTTGAGTGCGCCGCCCAGCAGCTGGTCCGTGTCCACGTTCAGGTTCAGGCGGATCTGCGCGCTGTAGCCCTGCGTGCCGACGGGGCCCACGGCAATGGTGGGCGGCTGCACGATGGTCAGCTGGCCCTTGATGAGCCCGGCCACATCCAGCTGGTTGGCCTGCAGCGCATGGCCGTTGGCGCCGATGGCAATGGCCGTCTTCAGCAGGTCGCCAATGCCCAGCTGCACATCCATGGCCGCGTTCAGCGGATCGGTGCGGCCGGCGCCCAGGAAGGCGAACAGGCCCTTCTGGTCATCCAGGCTGCCCAGCGGGATCTTGATGGTGCTCAGGCCCGCGTTGATGATCTGGGTCTTGAGCGCATTGAGCTGCACGGCCAGCGCGTTGTCGGTGATGGCGCTGATGGAGGCGTCGATCACGTTCAGCAGGGTGACGCTGGCGATGTTGGCCAGGCCCTCGGGCGACAGCGCGCGCAGCTGCTCTATGCCCAGGTTCACGCCCAGGGCCTTGAGCAGGCCGGCCGGGCTGATCTTGGCATCGGCCAGGCCCTTGGAGTCCAGCAGGGTCAGCATGCCCACGTCCAGCCCCACCAGGCCCAGCAGCCCGCCCAGCGGCGTGTCCTTGTTGAAGCGCAGCAGCTGCGAGCCCACCTGGAAGGACGCCACCGAGTCGTTGCGCATGGCAATGGCCTCGGCCACCACGGCACGGCTCCAGGGACCGGGGAAGATGGTGGGCGAGGTGCCTCCCACCGTCACGCGCGCCGCGTTCAGCGGGCCGGAGCTGGCGTCGAAGAAGCGGCCGCCGCTCGATTGGCGTGCCGGGTCCGCCGGGTTCCAGTTTCCGCAGCTGACCACGGTCTGGGTGCTGTTGCGGGTCAGCGGGACCGGCCAGTTGGCCGTGATGCTGTCCTCGCCCGCCGTCACGCATGCGGCGCGGTTGCTGCGCTCGGCATTGATGGCCTGGGCCGCCTGGGTGGCCGCCAGATCGGCAATGCGCTGCAGGTCGCGCTTGGCGTAGTACATGTAGCCCAGGTCCACGACGCCGAGCAACAGGAACAGCACCGAGCCCAGCAGGGCGAACTGCACGAGCAGGCTGCCGCCTTGCCGGCGCCCTTGTCGGCGCCCTTGCCGGCGCGTTCGGGGGCGGTGTACGGATGCGGGGAGGTGGGTGAGCATGCTCTGGTCCTCCTGTCTAGCTGCCGGGCGCAAGCCTGATCAGGCTGCGGGACTCCAGGCGCGTGGGTTCGCCCAAGGTCTGGCTGCCCACCTGCAGGCCCTGGCCCAGCACGGGGGGAAGCATGTAGACCACGCTCAGCGTGGCCTGGGAAGTGCCCCAGTTGATCTGTATCTGGGTGGGCGCCGTGCCCGCTGGAATGCCGCTGGCCGCCAGGCTCTGGTTCACCACATCGCTGGTGGCCTGCAGGATGTTGGCGCGTTCGGCCGGCTTGGCCGGGTTGTAGCCCGCCATCCCGCCAAAGGCCAGATGCTGGACCATGCGCGCACCATCGCCCGTGGCACGCGCCAGCGACTGCTGTGCCTGCAGCACGCGCCAGTACACGAACATGCCCATCAGCAGCATCACCATCACCCCGGCGATCAGCGCGAACTCCACCGCCGCCACGCCACGCTGCCGCCTGCGCAGCCCTGCCGCGAAGGTATCGCCGGTGTCCTGCATGAACTCGGCCGATGCAGCAGGGCGTGCCCCACGCACGGCATGCCCCAACCCAGGGACACCGAGGAAGGGCCGCCCCGCCCCGAGGGTGTCGCCGGTGGCCCGTATGCCCCCCTCCCGCGAAGCGAGAGAGGGGGAAGGCGCGAAGCGACTCAGGGGGAGCTTCATAGCCCCCCCCTGTCCACCATGATGTTGGCGCTGGCCGTCAACGTGGTGGGCATGACCAGGCCGAAGCCCGGCAGGGCGGGCGCTATCGGGCTGGTTCCATAAGGGATGGTGAAGCCCACGCGCACCATGCAGCGTTCGGCAACCAGCACGCCGCAGGTCAGCGTGGCCGAGCACAGTTCGCTGTTCTGCAGCCTGCAGATGCGCACGTCGATGCTGCCAGCCGTGGGCCTCAGGTCGGCGGGCAGCCAGTCGAGCCGCTGCTGCACCAGGCTGCGGGCCGCGTCCAGGCGGGCGCTGCGGCTGGTCTGGTAGCGCAGCGTGGCCCGCGCGGCGTCTTCGGCGGCGGCCTGCATGGATTCGCGCACCAGGAACGCCAGCCCGTAGCTGATGCAGGCATACAGCAGGGCAAAGAACACCGGGAAGATGATGGCCCACTCCAGCGCATACACCCCCCGCTGCCGCAGGCTGGCAGATCGGTGAGGGCGGTGAGTGCGGGGTTGGCGCCGGGTCATGGTCGTTCCTGCAAGCCGTGGCCGGGGCCGGCCTCAGTTCTTGCCGCCGGCTTCGACGCCGGTCTTGTACAGGGCGGGGATTTCCGTCTCGAAGCTCTTGAGGTAGCGCGCATAGCTGCGCCGCGCCTGCTCGCCCGCGATGGGGCGCGCACGCTGGCCCGGCTGGCTGTGCTGCATTTCCAGCAGCCGCAGGGTGCCCCCGCCGATGTCGATCTCGCGCCGGGGCAGGTACATCACGGTTCCATCGGGGTTGGTGTAGAGCGTGTAGCCGACCAGGATGGAGTCGGTGGAGGGCTCGGCGAACACATGGGGCCGTGCATCCACCTGCTCGGGCGGGCTCTGCACCTCGCCAAAGGCCTGGGCATGCAGCGCGGCCGTGGGAAGCAGGGCCAGACCGGCGGCCAGCAGCCAGGGGGCCAGAGCGTTGGCGACTGCAGTGCGGCGCGGTGGGTCCATGCGGTATGTGTCTGGCATGTCGTGCTCCTCAAAGTGGCGAGGCCGGTGCTGCGCCTGCGGCGCCGGGCGGCTCGGAAAGAAGAATGCGCCGGGTGATGCCGGCCGGCAGGGTCTCGGGCAGGGCCTCGGTGGCGCGTGCTTCGGGGCGGGTGCCCAGGGTCGGCACAGGGGGGAGTGCAGGGGGCAGCACAGAAGGCAGCACAGGGACGCTGGACACAGCGGCACCGGCACCGGCACCGGCACCGGCCTCTGCGGGCAGGCTGTCGCCGCGCAGGCGCACGGCATCGCGCACGCTGGCCAGCTGTGCCTGCAGGGTCTGCAGCGAGGTCTGGTCGATCATGGGCAGGGCGCCCTTGGCCTGGGGCTGGGCCAGCTGGCGCAGCAGCTGCGACGCCTGGGCCTGGTTGCCGCTGGCCAGCCAGAACAGCGCCATGTTCAGCTGCACACGTGCGTTGGCCGGGGCGAGTTGCGAGGCCTGCATGATGGGCATCTGCGCGGCGGCCAGCCGGCCGTCGAGCATGTGGGCGTAGGCCAGGTCACTGAGCACGTTGGCGTCGATGGGGTTGAGCTGGCGCGCCTTGTCCAGCTGCTCCACGGCCTGGCCATACTGGCCCTGGCTTGCGTACAGCAGGCCCAGGCCGCGCCGCGCCCGCGCCGTGGTGGCGCCCTGCAGCAGCGCCAGGTAGGCCTGCCGGGCCTGCTCGACCTGGCCGGTGTTGCGCAGCGCATCGGCCCGCATCAGGCGCGACTCCGGGTTCACGCCGTACTGCTGCTCGAAGGCTTCGGTGTGCGCCAGCGAGGCATACCACTGGCCCGCCTGCTGCATCTGCGTGATCAGGTCCAGATAGGTCTGGGCGTTGTCCACCTGGGTGGCCTGCTGGGCGTTCTGCAATTGCTGCTGGGCCTGGGCGGCGGTTTCCTGCTGCGCGGAAGGGGCGCCGTAGCCCTGCGGTCCCTTGCTGGCGCAGCCGGCCAGGGCCAAGGTCAGGGCTGCCAGGGTTGCAAGGGGTGCAAGGGTTGCAAGGGGTGCCGGTGCTGGCGTCCGCCCTGCGCGGGTGTTTTCCTGGTGTCGCATGCCTAGCGTCCTCCCATGGTGGTCAATGCCCTGATCACGGCCAGGAAGCCGGGGCCCGCCGTGATGACGAGCAGGGCGGGCAGCAGCGTGAGGACCATGACGCCCGTCATCTTGACGGTGATGGAACCTATCTTTTCCTTGAAGCTGGCCTGGCGCTTTTCGCGCAGCCGGATGCTGAATTCCCGCAGCGGCTCCTGCACGGCGCCGCCATGCTTGTCCACCTGCACCAGCAGGTTGACGATGGCGCTCATGTCGTCGTCGGCGCTCATGTTGACCATGCGCTGGAAGGATTGCTCGCGCGTTCGCCCGGTGTTGTAGAGCTGGTTGGCCAGGGCCAGTTCTCCGCTGATGACGCGCAGCACGCTCTTAAATTCCGAGGCCAGGATCTGCAGGCTCTGGTCCACGCTCAGGCCCACGCCCTGCAGCAGCCGCAGCAGGTCGACGAACAGCGGCAGTTCCTCGACCACCTGCTCGCGCCGGCCCTTGGCCCGCGAGCGCAGAAACCATTTGGGAAGCATGAGCCCCAGGCTCACCCCGAGAAAGCCGTAGATCAGCGCCGCGTTTTCGCCGGGGCGCAGCACACCCAGCGCCAGCAGGGGCAGGACCACGCACAGCACCATGCGGCTGGCCACATAGGCCATGCTGCCGTTGCGCGTGCCCACGCCGGCCTGGTCCAGCAGCTTGCGGTCCTCATCGGCCAGCAAGGCCTTGGCCACGCCCCATTGCAGCCAGGCCGGGGGCGGGAGGTTGGCGGCCACCGCCTGTGGCGAATCGGAGGAGCGCACGTTGATGGACAGCGGGTTGAGCAGCTGCGCATCGTTGGCCTGCATGGCGCTCTTCGTGGCGGCCTTCGGGGTCGATGCGGTATCGCGCGCCTGCAATATCCTGGCGACCTGGCTGGAGGCACGGGCAGAGCGCCACAGCTTCCACATCAGGGCGCAGGCCCACAGCACCAGTCCCAGCGCGCCCAGGCTGATGCTGGCGATCCACAGTTGCTGCGTGGTCATGCGTGGCTCCTTGCGCAGACGGATGGGTGGGTCTGTACCTGTGCCTGTGCCTGTGCCTGTGCCTGTGCCTGTGCCTGTGCCTGTGCTGTCATGGGTTCACCTCAGCTTGGCCAGCCGGTAGAGAAGAAAGGCGCCCAGGGCCTCCAGGGCGGCGGCGACCAGGACCATGGTCTGGCCGCTGTCGTCGTTCCACATGCGCATGAAGTAGCCGCGGTTGATCACCATGATCAGCGTCCCCACCACCAGGGGCAGCAGGGCCAGCACCCAGGCCGACATGCGGATCTCGGAGGACAGCGCATGCAGCTCGCGCTCGGCGGACTGGCGGTCGCGGATGTAGGCCGATACACGCTCCAGCACCAGGTCGGCGCGGCCGCCATAGCGCACGCTCATGCGGAACACGGCGGCCAGCAGGCCGAATTCGGGCAGGCGCCAGTTGCGCTCCAGCTGGCCCATGGCCTGCCCCAGGTCGGGCGATGCGCTGAGCATGGCCGCCGCCTGCTGCAGCGCGTCGCCCAGCGGATCGGGGACGTTGTTCAGCGCCATCTGGAAGGCCGCATGGGGCGAGTTGCCGATGGAGATCAGGCGGACCATGTTGTCCAGGAAGCCGGGCAGTTGCTGCAGCAGTCTTTCGCGGCGCTTGGCCTGCCGCCGCCAGATGCCGAAGGCCAGCACCACGGCATACAGCACGGCCACCACCAGCCCCGCGGCAGCGCCTGCCTGGCTGGTCGCCAGCAAGGCCAGCACCAGGCCGGTGATGGCGAACAGGGCCAGGGTGTTGGACGAGATTCCCCAGGACTGGACGCCCAGCCGCTGGGCCAGCCACTGCACGGCAGCGGGTGAGGGCGCGGGCTGCGCCGCGGGGGCGCGGAAGGCGGGCTCGGCCATGGGCGGGGAGGGCGAGATCACCTCCCGGTGGCCGTCCACGCTGCGCTTCATGTGCAGGTTGATCGACTGCTCATGCTCCTTGCGGCGCCCGCGCATGATCACCCACAGCGCCAGGGCCAGCAGCAGGCAGGCCAGCGCGCCGAGGATGAGGACGGCGGGTGCCAGGCCTGTCATCGCACGCCTCCGTGGCCGGTCTGCTGCTGCATGCGCCACCAGCTCAGCAGCTTGGGCGAGTGCGGCGAGATGCCCAGCGACACCCACTGGTCGATCTCCTGCCCGTCAGGGCCCACCTGGGGCTCGTAGCGGTACAGCTCCTGCATGGAGATCATGTTGTCCGTCATGCCCGTGACCTCGGTCAGCGACAGCAGGCGGCGGCGGCCGTTGGACAGGCGGCCGATCTGCACGATGAAGTCCACGGCATTGGCGATCTGGCGGCGCAGGCTGACCTCGCTGCCCTGAAAGCCCGCGAAGCCGGCCAGCATTTCGGCGCGGTACAGGCATTCGCGCGGGGAGCTGGCGTGGATGGTGCCCATGGAGCCGTCGTGGCCGGTGTTCATGGCCTGCAGCAGCTCCAGCACCTCGCCGCCGCGCACCTCGCCGACGATGATGCGGTCGGGCCGCATGCGCAGGCTGTTGCGCAGCAGGTCGCGGATGCTGACGTGGCCCGAGCCGTCAAAGCCGCCGGGGCGGCTTTCCAGCCGCACCACGTGGTTGTGGTTGAGGGCCAGCTCGGCCGTGTCCTCGATGGAGACGATGCGCTCGCTGCCCGGGATGAAGCTGGCCAGCGCATTGAGCAGGGATGTCTTGCCCGAGCTGGTGCCGCCGCTGACCAGGATGTTGCAGCGCGCCTGCACGGCCATCTCCAGGATGCGGCAGATGTCCTGGTTGAAGGTGCCCAACTGCACCAGTTCGGGCGGTGTCAGCGGGTCCTTGCGGAACTTGCGGATGGAGACCGAGGGACCGTCGATGGACAGCGGCTCGATGATGACGTTGATGCGCCCGCCATCGGGCAGGCGGGCATCGACCATGGGGCTGGACTCGTCCAGGCGCCGGCCCAGCGGCGCCAGGATGCGGCGCACGATGCGCAGCACATGCTCGTCGTCCTTGAAGTGCAGCGTCTCGCGCTGAAGCACGCCGCCGCGCGAGACGTAGATGTTGCCGTGGCCGTTGATGAGGATGTCCTCGACCAGCGGGTCTTCCAGCAGCGGCTGCAGCGGCCCCAGTCCCGTGAGCTCGCGCGTGAGGGCGCGCGCCACCTGCAGCGCCTCCTGCTCGTTGACGGGCACGGAGTGCAGGCGGATGAAGCTGTCCAGCTCCATCAGCACGAACTGCGCGATGGCGGCCTGCGACCAACGGCCGAACTCGGCACCCAGCTCCTCGATGCGGCTGAGCAGGTGCTCGTGCGTGCGGTTCTTCAGGTCGAGGAACAGCGCGCTTCGCTCGAACTCGCTGGCCTGGGCGTCGGCCAGATGGGAATAAGCCGTGGTCGTCATGGTGCGTTCAGCTTCTTGTTCGGTGGAAGAAACGGTTCAGGCCCCGGGCGGGCGCGGCCTGATCGCCCGCATGGGCCTGGTGGTGGGTGGTGATCAGCAAGGTGGCGAGCTTGTCCACGGCCTGCACATAGGGCTCGCGCTGCAGCCGGCTGGGCAGCAGCTGGCCCTGGTTGACGGCCTGGACCAGTTCGCGCCGGCGCTCGGGAATGGTGGCCAGCAGCGGCAGCTGCAGTTGCCTGGCGATCTGCGGGGCCTCCAGCTCCAGCTGGCTGTCGTGCCGGCTGACGATGAGCTGCACGCGCTCGCGATCGACCTTTTGCTCGTCGAGCTGGCGCAGCAGCTCGGTGGTGGAGACCACGCTGGCCACGCTCTGGTCGCAGACCACCCAGATCTGGCTGGCGCGCAGCGCCACGCGCATGGCCAGCTGCGTGGGCACGACGGCCCCCAGGTCGGCCACGATGTGGCGGAAGTACTGGCGCAGGCGCAGCAGCAGCGCGTCGGCATCGGCATAGGAGACGTCGCGCAGGCGGGCGGGCTGGCGCGGCAGCGTGAGCAGGCGCAGGCCGCTTTCATGGCGGGCCAGTCCCGTCGATGCCAGGCGCCGGTCGAAGCGGCGCAGGTTGTTGACGGCCTCGATGAAGTCGAAGTCGCCCAGCGTGCCCAGGTACAGCCCGCAGTCGCCGCTGGGAAAGCCCAGGTCGATGAGCAGGCCGTCCAGCGTCTCGTTGCTGATCTCGCGGGGCGTGGCGTCCTTGCCCGGCACGGCCGTCGTGCCATGCAGGCGCTTTTGCAGGTACCAGGCCAAGTGCGATGCCATGAGGCTGCTGCCCAGGCCGGCGCGGGCCGACATGATGGCGGTCAGCGGCGCGTTGGGCATGCCCGAGGCCGACGGGGGCACGCGCTTGATCAGATCGATCACCGTCTGGTGCGCGGCCTGCACGGGGCCGTCCACGTCGAGGAAGTCCTGCACCCCGGCGCGCAGCGCGGCCAGCATGCACTGCGGGTACTTGGTGCGGCCCACGGCCAGGCAGGGCAGGTGGGGGTGGGAGATGTGCAGCTGGGAGGCCAGGTGGGCCGCCTCGTCGGTGGACAGCGGGTCGAAATGCACGAGCACGGCATGCGGCATGTAGCGCTGCACCTGCTCGGTGACGTTGTCCTGGAACCGCGCCACATGCAGCCGTGCGCCGTCCAGCATGTGCTGCAGCCAGGCCTGGGCCAGCGAGCTTTCGGGGGTGCCTGCGTGGATGAAGAGCAGCTCCACCTGCAGGTCGTTGTCGAGCGGCTGCGGCGTCGGGCGGGGCGCGGCGGGCGCGGGCATCCTGTCCAGCGGTGACTTGTCCTGCGCGAGCGGTGATCTGTCCTGCGCAAGCGCATCGGTGCCGGGCTGCGGCTTGCCGGCCAGCGAGGCCGAGGAACGCAGCCCCAGCAGGGTCTCCAGCGAGGTGGGTGAGCCGATGGCCGGCGAGCCTGTGGCGTCCACAGGCGAATCGGTTGCGGTGGGCTTGCTTGTCATGTCGTCAGTACGAGAAGCCGGGTACGGCGGTCTGGGTGCTCATTCCGCCGGCGAGGTAGGGCAGCCAGACCTTGCCGGCGTTGCGCTGCTCGGATTGCGCACCGGGCAGCAGGGCTTCGAGATTGGTGCTGGCGGGAAGCGGGTGGACCAGGCGCGGGGTGACGATGATCACCAGCTCGGACTCTTCCTGCGTGTAGTTGAGGTTCTTGAAGAAGGTGCCCAGGATGGGCAGATCGCCCAGCACCGGCACCTTGCTGACGTTGGAGGTGGTGGCACGGCTGACCAGCCCGCCGATGACGAAGCTCTCGCCATCGGCCAGCTCCACCGAGGTGTCGGCGCGGCGCGTGCGGATGGCGGGCACGGTGACGCCGCTGATGGTCACGCCGCTGTTGAAGTCCAGGTCGCTGGCCTCGGGCGAGACCTTCAGGGCGATGCGATCGTCCGACAGGATGGTGGGCGTCAGCTGCAGCTTGATGCCGAATTCCTTGTACTGGATGGCGATGTTGCCGTCGCGCGCGGGCACCGGGATCGGCAGCTCGCCGCCGGCCAGGAAGCTGGCGTTCTGGCCGGTCTGGGCCAGCAGGGTCGGCCGGGCCAGCACGCGCGCCATGCCATTGCCTTCGAGGATGCTCAGCTGCGTGACGATGCCGGCGCCGCTGAAGGCCTTGCCGAAGGTCATCACCAGGCTCATGGCGCTGGCAATGGCCGACGAGGTGTTGTTGGACACGCCGCCCGAGCCCGTGCCTCCCGTGCCGCCCGAGCCGGTATTGCCCGTTCCCGTTCCTGTCCCCGTGCCGTTGGTATTGGTGCTGATGCTGCCCACCACGCCGGGGCTGAAGCTGCCGAAGCTGAAGCCCTGGTTGTTGCGCCCGCCGCTGTAGATGTTGACGCCGATGCGCTTCATCGCGGATTTCTTGAACTCCACCACCTGCACGTCCACCTGGACGGTGTTGCTCTTGACGTCGATCTGCGCGTTGTCCACCAGCAGCGTCTGGGCGGGCGCGTACTGGCGCAGTTCGGCCACGGCCTGGGCATGTTCTGGAACCGAGGTCAGGCGCTTTTCCAGCAGCAGGTGCTGGCCGCGGACCTGGACCTCCCAGCGCTGGGGTGCGCCACCTTTCTGGGGCCACACCACCAACGTGGTGCTGCCCTGGGCCTTGGGCGTGAGCAGCAGCTCGGTGCCGCCGGAGCCGGAGCCGGCACTGGCGCCGGAGCCCGGCGTGGCGCGCAGCAGTTTCACGTCCAGCACATTGGGGTCGCCCACGGCGATGCGGCCCGGAATACTGGCCAGCGGCATCAGGTGCTGGCGTCCGGCCACCAGCTGCAGGGAATCGCCAGAGGGCATGTCCCCGGCGCCGGGGGCGTGCATGCCTTGGACGGCAGCGGTGTCCGCAGGCGCCGACACCGCTGGCGGCAATGCCAGCAAGGCCATGCTGCCGCACAGTGTCCAGACCGCGCGCTGCAGCGGTGTTGCTCCGGCCGTCGAGATGTTCTTGCACTTCATGGCATCTCCCTCTTGTTGTGTGTTCTCAGTAGTTCACCATCTGCACTGCGGCTCCGTTGTGCAGCTCCACGGTGCGTTCGCGCGGGGCCCGCTGCGGCGGCGGCCGCACGGCGGGTGCGAAGGCCGTCATGGGCTGGGCGGCAGGCTTGCGGATGTTCCTGGCGTCGGCGCCGGTGGCCAGGTCCTGCATGCGCAGGCCGGCGAAGGCGCGGTCGGCACCTTCCAGTGCCTGGTCTTTCCTGAGGCGGCCCGCCACCGGCTGCAGTGCGCTGGGCAGGGCGGCGAAGAGCTTGGGATCGGGCACGGACAGGTCGTCCGGGTTGCGCAGCGCCAGGGTGAGCTGGCCGAATTTCTCGGCCAGCGTGAGGCGCTCCACATCGTCCAGCGGCACGGCCAGCACGGCCGATTGCACGTTCTCAGGGCGCTGGCCGGTCTGATCCGCAGCGCTGGCGCGGCGCAGCGACGAGCCTGCCGATTCCTTGTCCTGCTGCGCCTGGCGCTGGACGGCCGACATGGGTGGGCGTTCCACGCTGCCGGAGCCGTAGGCCAGCACGCGGCTGCGCGCCAGCAGCAGCCGGGTCTGCGCGTCCACGGGGGCCTGGTCGGACTTGCCGTCCAGCGTGAAGTAGACATCCACGAAGTCGCCGGGGCGCACATGGTGGCCCGCGGCCATCTGCTCCCGGATGGCAATCGCCAGGGCGCGCTGTCCCGGCTCCAGCTGCAGCGCCAGGCCGCTGAGCAGTTGCTGCTCGAACAGCGGGGTGCCCGGGGTGAGCGCCATCAGCGTGGTGCGGCCCAGCACGTCGTCGGTCGCGGCAAAGCTGCCGGGTACGGGGGCGGGCAGCTGGGCCAGCTTCACATCCTCGCTGCCGATGCGCTGGCCTGCGGCAATGGCCTGGGCCACGACCACGACGGCATGCTGCGGCACGGGCTCGGGGGCCGGCTGCGCCGAGGCGGCCGGCGAGGGCTGGGCCACGGGGCGTGCGGGCTGGCTGCCCAGCAGCCAGGCAAGGCCTGCGAGCACGAGGGCCAGCCCCACCAGCAGTCCGGCAAGAATCTTGGTGAGGTTCATGGCTGGGGCTCCTGGTGCAAGTGGGTGGCGACGGTGTTCAGGCATGGGGGCTGCCCTGGCGCTTTCCTGCCATGGCGCAGAGGGTCCGCCAGGGCAGGAAAGCGTCCGGATAGCGCACGGCGGCGGCTTGCGGCGGGGCCGGGCCGTGTGGTGCGTGGCGAGGGGAAAGCGATCTGCATGGGCATCTCCCGTTCAGGCAAGCGGCTGGCTGTGGCGCCAGGCCAGGGCGATGGCCGCAATGGCCATGTAGCCGGCATAGGGAATGGAGCGCTGGGGCTGGCGCGGTCCATCGGTGGCGCCTGCGGGCTGAGACGCAGCGCCCAGCGGTGCCAGGCGGGCCGCCCAGGCCAGGGGCAGCCGGGCCTGCAGCCACAGGCCGGTGGGGCTGTGGCTCAGGTGGCGCAATGACAGCACCAGAAGGCCGTGCAGGCCGGCCAGCAGGCTGCCGCCAGTCCAGATCAGCAGCAGGTCGAAGCTCAGCCCGAACCACAGCCCTGCGACCGCGCCGAACTTGACGTCGCCCGCTCCCATCCAGCGCAGTGCATAGAAAGGAAGCAGCACGACAAACCCCGCCAGCAGTCCGGCCAGCGCGTTCCAGGCCGAGACCTGGAACGGCTGCGCCCCACTGGCCAGTGCCGCCGCGCCTGTGGCCAGGCCGAGCAGCACCATCCAGTTGCGCACGCGCCGGATGCGCAGATCCATGACCGCAATCGTTGCGAGCCATGTGATGCAGACGCACAGCCATAGCGAGGCCCACTCCATCTTCAGGGGGCAAGTCCGTTGAGCTTGGTGGCCAACCGGTTGAACAGTCCGTTCAGATCGGTACCCAGCGCGGTGGCGCCCACGACGATGCCCACGGCAATCAGGCCGGCAATCAGCCCGTATTCGATGGCGGTGGCGCCTTCCTCGTCTTTCCAGAAGTTCTTGATCATTTCGGTCATGGCATGGTCCTTTCGGTTTGCAAAATGCCTTGGCGCCGGGGGCGGAGGCAAGCCCCGCCCGAGCCCGGCCAGATCGCGCCGGAGCCGGCGCTCAGGGAACGAAGCCGGTGAGCTTGGTGGCGATCCGGGTGAACAGCCCATTCAGATTGGTGCCGAGCGCGGTGGCGCCCACCACGATCCCCACGGCGATGAGGCCGGCGATCAAGCCGTACTCGATGGCGGTGGCGCCTTCTTCGTCTTTCCAGAAGTTCTTGATGATGTCGGTCATGGCATCGTCCTTTCGGTTGCAAAAGCCCATCGTTGTCGATGGCGGCGGCTGGCGATGGGCAGAAGCCGGCCGCTGCACGGGAAACCTCACCTGCCGCTTCTCACTTCACCACTGCTGTCGCGAGGCGGTGGTTGGAAAAGCGTCTGAAACGGGGCGCAACTGCTGCTCAAGGCGCAGCTGTATTCGTTGGGGCATGGCGCTGGCGGACAGGGTGGCCACGGCAGCGTCCTGGGGTTCGGGGCGGATGCGCGAGGGCGCAGGGCCGGGCGCGTTCCCGGGCTCGTCCATGGGGGCAGTGCCTGGCGCACCACCACCTGCCGGAATCGGTTTTTGCGGGGTGAACAGCGCGTTCAGCCATTGATCGGGCGGGTCCTGGGGCAGGAGGCGGCCGGTGGTGCGTGCCAGCCGCAGTTCGTTGATGCGCTGGTCGTAGATGGCGTCGGCCTCGTCCAGCAGCAGGCGCTGCATGTCCAGCTGGGCGTCCAGCACCTGGGCCAGGCTGCCGCGCCCGACTTCGAGCAGGCGGCGGCGCCCTTCGAAGGCGGCGCGCGCCTCGCGCACGGCGTCGGCCAGCTGGCTTTCGCGCTGGCGGCCGGACTGGGTGCGTCCCCAGGCGGCGGAGGCGGTTTCGCGCACCTGGCGGCGCACGGTTTCCTGCTGCGCTTCCTGGGCCTGCAGTTCGTTGATGGCCTTGAGGATGCGGTCGCGCAGCTCGAAGCCGTTGCCGAAGTTCCAGCTCAGCTCCACGCCGTAGCGCGTGCCCTCGGCATAGAGCACGCCGCTGGGGTCGCGCGTGTGGGCCACCACGGCGGCCAGCGTGGGAAAGCGCTGGGACTTGCTGCGGTCCACTTCGGCGCGGGCCTTCTCGATCTGCTGCTCCATCTCCTGCAGCTCGGGGCTGACGGTTTCGGAGGCCTGCAGTGCCGAGTCCTCGTTGGCCGGCATCCATTGCACGGGCACGTTGAGCTGGGGCAGCCAGCCGGGCTGGGGCGTGAAGCCGAAGTAGCGCGTGAAGCGGGCCTGCGCATCCATGCGCTGCGACTCCAGCGCGTGCTGCTGGGCCAGGGCGCCGGCCTGGCGCGAGGCGGCCTGGCGCAGGTCGTTGCGGCCCACGGCGCCCAGTTCGGCGCGGCGCTCCTCGATGCGCGCGAGCTGGCCGATGATGCGCGCCGACTCGGCCGCCACGCGCGCCTTGTCCTCGAATCGATGCAGCTCCAGCAGGGCGGTCAGCGCCTCCAGCAGCACGTTCTGGCGCGTGCCGTAGAGCACGCTGCCCTGGGCCGCTTCCTGCGATTCGGCCGAGCGTATGCCCGCGCCGATGGCGCCGCCGTCCAGCAGGGCCATGCGCACTTCGGCGTTGACGGCGGTGTAGGACTCGCGGCCCCGGCGCAGCTTGGCATCGCCCGTGTTGGTGCCCACCTTGAAGGTGGGCCAGCGCGCGCCGCGCGCGGTGTTCACGTCATGCCCGGCCGATTCCAGCGCGGCGCGCGCCTTGCGCACGTCGGGGTATTCGTCGATCAGGGCGTAGAGGGCATCGAGCAGGCGGCGCTGCCCGCCGTCGCTGGCCAGGGTGCCCGGCGTGAGGTGCTGGGCCAGGCGCAGGACCACGGGGTCTGGTGTTGCGGATGCGGGCGCGGCTGCTGCAACCATGCCGATGTCCGTATCAAGGTCCCTGTCCGCCGCAGCCACGGGCGCGGCAGCGGCCTGCAGCGCCTGCAGTGCGGACAGGCAGCAGGCAGCGGCCAGCAGCTGGCGCAGCCGGGTGTGGCAGCGGGCGTGCCAGCCCATGGAAGGGGAGGTCGGGCGGCCTGGCATCAGGGCTCCCGGAAGGCTTCGCTCTGGATGCGCAGCACGGGCCGCAGCAAATACCAGATAAAGGGTTCGTGGCCCAGCAGCAGGTCGAGTTCGGCCTGCATGCCGGTGGTGATGCGGTTGTCGGTGCGGCCCACCCAGGGCTGCTCCAGGCTGGCCTGGATGCGGAAGTACGAGGGCGAGTCGGCCAGGTTGGGATCGCGGTCGGCATCGGCCGCCACCAGGGTGACCTGGCCGGGCACCGAGCCGTAGCGCAGGAAGTCGTAGGCCGAGATCTTCACCCGGGTGGCCTGGCCGGGGTGCACATAGCCACGGTCGGCGGGGCTCAGGCGCGCCTCGACGATGACTTCGTCCTTGTCCGGAACGATTTCGAGGATGGGCTCGCCGGGCTTGACCACCCAACCGGCGCCCGAGCTGCGCAGGCCCTTGACGAAGCCGCTGGTGGGCGCCAGCACGGCCGTGCGCGTGCGCTGGGTGCGGGCGCGGACCAGGTCTTCGTTGAGGCTGGCCAGCTCGCGTTCGGTCTGGGCCAGCTCGTCGGAGGCGCGGCGGCGGAAGGCGCCCTGGGTCTCCTGCAGCTTGGCCTGGGCCTGCTCGATCTTGGCGCGGTTGCTGAAAAGCGTCTGGCGCGAGGCAGCCAGCTCGGCGCGGACCTGCTCCAGCGCCCGCTGCTTGTCCAGCACTTCCAGCTGGCCTATCAGCTGCTCGGAGGCGAGCTGGCCGGCAATGGAGGCTTCCTGCTGGTGCAGGCGCAGATTGGTCTCCAGCCCCTCGATGCGCGCCTGCACCTGGGCCACGTCGCCGCGCGCCTGCTGCAGCTGGGCCTGGGCTGCGGCAAGGCTGCCCTGGTGCTCCAGCGCGCGTGCCGAGAAGGCGCCCAGTTCGGCCTGGACCACCTGCGCGTCCAGGTCGGCGGGGAAGGCGGTGCGCTGCAGCGGCCGGCCCTGGCTTTCCGCGCCCAGACGCGCCTTGACGGCCTGGGCCGTGGCCATGCGGGCGGTGAGCTGTTCGAGGTTGAGGCTGTTGCTGCCCAGGTCGATTTCCAGCAGCGGCTGGCCCTGGGTCACGGCCTGGCCTTCGCGCACATGGACGGCGGTGACGATGCCGCCTTCCAGATGCTGCACGGTCTGCACGCGGTCGGAAGGGATGACCTGGCCGCTGGCGACCACCACGTTCTCCACCGGATAGAACAGGCCGGTGACCACCAGGGCGGCGACGGGGATGACGAGCAGCCACTTGCCCCGCGCCAGGGCGGTTCGGCCAGGGGTGGGGGCCGTTGCGCCGGACGCGTCCGCAGGCGGCTGGCCGTGCACGGCCGCCTGCGCCTCGCTCGACTGGCGCAGCACCAGGGGGAGGTCGTCGTAGCGCCCGGCCCTCATGAGGCAAGCTCCTGCGCCACGGCGGGGTGATCGGCATGCGGGGCCGGGTCGGCCGGCGTAGCGGACGCTGCGGGTGCTGCGGGTGCTGCGGGTGCTGCGGGAGCCGCAGGCTCGCGCGCCGTGCCGAACAGCTGGGGCAGCAGCAGCTGGGGCGAGCCATGCTCGATGCCGCCGTCGCCGCGCACATGGTAGAGGTGCTGGGCCATGGAGGCCACGCGCAGCGAGTGCGTGACGACGATGACCGTGTGCTTGAGCGCAATCTGCCGCAGCGTCTGCAGCAGCGCGGTTTCGCTCTCGAAGTCCAGGTCGTTGCTGGGCTCGTCCAGGATCAGCACCGAGGGGTTGCGCAGGAACAGCTGGGCCAGGGCCAGCTTGCGCAGCTCGCCGGCCGACAGGCCCGCGCCGCCTTCGCCCAGCACGGTCTGGTAGCCCTGGGGCAGGCGGCTGATGAAGCCGTGCGCGCCCGAGATCTGGCAGGCGGTGACGATCTTGTGGTCGTCGGCATCGGGGTTGACCATGCGCAGCCCGTCCACGATGGGGCCGCTGAACCAGTACACCTGCTGGGCCAGGCAGCCTATCCAGCGGCCCAGCTCGGCGCGCGGGAACTGGGCCATGTCGTATTCATCGATGAAGATGCGCCCCTGCGTGGGCTGGTAGAGGCCGGCCAGCAGCTTGGCCAGGGTGGACTTGCCGGCGCCGTTGCGCCCCACGATGGCGTGCAGCCCGCCGGGGCCGATCTCCAGCGATGCCTGCTCCAGCGCCACATGGCCGCCCGGGTAGTGGAAGCTTGCCTGGTCCAGGCGCAGCCGGCCCTGGGGCCGGGGCAGGTCCACGGTGTCGGTCATGGCCTCGACGGGTTCCTCCAGCACGGCCTGCAGGCGGCGTGCGGCCTCGTTGGCATGGGCCAGCGAGCGCCAGTTGCTGGCCAGTTGCGAGATGGGGCCCAGCGCCTTGCCCGACAGCAGGTTCACGGCCATCAGGCTGCCGATGCTCATCCACTGCGCATTGATGGCAATGGCGCCCACGGTGATCACGGCAATGGAGAACAGCGTCAGCAGCACGGTGCTGGCCTCGCGTGCGTTCTCCATCTCGCCGTTCTTGCCAAAGCTCTCGGCCAGCCAGCGGTCATAGCCGCTTTGCCAGTTCTGGCGTGCGGCGGCGTCGTAGCCCAGCACCTTGAGCGTGGCGCGGGCATTGCAGATCTCGGCCGTGCCCCGGTCCAGCATGCGGGCCTGGGCGATTTCCTCCACGCGGCCGCTGCGCACCTCGTCGGCCCACCACCAGGCCAGCACGCCCATGATGAGCATGGCCACCAGAATCACCGGCAGCACGGGCCAGGCAATGATGCCGATGACGACCAGGGCCAGCAGGGCCATGGGCAGGTCCAGCAGCGAGGTCGCCAGGCCCCCGGACATGCCTGAGCGCATGGCGCTCACGTCGCGGAACAGCTGCAGCCACTGGCTGGAGGAGCGCTGCTCCAGCGCGGCCAGCGGGTGGCGCAGCATGGAGTGCATCAGCGCCTGGGACACGTCGCGGTCGATCATGGCGCCGGCTTCGCGCAGGGCGCGGGCGCGCCTGCGCCGCAGCCACCATTCCACGCCCAGGAAGAACAGCACGCCCGCCACCATGGCCGTGAGGGTGGCGGTGCCTCCACGCGCAATGACGCGGTTGTAGACCTGCAGCAGGAAGATGGACGGCAGCAGGCCCAGCAGACTGATGGGCAGCGACAGCCAGCCAGCCCGGCGCAGCTGGTGCGCAGCCCGGTCGAAGGACTCGGCGATGGCAGATGCAAAAGCCCCCACCGTCTCCGTTCCCGACGGCATCGCCGTGGCCTTGGCCAACTGACGGGGAAGAAGGTATCGGATCATGTTCTGATGGGCTTAGTAAGCATCTTTACAAAATGTAAAGGTACTCGTTTCACAAACACTGTAGCGAGTTATATACAGCCCTCTATAAGTTTTATTCAATCAAGAATGCATGTTCATTTGTTTTTGATGTGGATCAAAGCAGGGAGCCTGAATAGACGCTATTAAATGGCCCCCGTGGCCACTGAAACTATCCCGTATGGCATCGGCCGCCAGGGCAAGATTGGTCGTGGCGCGGCCGGCCAACAAAACCGTATCGCCTTTATGGGTTGTTCTCAGCAGCGAGCAAATCAGCTGATTCAGATCGTCATACCAATTGACGTGCAAAAGATCGCCCAAGGCTGCCGCCAGCGGCCTGAGCGGCTCCCCGTACAGCAGCACGCGCCGGGCCTGGGCATCCCGCACCAGCGGCTCCAGGGCCAGCTGCGCAGCGTCGATGCTGGCCTGGCCGGGCTGTATGCCCGCCAGCACGATCAGCCTTCTGCTCACATGGGGAGCGACCGACTGCAGCTGGGAAAATGCAGCTGTCATGGACAGTAAGTGGTTGCTCAGGCTGTGGTCCAGCAGGCAGATTCCACTGGGCAGGAGCTGCGGCTGCCCGGCTCCGATCATGGGCTGCCAATGGGCCAGGGAAGCCTGCACCTGTGCGGGCGCATAGCCCAATGCATGCAGGGCCGCCAGGGCCGCCTGCGCATTGAGTGCCATGTGGTGGCCGTCGGATTGCAGGGAAATGCCCAGGCGCAGGCTGCCCATGCCTATTTGCAGATTTCCATTGTGAAACCCCATTTCACGGACCTGTGCATTGCAATGGGGGCCAAACGTGATCAGGCGCAGTCCCATGCGTTTGGCATGCTCAATAACACTGGGGTTTTCACCTATGTCCTGATCGGTGACCAGCGCACTGCCTTTGTGCATGAGCTGCATGGCTTCAAGCACTTCCTGCAATGCTTCGTATTTTCTTTCACCGGACAGACCGGCCTGTCCGGAGGGCTCGGACTCCCCTGAATGGGGGGTGTTATTTATTGAAAGATTAGTAATAACCAGAATATCTGGGTCAATCAGCGGCAGGTCGCCACGCAGTGCCTGCAATGGCAGCTCCAGCAGGGCGCAGGGCGAGGCCTCGCTCCAATTGATCATCTGCAGCGCCGTGCCCTGGGACAGCAGGGCATCGCCACGCGCGTCTCCCCCGTCCTGCAGGCACTGGCGCATCATGCCCAGGGTGGAGGTCTTGCCCACGCAGCCGCTGACGGCGACCACGGGCGACTGGATGCGGCGGCGGGCCGCCTGCGCCAGATTGCGCAGGCCCTCTTCCATATCAGGCACATGCAGCACCGGCACGCCGTGGTCCAGCAGGCCCTGCGGGCTGCTGCTGATCAGCGCCGAGGCGCGCAGCGTGGGCAGGGCCGCAGCCTGCACGCCCAGCGCCATGCCCGCACGCCGCACCAGCACGGCGGCGCCGGGCTGGTGGTGCAGGCGGCTGGCGTCCAATCCCGCGCAACCGGTGCCGCGATCTGTGCCGCTATCGGTGCTGGGTTCTGTGCCGGGCTCCGTCGTGGCATCCAGCCAGCGCCCGCTCATCAGTTCAGCCAGGGAAGCTCTGTCCCAGGACATGGGCGGGTACATGGAGCCCGCTGTGGGCCGAAAAGCCGGCTGGCCCGCAGTCTCATCGGCCCGCGACGCGAGGGAGAGTGATGGCGAGGGCGGGGAAGCTTTGGCAGGGCTGTCGCCCGCGCTCAAGCCGTGGCCTGCCTGCGCAGGCAGCGCGTCTTCCCCGGATTCGGCAGCGGCATGGCTGGTGGCCGCGCGCAGTGCCTGGGTCAGGGCGTCCAGCAGTTCCAGGCCTGCCAGGCTGGATGCCAGCAGCCAGGCGATTTCGCGCGGGGACTGCAGCACCTGGCGCAGGCTTGCATCGGCAAAGGCTGCATGGCGGCGCCGGGCGGGCGGCAGGTACAGCGCCTGCTCAGGCCAGATGGCGCGCTGGGCCATGCCTTGCAGATGGCGCTGCAGGCTGATCTGCCATTGGCGCAGCAGGTCGGTGGGCTGCGGCTCCAGGCCTGCGTCGAGCTGCAGGCTCTCGATCAGGGCAATGCCTATCCAGCGTGCACAAAGGGCGCCTGCCTTGTCGACACTTTCGCCATCGTCGCCATCGTCGTCGCCATTGCCGTCATTGCCGCCATCCATGCCCAGCAGCTGCGGCAGCGCGGCCTGCAGGAAGGCGGCAGGCAGGGCCGCCGTGTCGGGCAGGGCGCTGCGCGCCGCGCGCAGCGTGGGGCTGTCGCTGGTGGCGGGGCGCGAGCTTGCATAGACATGCATGGCCAGCTCGGCCCAGGTCAGCATGGGCTGGCCGGAGCGGGGTGTGCCGGCTTCAGCGGCATTGGCGGCAGCGGCGGCAGCCTTGGTGGTGCTGGCCGAAGCGGCAGCCATGGACAGCAGGCTTTCCGCCAGCGGGTCCATCAGCGCCGGAATGCGGGCGCGGGCCTGGCTGTCGGCTCCCGGCCCCAGGACAAAGCTGTTGCGCAGGTGGCGGGCCAGCACCAGCATGGCCAGCGAGCTGGACAGGCAGTCGCCGGGCAATGGCTGCAGCCGTTGCTCGACATGGTCCACGGCCAGCGCAATGGCCTGCGCCAGCGCGGCGCTGCCCGCATGGCGCTGGGCCTGCAGTAGGGCGTAGGTCACGCCCAGGTGGTCGCAGACATCCCCGCAACCGGGCCAGCTTCCGTCCTTGCCCTGCTGCGCCAGCAGTTGCTGCAGCGCAGCGTGCACGGGCACGAGGTGGGGCCAAAGGCGCTGCTCGGGCGGGTCGGTGCGCGGCACGGCCAGGGCGGGCTGCTCCCCGCTGATATAGATGCCGCGCAGGTGCAGCAGCAGGCAGGGCGGGTGCAGGGGCCGTTGGGCGCTGCCTGTTTCACTGCCCAGCGGGTGCGGATCTGGCAGCAGGGGCTGCAGCAGCTGCGCACGCTCCAGGCTGGCATCAGCCAGGGCCAGGGAGCGCATGGGCGCCTGGGTCCAGGCGCTGCAGTCCGGCAGCGGACTGTCCGCCTTCAGGGGCGTGATGTCCTGCGCCCAGTCGATGCGCAGATCGACCTCGTCACGCTTGCGGGCCCAGGCCCATTGGCGCACGCGTGTCGCACCCTCGCGCCAGGCAGCCTCCAGCGTGGTGGCGCGCACGTGGAAGACGGAGGCAACCTTGTTCTCGGCCGACACCGTGAAGAAAAGAATGCAGCCGGGGTAGGGTTCGGGCAGCAGCACCATGTGCCGTGCCAGGTACTCCAGGCCATTTGCCAATTGCTGCGACAACATGCTCTCGGCCTCGGTCAGGGTCATTGGGAGGCTGCTCTTCCCGTGGGGACGGGACGCCGGGCTGCGGTGCACCGACCGCGTGCGGATCTGTTCCTTCATGGCGGCCCGGCGGCAGGCGGATGCGGAGCGCGGCGGCTCAGCGGTAGTCGAATTCCACGCGCCGGTTGCGCTGGTGGGCTTCTTCGCTCGTGCCTTCGTCGGCCAGCCGCTCCTTGCCGTAGCTGACGGACTCCACGCGGGCCGGGTTCACGCCCAGCAGCTGCAGGCTGTTGCGCACCGCGTCGGCACGCTTTTGGCCGAGCGCCAGGTTGTATTCGATGCCGCCGCGCCTGTCCGTATGGCCGCGCAGCATCACCGAGCGCCCGGGATTGCTGCGCAGCCACTGCGCATGGCTTTCCACGATGGCCCGGTCGCTGTTGCGGATGGTGTAGGCGTCGAAGTCGAAGTAGACGATGTGGGCGACGTTGGCGGGCCCGCGCTGGTCGGCCTGCGTGGTGGCCACCACGGGCGCGACGCCGGAGCTTGCCGGCGCCGGGGCCGGGGCCTTGCCGAAGGCGTAGTGGTGCTCGGAACGCTGCGTGCTGGTGGTGGCGGTGGATCCGCAGGCGGCCAGCCCTGCGGCCAGCAGCACGATGGTGCACAGCCTGAAAGTGTGTGACATGGAGGATCTCCTGGGACGTGGGGCGGCCCCCCGGGGGGGGGGGGGGGGGGGGGGGGTTTGGGGCAGGACAACCCCCCCCGCC
>NZ_JACVUR010000055.1:0-34142 GCF_016516495.1 Delftia sp. S65
GGGTCATGGGGCGGGATCAAAAAAGCCCGCGTTGTGCGGGCTCTGGTTCGGGTGGTCGTGTGGCGCGGCGCCGGGTCCTGGCCGCGGGCGGCGGTGCAGCAGAGGCCTCGATGCGCTCGCGCTGCAGGGGCTCGTAGTCGGGGTTCAGCTCGCAGCCCAGGTACTGTCGGCCGAGTTGGAGCGCGACGGCCGCTGTCGTGCCGCTGCCCATGAACGGGTCCAGCACGACATCACCGGGCCGGCTGCCGGCACGAATGCATGGCTCGATGAGCGCGGGCGGGAACGTGGCGAAGTGGGCGCCCTTGTAGGGCCGCGTGGCCACAGTCCAGACGCTGCGCCGGTTGCGCGTGGGGCTGCTCGCGCGGAAGGCCTCGCGGCCCGGCATGGCGTTGGTCTTGCCGGCGAACCCGCCGCGCTTCACGCTGGGCCTGAGCCTTCCCTGTGGTGGCGCACCTGGCACGGGACCGCCCATGGGAGGGTAGTTGTTCAGGCCGGCCGCAGGCTCTTGCATGGCATCGCTGTCGAAGAAGTAGCGTGGGCCCTTGGACAGTAGGAACAGGTACTCATGCGCTTTGGTGCAGCGGTCCGCTACGCTCTCCGGCATCGGGTTCGGCTTGTGCCAGATGATGTCCTGGCGCAGATACCAGCCATCGGCACGCAGTGCAAATGCCAGCATCCACGGGATGCCGATGAGGTCCTTGTGCTTCAGGCCTTCCGGGGCGCCGGCCGAGCGCTGTGCATGCTGGTCTCGGTATTTGGCCGCGCCCTCACCGTGCAGATTGGTATATGTGCTGGCCTTGGGGCCGTTGGGCCGGCTGGCGTAGCTGTCTCCGATGTTGAGCCACAGCGTGCCATCGTCGGCCAGCACGTCGCGCACGCACCGGAACACCTCGACCATGGCCGCGATGTACTGCTCCGGCGTCTGCTCCAGGCCCAGCTGGCCGGCATGCCCGTAGTCGCGCAGTCCGAAGTAGGGCGGGCTGGTGACGCACATCTGGGCGCGGACGCCCTGGGCCGCCCAGGCGCGCATGGTGTCTCGGCAGTCGCCGAATTCGATGGTGTTCATGAGATCCATGGCGATATGGTGAAATATCTACCTTTGATTAAGGAGCGACCCAATGGACGTGTGCGACCCAAAGCCAGATTACAAATCGAACCCAAGTAAGGTCATATTCGATTTTATTTTTGAAGGAGAAAAGCACACAGCCCACGCATACGGAAGCGCGCTCGATAGCTTGGGTGGGGCAATGGGTCTTCAAAAAGATAGGTGCTTGACCGTGTACAGCCAGCACTGGGAATTACTGCATCAAATCGCAGCCGAGAAAATGGCCTCAGGGGCCAAAGTCGTTGAAATAAAAAAACATGATTTGCCTGACCGGGGGTGATATAGATAGAAGCACAGCGCCCATGCGCTGTGCTCATGCCTCGGTGGTCAGGCGGGGATCGTGACGATGACGGTGTGCACGCCAGTGCCGCTGGCCTTAAATGAGTTCTCGGGCAACTCCTCGACATGGCCGCCGCGCTGCTGCACGAAGGCGTTGAATGCCGTGGTGCGCGCATCGGTGCGGAACGTGACGCCGGCAGACATGACTGAAACCAGCAGCCCGCCGGGCTTCAGAAACTGGTGGGCGTGCATGACGTGCTTGATGTCGGCCTGCTTCAGGAACGGCGGGTTCATCACCACGCGGTCATAGGCGGGCTCGGGCGCCACGGTCAGAAAGTCGGCTACCCGTGTGCGACCAAGATCGTGCGGCGCGTCCATGGCGAGATGGAATGCGTTGCCCTGCTGGATCTCGTAGCAGTCCACCTCAGCGCCGGCCTCTGCGCATGCATAGGCAATGGCGCCCAGGCCAGCGCTGGGCTCCAGCACCCGCATGCCCGCCTTCACGCCGGCCAGGCGCATGAGGCGCTCCACCACTGCAGGGGGCGAGGGGAAGAAGTTGAATTCGTCCTTAGGCACTTCGACGCTGCCCGACAGAATGATCTGGTCCAGGCGGTCGGCAGCCGGCGCGCTGAAGACGTGGGCCTTGGCCTTGCGGTCCCATTTGCCGCCAGCAGCCTCCAGCACCTTGTTGACGCGGGCGTACAGGGCTCGGTCGAGCTGGCCCACCAGCTGCACCTGGTTTTCATTCGCCTGCGCGGCGCTCAGCACAGCCAGGACATCGTTCGAAACTTGCATGGGGACTCCAGAAATGACGAAGCCCGCGATGCGGGCCTCTGGGTTTGGTGTTGGGCGGCTTACTCGGTCGCCTGGGTGATCAGGAACGGCGCGCGGTCCTTGCCGTTGATCCAGTTCGGCGGCTTGCCCCGGCCGGTCCACGTCGCGCCGGTGGCGGGGTCGCGGTACTTCGGGGCGCCCACGCTGCCTTTGGACTTCGCGGCGGTGAAGACATCGGCAGCGGTCAGGCCGTGCTCAGCGATCAGCGCACGGGCCGCGGCGATGCCCTCGGCTTTGTGCTCGGCCTGGGCCTGGGCAATCTGGGATTCGAGTTGAGCTTTTTGTGCGAGCAGGTCTTTATAGGTTGTCATGTCGGTATTCCTTGAGATGAGCTGCGGGAGCCGCAGGGGTGGCCCGGGTGGGCCACCTGGTGATCAGCTGTTGACCGAGAAGGCACCAATCAGCACGTCCGGGATTTCCTGGTCAGCGACCACGCCATCGCCATCGGCCACCGGCGCGAAGCTGGCGCGCACGACGTGGGCGAATTCCTCGGCCATTTGCTCCTCGTGCAGCTCCAGCCCCAGGATGCCCATGGAGAAGGTGGGTTCGCGCTGGGATGTAAGGATCGCTACGCGAACGTAGAAGGTGCGCTCGGCCAGTTCCTTGTAGGGCTTGGTGGTCAGCTTCAGGAAGGCCGGCAGCACCGCATCAGCCCGGTTCGTCTTGGCCGCCACGCTTTCCATTTCGCTGCGCTCTGCGGACAGGGCCTCGACGGTGGTCGTGGACTTGTTGAGTTGTTCGATGCTGACGCTGCGGATGCCATTGACGACGTGACCGATGTTGAGCTCGCCCAGGTCCTTGTCCAACGGAATCACCACGTCGCGCCATTCTTCAAGCCATTCAGCCAGCACCTTCTGGCCGCGCACTTGGCTGACCAGGTTGCGCAGCGAGGTGTAGAGGGCGGTGGCCTTGAGCTTCACCAGGGCCGTGTTGTCGCCGTGGCCGGGCTCGGCAGGCGTGCCCTGGTTCAGGACGGCCTTTGCGGACATGCCCTCGGCATTCACATAGATCGTGCAGCCGTTCTCGCGGTGCTGACGCACGTAGCGGGCGAAGTCCTCGACATAGGAGGTGCTCATGCTGTTGCGAGCGCGGCGGCGCAGCGGCAGATAGGACTCCAGGCTGGTGAGGGTGAATTCGTCGGGCAGGGCCACCAGCGCCTGGCCGGCAGTCAGCGCGTGCTGCACCGACTCGTTGCTTTGTGCTGTGGCTTCGGCCTGGGTCAGCTGCTGGATTGCGGATTGGTCGAACATGAAAAGTCCTCGGTCTGGGTGAAAAAAATGCTCGCGGCTTCAGGAGCGGCGAGCAGGGCTGGGGAAAGGCGGTAGGGGGAGGCGGCTACGTGCCTCGGGGGATGAGGTCCATCTGGGCCTCGGGCATCACGGTCAGCTTGCCGAACTTGCCGACGTGCATCACGGTCTCGCGGGAAACCTTCTCGCTTGCCTCGCCGTCCAGGGTCGGGCGCGAGAACTTCATGGCGTGCTTGATCGTGACTTGGTGGGTCTTCTTGATCTTGCTGATGTCCAACTCGATGGTGATCTTGCCCTTGCGCTCGTTGTCCACGACAGCGGCGCTCACGGAGCCCAGGGCGCGGGCGAGCATCAGCATGAACTGGCCGCCGTCGAACTCGCCCAGCACCTCGGTGGGGTCGTTCACGATGGAGGACGCGGAACTGTTGGCCGCCACCTGGCCCGGTGTGGGGCTGGAGCTGGCCGGCGCAGTGCCGGAGCCGGAGTTGGCGCCGTTTGCGGGGGTGGGAATGGTGGAGGACATGCCTTCTTCCTTCGGGACAAGAAATAGCCCGCGCGTGGCGGGCCGGTGGATGAAAAAGGGGGCTGTCAGGGCGCAGGCTCATCGGTGCCCAGGGCCTGGCGCATCGTTTCGTACCCGTCGAACAGCGCGGCCAGCGGGCCGCCTGCGTCGGCAACCTGGGGGCTCAACTCCACGCCGGCAGTAGCCAGGGCACACCCCATGGCGTACAGCCCGCCATGGAGGGCGCCCGCGTTACCGCTGTGCTCGCGGTAGGTATTCAGGATCTCCATGATCGGCAGGGCCACATGGGTCATCGCGTGGGCGTGGCCGTTCAGGCCGATGCTGGGAATGTTCTGCAGGCCTGCCTGGCAGGCGGGTTCCGTATGGCTCATGAGCTGGTGCTCCAGGTCAGAAAAGGGGTGCTCCGGACATGGCGACCGCAGCAGCGATGCAGAAGGCCGAGATGGCCGACCAGAGGAAGAAGCCGAGAAGTTTGGTCATGGCAGCTCGCGCAGGCATTCCATGGATTGCGGGCCGATCCAGACCACGGCATGACCGGGCGGGCAGGCCTGGGCAGCGCTGTGCGCGCGCTGCACGTCCGCTGCGCTGGCCACGGGATCCTGGGCCGCGCCGGCATCCGCGCAGGCGCTGAGCGCGATGGCCACCAGCAGGACAAGGCACAGCAGCAGCCAGCGGCCGGGCGTGGGCGCCGGGCCCGGCTCGGCCACAGGACCAGGGCGCGAGGCCGTGCGCAAGAAGCGCGCATCCGGGTCAGGGTTGTAGGGTTCGGTGGGGATCACTCGCTGCATTTGGGCTCTCCTGAAACGACAAATCCGCCGGGGGCGGATTCGGTGGGGTTGCTGCTTGCCGCTGCAGGCGCTGGGCCTCCTGCTCGGCGATGAGGCGTTCTTCTTCACGCCAGTCGGCATATGTCTGCGGCTCATACGCGGTGCGGCCGCGTTCGCCGCGCAGGCGGTTGAATCTGAATCTCATGGTGGATTCCAAAAAAGAGCCCGCCCCACATTGCTGCAGGGCGGGCCAATGCCGCGAGAGCGGCCCCACGAAACAAAAAGGGCCTGCAACTGGTGAAGCTGCAGGGCCTGGCTGGAAAGTGCCGATGCCTGAAAGGCGTGCCTGGGAATTAGAGAGGGAGGGAGGAGGAAGCCCAGGCTCGGCGTGAAACTGTTGAAGTCAGTATGCCCCGCCCATGTTCAGGCGAACATGAACAGGAGGTAAAAGGAGGTAGGGATCAGTTGCAGAACTGACGCTCACAGGGAATGCCATCGCCATCCCCGTCCATCTTTGTGCCGGGGCAGTTGCGGAGAAAGAATTTGGCTTCTTCGCAAGACGTCATCTGCGAGCAGTGCGTGCGACCATCGCAGGTGTATTTGGATGCGCCCTTGGTCCCGCGGCCGACATCGATGCTACGGGCGCGCGGTTCGGTAAGCAGCAGATTGGGCACCATGCCGCCGGTCTTGGCCTGATAGGCCGTGTACGCCTTCCAGGCAGCCACCGCGAGCAGCATGTATACGATGAGCCTCAGCATCAAATGACCCGCTAATGTTGTGATTGATATGGGGCCGCATCCTATCTCAATGGGCGGGAGTTGATGGCAGCCGTATCCGCTCCGGATCTGACGACGGCGGACTCTCCTGCGGCCTGTCAGCCATTCAACTGCCAAGGCTCAGGGCCGCAGCAGTTCTGTGCAGCAATGTGAAGCTGCTCAATTTCGTTGATGTCTTCATCAGATTGAACATTGCACAAGAATTGCAGTGTCACCGTATGCTGTTGTCGCTCAGCGTCAGCAAGCGCTATGTGCACCCGGCGGTAGCCGTTTGGCTCGCTTTTTCGGTACGGACGGCCCAACAGCCTATTTGAGACATTTCTTGAATAGTGCTTGCGTGGGCGTTTGGCTCCACGTGCAGCTTTCCCAACATACCGCCCCAGCAGTTCATTGGTGTCAAACCTTCTGATCTCCCACATGTAGATCAGTGCCATGTTCTCGTCGATGCAGTGCGGCAATTCTTGGAAACGCATGGCTGGGAAGTTGGTCGGCCCACTGTGAAGTGGGTCTTATCTTACGGTCCAAACCTTAGCTTTGCCCGCAACACTGAGGATTGCACCCGGATGTCGCTCCGGGTCGGCGGCCTGCATCTGGTAGCTGGCGCGCGGATCAGCATCCGCACCGTTTTTCGCTCCGTGGTGTCATCTCACTGCGTTCGTCACCGGAATGCCCGGGCGGTGTTCCATCGTCGGCTCCAAATGCGCTTGCGCGCACCCTTCACAGCCTCCCGCCTACTCTCTACAGGGCATCCCGCCCGCAGTTCCTTCCCTATGCCGTGAACCGTGCTTTGACGGACTGGCAACCGCGCGGAGATGCGGCGCGCTGACCTGGCCCGTGCCCAGGAGCGCCATTTCGCCGGACGAATGCCCCTCGGGTGGGGCAAGCAACATCGGCGTGCAACTTGTGAAAGACCGGGGCTTGCCCGGTCGATGCCGCGGGGCCCAACTTCCCAGCCGGTCTGCGATGTGCGGTGGCTGGGTACGTTGAAGCGGATGATAAGGCGATGCCTAATTTCTTGCAATAGGCGTTGCCTTATTATTTTGGTGCACTGTTGGTGCGTTCAGTGCAGGCGGACTTCGAAGTAGGCCTCCTCCACCGCAATTCCCTGGAGTCCGGCTTGCTGGGCCGCCTCATAGGCTTTTTGCCAGGAATGCGCCACTGCCTCGTTCACCTTCCCGATTACGCCGCCCTCGGCCGCATCGTTGAAGAGCTTGTAGGCCCGGGTCATGGCCTCTTGGTTTGGGAAGCTTCGTTCAATCACCTTGGTGAAGCGGGCTTCAGCCTTGGCCTTGATATCGTGCTCAATGCCGATGCAGTCTTGCAGGGTGACTCGGAGCGAGGGGAGGGCGGAAGTGGTCATGTGCATCCTTGGTGCTGGTTAAAAACACAGTTCAAGTATGCATGACAACTGTATGTGTGTACAGTAATTTGTTACATGGCGCGGACATCGCCAGCCAGCGTCCATGAAAAAGCCCGCTCATGGCGGGCTGGGGACTCGGTCTCAGGCGCAGGCATTCAATGCTTCATGGTCCACCACGCCAACACCTTGCCGGCAATGTTGATGCACTCAGATGCCTTGCGAAGATCAATTCGCTCTTCGTCCGGGTAGTCCACTATGTTGTCGCTTCTAAGGACCAATGTGCCGTCAGAAAGTATGAGCGCTTTCTTCAATAAGAGGCGGTTGTAGACATCGATGACGTAAATTCCCTGCGCGTCAATGGTCCGCTGCCCCATATCCACAAACACCAGGTCTTCATCTTGAATCGTTGGTTTCATGCTGTGGCCGTTGCCCGTCATGATTTTGATGCGCTCGGGATTGACGGTCCCGATCTTCTTGCGAACCCAACTTTCCAAGACATCGAGATGCCGGACGATCTGCACGGCCTCGTCCATGTGCGAGCCAGGACCCATTGACGGCCGGACAGAGAGATGCTGCAGGCGTACGTACCCGGGCGGCGGGGTGTCATCGATGACCTGAATCACGTTTTCCCCATGTTTGGACGTCGCGGCGGTAGTCCCTGGCGGGTAATCGGGCAGCCCCCAGTGCGCAGGCTGGACCACGTCTGCGAAGTAGCTCCAGAGCTTTGGGAGCTTGTCCTTGCTGATGGTCCCGCGATTCACCCAGTCTTGGATGGATGGAGGCCTCACCTCAAAGTGCTCGGCCACCTCCTTCTTGGAGACGCCCTTCAGTTCGATGGCTTCAGCGATGGCTTGGCCTAATTTTTCACCAGTAAGCATTGCCTAATGTTCCATGTGTGAGTGTGCGTAGGCAATGCCTATTGATCAAAATTAGGCAGAGCCTTATCATGGGGTATGACGTACTCACACCCCGGACTTGCGGTTCAGGCAGTTGTCGATCTTGTTGGCAGCCAGGCTGCCCTGGCTCGCGCGCTCCAGGTTTCCGCGCCCACTGTGAACCAGTGGATCAAGAGGCGCCGCCCGGTCCCAAAGGCGCTCAGCCCAAGGATCGAAGCGCTGTCCTGCGGCTCGGTCTCCCGCCGAGACCTGCGCCCCAACGACTGGCAGGACATCTGGCCCGAGCTTGCGCAGCCCGCCCAGGAGCAAGGCCATGCGTGAACAAACCTTGGCTGCCTTGGGCCGTACCGGGGCCAATGCCCTAGCCAGGTCTGTAGTTGGCACAAAGATTTCGACAGGACTCAGTGCCCACGCGGCTGATGGTGCTCCGCTTGATCGAGCGCGTCTTTTAGAGCGTTGGCGAATCCAGTTGGTGGACGGAACCACACCCATCCCAGCCCAGAGTGCCGGATTGCGAGCACATGCCCATGCTCCGGGCTGCTCCCCGCCGCCCACTTCAAGAATGGCTCGACATGAGGCTCCCCGGCTGTCGGCAGTGGGTCTTCTTCTGGCACTGGGGGTTGTGTATGCATTCGCGCGATGGACAGTCGCTCGATCAGGAAGTCCAGATCCTCGCCCGTCAGGTCCTGCTCGGAGTTCACCGTGATGTCGCCGTTGTCCTCTTCGCACAAGGTGACCGTCAGCAGCTTTTTCATGTCCGCCCCTCCTGGGAATGGTTGTGTAGGAACTTCCATTCTGCCCCGGGAGGCGGCGGGCACCTTTTCCCAGAATCAAACCCAGGAGTAGTCCCGCATGCGTGACACCCACGAAAAGCTGAGCCGGGCTGAAGCGGCTGCCTTCCGGGCGATCCAGGCAGCTCTTGCCGACCTTGACGCTGAGCAGGCCGAGCGCGTTCTGGCGCGTGTCCAGGAACAACTGGACGAAGAGGCTGGCATGCCCATGTTCGCGCGCGGCATTGCCGGGCCGCTGGGAAAGCTGGACTTCCAGCTCAAAACCAAGGTGGATGAAGCCACCGCTGAGCAGTTCCGCCGCGACTGCGTGCTGAAGGGCACCGACACGTCCGCCGAACTGCGGGACGCGATCTATGTGCTGACGTGGAAGCGCAGCTATCGGCAGATGGTGGCGGAGAAATTGATGCATGACGATCAGTCTGCCAGCCGACTGCAATCGCTCATAGGACCCTTTGGGGCCCCCGAATTCGGAGGGCCTGCCCGATGAGCGCGATCACTGCAATTTCCGCCGCCGTGCTGACCATGACCAGCATCGAGCTGGTGGATTTCATCAACGATGAGCGCAAGGCGAAGGCTGACGCAGCGGGTGAGCCTTTTCCGTCCAAGGGCTTCGCGAAGCTAGAGCACAAGGACTTCCTGGAAAAGGTGCCCTACGTTCTGCCCCAGACATCGGCGGAATTTTCCGCTGATCTCCCCGATAGCTATGGTCGTCCACGTCGAGGGTATCGCTTCCCCAAGCGGGAAGCCTGCCTGATGGCAATGAGCTACAGCTATGAGACGCAGGCCAAGGTTTTCGACCGCATGACCGCTTTGGAAGCGCAGGCGGCGGCGACAGCTGTTCCTCAGACCATGGCCCAGGCGCTCCGCCTTGCTGCTGAGCAGGCCGAGCAGCTGGAGCAGCAGCAGGCCGCCCTGGCCCTGGCCGCTCCCAAGGCCGAGTATGTAGACCGCTACGTGGCCGCCAACGGCGCGAAGGGCTTCCGTCAGGTGGCCAAGCTGCTGGGCGCGAACGAGCACGAGTTCCGCGCCTGGCTGCAGGACGCAAAGATCATGTACCGCCTGGGCGGCGAGTGGACTGCGCACCAGTGCCACATCGACGCTGGCCGCTTTGTCGTAAAGACGGGCGTGGCCCATGTCAACGATCACGCCTTCAACGCCACGAAGTTCACCCCCAAGGGCGTGAATTGGGTGGCCGGCCTGTGGGGCCAGCACCAGGCCTGCCTGGCGCAGGAGGGTGCGCAGCAATGAGCACGATGATCATGGCGGCCTGCTGGCCGCTGGCAATGTCCCCCGCGCAGAAGGCGGTGCTGATTTCCCTGGCCGACCAAGCCAACGATGACGGCGTGTGCTGGCCCGGCGTGGCGACGATTGCGCGGCGCACATGTCTGTCCGAGCGCGCCGTGCAGGACGCCATCGCATGGCTGCAGACCGTGGGCGTGGTGTTCCGTGAATACCGCATCAACTCCAGCACCAGCTACACCATCACGCCGGCCAACTTCAACCCGGCGGCAGCCCCCACGAAGCGCAAACGCGGCACGGGTGCACATGCCGCACCGGGTGCAAATGGCGCACCGGGTGCAGACGGCGCACCACCCACCGCAGATGGCGCACCAGGGGGTGCAAATGGCGCACCTCAACCCCCGCAGATGGCGCACCCCAGGGGTGCAGATGGCGCACCCAAATCATCATTGAACCGTAATAGGAACCGTAAAGGAACCGCCAAAGAATCATTCCCGCCGGCTGCGCCGCCGGTCCGCAAAGGGGAGGGCGGTCTATCCGATGCTGAGGACACCGCACTGCAGGAGTCCTGCCGCGCCACCTGGGCGGCCTACAGCCAGGCCTACTTGCAGCGCTACGGCGTGAAGCCCGTCCGCAATGCCCAGGTGAACGCCAACGTGAAGGCACTGGTGAAGCGACTGGGCTACGAGGAGGCGCCACTGGTGGCAGCCTGGTACGTGGAATGCGTCAGCGAGGCCTACGTGCTGAAGGACTCGCATGGCGTTGGCGCGCTGCTGGCCAAGGCCGAGAGCTACCGCACGCAGTGGGCACGTGGCCAGGCGATGACCGGCACGGCGGCCCAGGCGGCCGACAAGACGAGCGCCAACTTCGACGCCATCGAGGAGGCCAAGCGTCTGCTGCGCCAGCGTGGCGGCCGGGGCAACGGGGAGGGCGGCAATGCGTGACGACCTCGACGCCGACTGGCTGCTGGAGGAACTGGGAGCCACGATGGAGCTGAGCGGCCAGCAGGTCCGGCCTGCTGCACTCCTGCTGTTGGCTGAAGACCTGGCCCACATCGAAAAGCCTGTGCTGCGTCTGGCCCTGGCCCGCATCCGCGCCGAGCACCGCGGCCCGATCCTGACCGGCACCGTGCTGCAGTACGTGGACCACGCCATGGGCCGCATGCTGCCCGCCGAGGCCTATGGCCTGGCACTGACCAGCGCCGACCAGCAGGCCACCGTGGTGTGGACCGACGAGATTGCCCAGGCCTGGGCCGTGGCCGCCCCGCTGCTGGATGCCGGCGACAAGTTCGGCGCGCGGCAGGCGTTCATCGAGGCCTATGGCCGGATCACGGGCGAGGCCCGGGCGCTGCGCCGCCGGCCTGTGGTGCAGGTCAGTCTGGGCCACGACCCCGAAGCCCGCACGCGTGCCGTGCAGGAAGCCATTGCTGCAGGGCGGCTGCCCGGCGGGCTGGAGGGGCTGACCGACGACCTGCGCGAGCAGCTGCAGCTGCCAGCCCCGCGCGCAGCACTGGCGCTGCCAGCTCCGGACTCGGTGCCCACCGGGCCGAAGCGCGAGGTACTGGCCCAACTGGCCACACTGCGCGAAGCCTTCGCGCTCAAGGCCGCCCGCTTCACGCCAGTCCAGGTCCAGGCCCGCGCCGACCGCATGCGTCTGGGCCAGGCCAAGCGCCGTACTGCCGTCGCCGTGGCGCAGCACCAGCAGGGGAGCCAGCCATGAGCGCCATCCATCCGGCCGCGACCCGTGCCTACCTGACGCTGCCCTATGCCTACTCGCTCGCCCAGGAGCTGTCGGCCAGCGAACGTCAGCCGCTGCACCAGCGCAAGCGCGAGCCCCTGGCCGCAGCAGTCCTGGCCGCCGTGCATGCCGCCGGCTACGCCGTTCCGACGGTGCAGCACTGGCGCGACCTGGCCGACGCCGCGAACCTGTCCGAGACCCTGCTGGGTATGGGTGTCTTCACCGAGCCCGAGGCCCAGAGCCTGTTTGCCGATGCTGTGGCCGCCGTCGTGGACCTGGGCCGCAAGCATGGCCACGGCCAAGAGATGCGCCTGAACGCAGTGCAGCTGGGCCACCTGGTCGAGTTCGGCGAGGCCTACGGCCAGGTGCTGGAGGTGATCCCAGCCCGGACCTTCATCCGCGCGCACCGCGCCACCGAACGCCGCCTGCGCGAGCTGCTGGTCAACAGCCACGGCAGCGACACCCATGAATTCATCGTCGTCTGAACACCAATGGCAGCAACAACCAAACAATCTCAGCGCGGCGGCCGTGGCGCACCTCGTCAAGCTGGCCCAGCAACCCGGGTGGTGGGAGTACGTCAAGGCCAGGGCCAGGGAGCTGGACAGGGACGAGTCCCGGCTGTTCGTGGACATCGAGCAGCAGGTGGTGCAGCAGCTGCAGGCGATCGCTTGGCGCCCGCCGCCCCGCGTGTGACGGTGCCGGCTGGCCACCAGGGCCCGATCACGGTGCTGGGCATGGACCCTGGCAAGCACACGGGCCTGGCCTGGATCGTGGATGGCCAGCTGCAGTCGCTGGAGGAAATCGCGCCAGCGCAGATCCTGCAGACCCTGCAGGGCAGGGCCCCCACGCTGGTGATCTTCGAGGACAGCCGCAAGGCACGGAAGACCTGGACCGGCCAGGGCAGCGCTGCGGCGCGGGCCAAGATGGCGCGCAACGTGGGAGAGATCGATGCATGGTGCGTGCTGATCGAAACCCTGTGCGCCAGCCTCGGAATTGCCTGCTTCGGCATGCCGCCCAGCGCCAAAGCCGGCGGCGCCCACGGCGCCAAGATCGATGCCGCCACCTTCAGCCGACTGACCGGCTGGGCTGGCCGCAGCAATCAGCACCAGCGTGATGCCGCAATGATCGCGTGGTCCTTCCGGAGGGCCCGGCCATGAAGCGCATCTACATCGCCGGCCCGATGACTGGCCTGCCCGAGTTCAATTACCCGGCCTTCAACCGCGCCGCCGCTGTGCTGCGCGCCCAGGGCCACCACGTCGAGAACCCGGCCGAGAACCCCGCGCCAGCGTGCGGCAGCTGGGCGGGCTACATGCGTCTGGCGCTGCCGCAGCTGTGCAAATGCGATGCGGTCTACATGCTGCCCGGCTGGCGCGGTTCCAAGGGCGCGCGCGTGGAGCACGGCCTGGCCCTGGATCTGGGCATGGAGGTGCAGGACTTCGATGTCAGCGCAGGGGAGGGCGGTGCACATGCTTGATATCCGCCCAGACCTGCCGCGCCGTGGCCAGCGCGGACCTGTGCGCACCGCGCCCCAGCACTTGCCCCTGTGGCGCGGAGCCACCATGCGCGAGCGCATCGACGGCCCTGATGCCCTGGGCCGCTACCGCTTCTCCGTCTGGTCGGAAAACCGCTGCTGCCGCCTGGAGCAGCACGGCCCGACCCGCGTGTGCGTGATGGGCGATCACGGTTTCCTCGTGGATGTGGGGCTGGAGGGGGATATCCGATGAGCGGCTTCCTTGTGATCCCCATGAGCTGGGTTGATGAGCTGACGGGCGTTGTCCCGGGGCTGACGCCCGCGCAGTTAGAGCAGTTGCGCCGTGGAGAGGTGGTAGGCGTTTCTGGTCTTTCCATCGTTGCACAAGGCCATATGCCGAGCATCAAGGTGCCGCCGCCGCCGATTGACCGCGCCAGCCATCTGGCAGAGCTGCGCCGGCATCTTCGCCATGGCTGGAGGGCGCGTTGATGCTGGTGCGCCGTTCTTCTTTCCCGCCCAGCCGCGGCTTCGGTCGTCGGGCGCCAGCAGCAGCGCAGGTCGAGGACCGCGAGGACCTTCTGGCGCAGCGCGCGGCCCGAGCCATGGACAGCGCCCGCGCAACTGCCGGCTTGGCGTGCACCAGCATCGTGGTGATGGGCGCAGCCAGCACAGGCCTGGCTGTGCCCAAGGCCGAGATTCTCGAATGCGAGGCATACCGCCGCGCCGTCGCCGCGCTGCCCTGCATCTGGTGCGGCATCGCCGGCTACAGCCAGCACGCCCACCTGAACCTCGGCAAAGGCATGGGCATGAAGACCGATGACCGCACTGGCTTCCCGCTGTGCTGCACGCGCCCCGACATCGAGGGCTGCCATGTCGCATACGACCAATACCGCCTTGTTGACGGCGGACGCGAAGCCCACCGGGACTACGGCCTCGAGTGGGGCCGCATCACCCGCCACACGATTCTTGAATCCGGCCAATGGCCAGCACGCCTTCCCTTCTGGAGTGAACCCGCATGAACCAAGCCACCACCAGCACAATCCACAAGACAGCCGGGGGCAATCCGGATACTGGCGCGGTCGAGGCCGTGCCCACGCTGACGCAGGTCTACGAGGCGATCCGCCAGTTGCACGAGGCCGGCGAGGAGCCCACGCGCGACCGCATCCACAAGATGACGGGCCTGAACCTCACCACGGTGGACGACCGCATCAAGGTGCTGCGCGGAGAGGGGATGATTGCGGCGGTGAAGCAGTGCTATCGCCCCGTGCACCAGCACGGGCCGGCGCGGGATGTGGTCATCGTGCACCTCAACGATGGCCGGACCATGGTGGAAATTGGGGACCACGTGCTGCATCTGGTTCGCCCTGAGGCTGCGCGGCTTGGCCAGGGCCTGGCCGGCGTGGCCCTGGAGCACACGGCGCTGACGCGCGTCACGGAATTGCAGGACCAGTTGCTGGAGGAGGTGGCGAGACGTCGCGCCTTGGAGCGGGAGGTGAAGGCCCTTAGGGGTGCTAAGCACATAGACACGAGGCAGGGAGATCTTCTTGCCAGCGCTGCTTAACGGGTTCGGGAAATTTGGATAAATTTCGAGCCTTTATGGGTCAGGTGCTGTAAATTTACTGCCAACCCAATCGACAATGATTTTCGAATGGCCTTGTGTCTGATCGCTGGTTGGGTTATTGAAAGTCCTTTTAAATCAAATAGATGGTGAATTATGGGTGACACAGCTACAGCGGCACTAGGCGCGCTCCAATCATTGTTGGCGTGGTTTCAAGAGAATCGGTCGAACAAGAGCAGGAGGAAAGAGGAGGCTTTGTTGGCCGTTAATGTCGCGCTTGTTGAAAGCATGAGGTACGTTGAATCCCAGGAAGTGGGTGGCCCTCAAAACCGAGAGAAGGAATATGAGTTAGGACGATTGTGGAGGGAAGCTGCTATAAAAATCATGTACGTCGACAAGGGGCTATCCAGTACATTTAATGAAAAATCGATGTATTGGCTTGAGAGATTTAGGTGGTCGCGTGAAGAGGTTTTACGGAAGCGTATCGACTTTCTGGCCGTTCATGAAGAGGTGGCAGCACTCATGAAAAAATAGGGAGTGGGTCTCCGCCCGCCCCTGCCGCATGAAGAATTGACCGGCGAGGAGCCATGACCGCCTGTAGTCCGGCCCCGGCTAGGGTTGGGCTGCGGCACTCCATGCTTGGACACTTCCGGCCATGGCCCAACGTCCTGCCGGCAAGTCCGAGCCTCAAAAGAAACCTGCCCCCAAGAAGCCTGCTGCCGCGAAGAAGGCCGCAGGCTCTGCTACGCCCGCGAAGCGTCCACCCGCCAAGCGCCCGTCACGCAAGGCGTCCAAAACCGACAGTGGCACCATCCCGCAGTTCCTGACGGCCAGGGAGTCCAGGTTCGTGGACGAGTACCTGGTGGACTTGAACGCCACCCAGGCGGCCATCCGTGCCGGATACAGCGCCAAGACAGCGCGATCCATCGCATGCGAGAACCTGACAAAACCTCACATCGGTGCTGCCATCGCAGAGGCCAGAAAGCAGCAGCAGGAGCGCACACACGTCACCGCCGACCGAGTGCTGGCCGAGGCTTGGAACATCCTGACTGCCGACCCTCGGGAGCTGGTTGAGATCAAGACCGGCTGCTGCCGGCACTGCTACGGCGAAGGACACCGCTTCCAGCGCACGGTTGGAGAGATGAACCTGGACCGCGAAGTGTGGCTGGACAAGGGCAAGCCCCCTGAAGAATTCGATGAGCAGGGCGGAATCGGATTCAACCCCCTGCTGCTACCCAGCACAGAGTGCCCGCAATGCGGAGGTGATGGACAGTCCCGCCTGGTGGTCAAGGACACGCGCAAGCTCAGTCCCCAGGCGCGCGCGCTGTATGCCGGCGCCAAGGAGGGCAAGTACGGCATCGAGGTCCTGACGCACGACAAGATCAACATCCTGGAGAAGCTGTTCAAGTACACCGGCCTGTACGAGGTGGACAACAGGCAGAAGGCCGAGGCGTTGGCCAGCATGCTTCCGCGCGTCCAGGTGGAGTTCGTGACGCCCCCCAAGCGTGAGGACGACGATGCAGCGTAACCCTGTGGACCAGACCACCTCGCAGCTGCGCCTGCCTGAGGTGCTGGCTGGCCTGTTCCGCCCGAGCCGCTACAAGGTCATGCACGGCGGACGCGGCGGCGGCAAGTCCTGGTCCGTTGCCGGCGTGCTGCTGACAATGGCGGCCGAGCGCCCCATGCGCGTGCTGTGCGCGCGCGAAATCCAGAAGTCGATCAAGCAGTCCGTGCACCAGCTGCTGAAGGACCAGATCGAGCGACTGCATCTGGGCGCCTTCTTCGAGGTGCTGGAGACGGAGATTCGCGGCCTCAATGGCTCCCTGTTCCTATTCGCAGGCCTGCAGAGCCACACCGTGGACTCCATCAAATCGTTCGAGGGCTGCGACGTGGTCTGGGTGGAAGAGGCCCACAGCGTCTCCAAGAAGTCCTGGGATGTGCTGATCCCCACCATCCGCAAGGAGGGCAGCGAGATCTGGCTGACTCTCAATCCGGAAATGGAGACGGATGAGACCTATTGGCGCTTCATCGCCCATCCCAGCCCGGACACTTGGTGCGTGCAGATCAACTGGCGCGACAACCCGTGGTTCCCGCGCGTACTGGAGGAGGAGCGTCAGAAGGCCAAGCGCTCGATGGCGCGCGATGACTACGAGCAGATCTGGGAAGGTAAGGCCCGGCGTGTCGCGGCTGGCGCCATCTACCGGCACGAGATGGAGCTGGTCTACCTGGACGAGCGCGTGCGCGATGTGCCCTACGACCCGCTGCTGCCTGTGCACACCGTCTGGGATTTGGGCTGGAACGACGCCATGACCATCGGCATGGTTCAGCGCGGGCCCCAGGACGTGCGGCTGATCGACTACATCGAGGACAGCCACCGCACCCTGGACTGGTACGTGGCGCAGTTGGAAAAGCGGCCCTACCGCTGGGGAACGGACTTCCTGCCGCATGACGGGCGCACGCGTAACTACCAGACGGGGAAGAGCACCCAGGAGAAGCTGGTGGAGTTGGGCCGCAAGAAGGTCATCGTGCAGACAGCCACCAGTGTGGAAGAGGGCATCAAGGCCGCGCGTATGGAGTTTGCCAAGTGCTACTTCGACAGGCGCAAGACCGCGCGGCTGCTGGAGTGCCTGAAGCGGTACCAGAGGCAGATCCACACGCAGACCAATGAGCCCATGGGGCCGCTTCACGACGAGTTCAGCCACGGCGCGGACATGTTTCGCTACCTGGCCCAGGCCATTCCGAGGATGCGCAACGACACGCGCGGCCACCAACCTGACGAGGAAGAGGAGGCGCCTGACTGGCGCTGAAGACCATGATCTATTCATCCCCCCCAAGTAATGCAGACCTGGGCGCGGCGCTGACGCCCCAGGAATACGCGCGGATCATCGATGACATCCTTGAGCAACCCACCTGGCGGGCCCAGGCGGACACGGAGGCGGACTATGTGGACGGCAACCAGCTGGACAGTGAGCTGCTGGCGCGCATGCGGCGCTTCGGTATTCCGCCGGCTAAGGAGAACATCATCGGCACGGCCATCCGGGCCGTGTGCGGCTATGAGGCCAAGACGCGCACGGACTGGCGCGTTACGCCCGATGGTGATCCTGGTGGACAAGACGTGGCCGATGCGCTGAACTTCCGCCTGAACCAGGCCGAGCGCCACAGCCGAGCGGACCGCGCCATCAGCGAAGCCTTCCTGCCGCAAATCAGCGTGGGGTTGGGCTGGGTCGAAGTCGCGCGCGCCAGCGATCCATTCGCGTATCCCTACCGCTGCCGCTACATCCACCGCAATGAGATGTGGTGGGACATCCGCGCCAAGGAACCCGACCTGTCTGATGCGCACTGGCTGCTACGCGAGCGCTTTGTGCGAAAGGAGCGGGTCGCGGCGACCTTCCCCAAACACAAGGAAGTGATCATGCGTGCGGACGTGTTGTCCGGACCCGGCGGCTTCGGTGGCTTCCTGGGCGAGGGCGGGACCTCGACGGGGCTGCATGCTGGGCTCGATGTCGCACGGGCCTGGACGCCGCGCGAACATGCCTGGTACCGCTCCGAGACCGATGAACTGAGCCTGTGCGAGGTTTGGTACCGGCGCTGGGTCTCCGGCTTGGTGCTGCGCTTGCGTGGCGGGCGCGTGGTCGAGTTCGATGAATCCAACCAGCAGCACCGCCTGGCCGTCGCCTCGGGCGCGGGCACCTTGTCGCGGGAGTCCATCGCACGCCTGCGCCGCTCCTATTGGATCGGGCCTGTCTGCATCCACGACGGCCCTACGCCATACCCGCACCAGCACTTCCCATATGTGCCGTTCTGGGGCTACCGCGAAGACCAGACAGGCATGCCGTTCGGTTTGGTGCGCGACATGACTTTTGCCCAGGACAACCTCAATAGCACCATCGCCAAGCTGCGCTGGGGAATGGCTTCGGTGCGGGTAGAGCGCACCAAAGGCGCCACCGAGATGAGCAGCGCGCAGCTGCGGCAGCAACTGGCCCGGCCTGACGCGGACATCGTGCTGGACGATGAGCACATGGAGAAGAAGGGCGCGCGCTTTCAGGTGTTCCGGGATTTCCAGCTCAACGCCCAGCATTTCCAGCTGATGGAGGACAGCCGGCGCGCGCTGGGCCGCGTTAGTCCCGTCACCCCGGCGATGCAGGGGCAGACCGGGACGGCGCGCAGCGGCCTGCAGGAAACCACGCAGGTGGAACAGTCCCAGATCGGTATCGCTGACATGATGGACAACACCAAGGATGCGCGCGGCATGGTGGGCGAGTTGCTGATGGCCCTGATCATCGAGGATCTGGGCGAAGAGGAACAGGTCATCGTCATTGAGGGCGATGTGCTCAACCCACCGCGCACAGTGGTGCTGAACAAGGCCGAAGTGGACCAAGCCACGGGCCTGCAGTACCGCTCCAATGACGTGCTCAGGACGCGGCTGAAGGTTGCTCTGGAGGATGTGCCGAGCACCAGCAGCTTCCGGGCCCAGCAGCTCAGCTCTCTGTCCGAGGCGGTGAAGTCGTTGCCGGAGCATATCCAGGTGGTCGCGCTGCCATTCCTGATCGATCTGATGGACTTGCCTCGAAAGAAGCAGGTGGTGGAGGCCATCCGCGCGGCGACGGGCCAGCAGACGCCGGAGCAGATCGAGCAGCGTGTGCAGCAGGAGGTCCAGGCTGCGCTGCTGAAGGCTGGCCACGAGCTGAAGGCGCGCGAGCTGGAGATGAAGGAGCGCCTGACGGATGCCCAGATCAAGAAGGTGATGGCCGACGCTGTGCAGGTGGGCGTGCAGGCCGCCTTCTCGGCGATGCAGGGCGGGGCCCAGGTCGCCATGAATCCTGCCATCGCGCCCATCGCGGACGCCATCATGAAGGGCGCTGGCTATCAGAAGCCCAACCCGGGCGGCGACGATCCGGACTTCCCAGTGCCCGGCGTGGCGCCTTCGGGCCCAGCGCCGCAGTCCGGCGGGCCGGGCGCGGCCGGTGACATCGGCCAGGTGCACGAGAACACCAGCCCCGCGTTCCCACCCATCCCGCAGGAGCCGTCGCGCGGCATGCAGGGGATCGAGACCGCCACCCCAGCCGACAACCTGTAGCGATTCACTCCGTCCAGAGTTGGATGCGGCGCGCGCGGCGCCCGACACTGTGTTCCACGTTGAAGGCGAAAGCCAGAGACGAGAAGCCTGCCCGTGATGGGTCGGCACCTCCCGCAGCTGGAGAGCGTGATGGTCGGGGCTTCGGCCCCGGCCTGATCCTCGAATCTGCGTGCCCCTTCAAACAGGCCCGGCCGGATAGCCGGGGATGTGGAGCACTTACATGCCGATGTCACCTGAGCAACTGCTCGAATCCGCCTTTGCAGGCCAACTGGATCTGGACGCGGATGCGGCCCAGACCGCCGAGGCCAGCAACGCCGCGAGCACTGCTACTCCCGCAACCGCCACCTCTGGTGCTGAGCAAGCTGCTGCAGCGCCTTCTCCCGCTCCTGTTGCAGCCCCCGCTGTTGCAGCAACCCCGGCTCCTGCACCTGCTGCAGGCGCGGCGCCCGCTCAGGATGACGAGCCGGCGGGCGCGCCCATCGCCAGCAAGTCGGGCAGCTACACGATCCCCTTTGAAAAGCTGGCCCAGGCTCGTTCCGAGCGTGACCAGTTCAAGGCGCGCGGCGATTCGCTGGAGAGCGAGAACGCTACCTTGAAGGCGCAGATCGACCAGCTGAACCGCAGCCAGCAAACCAATCTCGCTCAGGCCCAGGCGGATGCCGCGGCCCGCGAGCAAGCTGGCTCGGCGCCAACCTCTGCCGACAAGAACCTGGCCATTGCCCAGGCCGCCGCCTCCCAAGGCGTGGACATGACCCTGTTCGGCGACTTCTCGGAGGAGGGGATCGCCAAGGGCGTGGCTGCGCTGGTGGACCAGCGTGCTGCTGCACTGGTGGACGCGCGCTTGGCCCAGGCCATGCAGCCACTCCAGCAGCGCGAACAGCTCAGTGCCCAGCAGGCGCACGAAAACGCGATCTATGCGGCCCACGCCGACGCGGACGAAATTGCCGACTCTGCCGAGTTCAAGCAGTGGGTGGATGCCCAGCCTGCTTTCGCGCGCGCAGCCGTGGCCAATGTCCTGCAGAACGGTTCCGCTGCCGAGATCGTGGAAGTCTTCAGCACCTTCAAGGGTGCCCGTCCCACTGCTGCCCCTGCGGCCAGTCCGGCTGCTCCCGCCAATGCCGTGGACGCGGCCGTGGCAAAGGCGAAGGCTGATGCCGAGCAGGCTGTGCCGGTGAGCCTGTCCGAGCTGACGGGCGCGGCGGCTGGTGCAAGCGAAGCGGAGCGCGCGCAGGCACTGGCCAACAACCCCGCAGCGCTGCTCAACGTGATGAGCGGTATGTCATCGGCAAAGATCGATGCCCTGATGAACAGTCTGGCGTGAGCCACTGAAGCATTTTTGAAACCCGGGCCACCTCGTGATGAGGCAGCCCTCTCCCCAAGACGGAGGACATATGTCCGGAAAAACCAATGTGGCAACCGGTTCGCCGAATGCCCAATACGTCCAGGCTGCCGGGCTGTTCGCTCAGTCCATGCAGCGCAATTCGACGCTGAACCGCATGGTGGGCACTGTCCCCCAAGGCGAAGCTCACGTCAGCGCCGTGCTGAGCAAGCAGACCGCCACCGACATGCCCATCGTGCGCACGGTGGACCTGACGCGCGGTCACGGCTCCGAGGTGGAATTCCATTTCGTGCAGCCCACCAACGCCTATCCCATCATGGGCAACCGCATGGCCGAGGGCAAGGGCACGGGGATCGAGCTGGACAACGGCCGCGTGCGCGTGAACCAAGTCCGCTTCCCTGTGGACCTGGGCAACACGATGACCGATATGAATTCCCCTGTGGAATTCCGTCGCATCGGCCGACCCATTGCGCTGTCGCTGATGAACAGCTACCAGGACCAGCTGATGCTGACCCACCTGGCGGGCGCGCGCGGCTTTCAAGACGGCATGGAATGGCGTCTGCCGACCAGCGCCCACCCGGACTTCGCGGAATTCGCCATCAACGAAGTGAAGGCGCCCACGCGCAACCGTCACTACATCGCCGATGGCGACTCCATCAAGACTGTGTCTGTGAACGCTGGAGAGCTGGACATTGCCTCCACTGACGTGCTCGGCATGGACGTGGTGGACAGCATCCGCACGGTTATGGAATCCATCGCGCTGCCGCCGCCCGCCATCAAGATTCCCGAGGACAAGGTGGCCGAGGATTCTCCGCTGCGCGTTCTGCTGGTCTCGCCCGCGCAATACCACGCCTTCGCCCAGGACCCCGGCTTCCGCCAGTTCCAAGCGAACGCCCTGGCACGCGCGTCCAAGGCCAACAACCACCCCCTGTTCCTGGGTGAAGTGGGCCTGTGGAACGGCATCTTGATCTGCAAGATGCCCAAGCCCATCCGCTTCTATGCCGGTGACCAGGTGCGCTACTGCGCGGCCTACGAAACCGAGGTGGAAAGCACTTGCGTGGTGCCTGCGTCCTTCGGCACCACGCACGCGGTGGACCGCGCGATCCTGCTGGGCGGCCAGTCGCTGGCCCAGGCCTTCGGCAAGTCCAAGCACGGCGGCATGCCCTTCTTCTGGAGCGAGAAGGACTTCGACCACGGCGACAAGATGGAGCTGTTGATCGGCGCCATCATGGGCGTGTTCAAGATCCGCTGGCTGGTGTCGCAGGGCAACGGCAAGAAGCACTACACCGATCACGGTGTCACGGCCATCGACACGGCCGTGCGCATCATCGGCGAGCGCAACTGACGCGCCCCAGGGCGGGCGGTCAGCTGATCGCCTGTCCTCCGCTGAGTTCTTCACCATTTCATCGGAGGCCAACATGGCAACCATCACCAAAGTGCAGTCCTCCAGCAACCAGCTGGGCGCGACGCCGTGGGGCAACCTGAGCGCCCTGCATTACACCCTGGCCACCAACGCGGCCGGCGCGGCCCTGGGCGGCGACATCCTGACGCCCGCCATTCAGGGCACGAAGATCCGCCTGGGCCTGCTGCCCGCTGGCTTCAAGCTGATCGACAGCCTGGTCGTCGTTGCCGTTGGCATGACGGCATCCGTCACCGCCAAGATCGGCTTCGAGTATGCCGACGGCGTGGATGTGCCGGCCGTGCCCCAGGACGACGACTACTTCGGCGCAGCCGTGAACCTGGCCGCCACGGCGCGCCTGCGCAATGCCACTGCCAACCCGGTCATCACGCTGACCAAGGATGCCTACCTGATTCTCACCGTGGGCGGCGCGGACAACGCCAAGGCCAGCGCTCTGGATGTGGTGGTGCTGGGCGTCCCCGAAGGCGTGGCCTGATCGAAGCCGCGCTCGCGGCGATGAACCATGCAGCAAGCCGGCCTGTCCGGCTTGTTTCACATGAATGGAGCGAATCATGAAGTTCGACAAGCTGGAATACACGGGCAAGAAGCCCTATCACGACCGTCACGCTGCTACCCATTGGGAGCCTGGCGATACCAAGCTGGTGCCCGAGGCCGTCGCGCGCAAGCTGCTGCGCTTCGTGGAGTTCCGCCGCGCGCCCGTCGATCAGCAGCAGGCAGGGCAGCTGCAGCCTGCCGACCAGCAGGACCAGCAGGACCAGCAGGCGCAACAGCCTGACACCACGCAGGCGCAGGACGACGCAGCGCTCCAGCAGGCACAGGCCGCCCAGCAGCAGGCAGAGCAACTGCAGCAGCAAGAGCGCGCGGCCACCGAGGCCATGCTGCTGACCATCGAAGGCATGGACAAGGGCGCCCTGGCCGAGTACGCCGCAAAGTACGAGGTCAAGCTGGACGCGCGCAAGGGTGAAATCAAGATGCGCGCCGAGGTGGCCAACCTGATCGAGCAGTTCGGGGCTCGCTGACATGAACCTCAAAGACCTGATCGCGCGGTTCCGGGTTGCGGCTGATGATGAGGTCGAGACCTATCGGTGGACCGACAAGAAGATCACCATGTGGCTGAACGACGCGGTGGCCGAGGCCGCGGTGCGCGGGCGGCTCCTGCTCGAATCCAGCCTGCCGGGCATCTGTCGCATTGCCGCCAAGGACGGGCAGAGCACATATCAGCTGCATCCGGCGCTGTACGAGATCACGCACCTGTCCTATGCATGCGACGGCGCGAGCGAGCCGCAGCAGCTGGACCTGGTCTCCACGGAATGGCTGGATCGCAATCAGCCCGGGTGGCGCCACAAGCGCCTGGACCGCGTCCGCTGGGCCGTCCAGACCGAAGGCTCCATCCGTCTGGTGCCGGCCCCGCCGCGCGACGGCCAGATCTTGCTGGAAGGCTACCGGCTGCCATTGACCGAAATGCGCTCGGGGGCCGACGTGCCCGAGATCCACGCCTTCAGCCACGACAAGCTGGTGCTCTGGGCGCTGTATCGCGGCTTCTCCCAGCCCGACTCCGAGGCCTTCGACCCCACCCGTGCCGAGTTGTCCGAGCGCGAGTTCTCCAAGTATTTCGGCCGCCGCCCCGATTCCGACCTGCGCCGGGAGACGCGCGAAGACGTGCCACACGTCACCGAATCCATCATTCTCTGAAAGGCCCGCCATGTTCGGCTTTCATCCTGACAAGAAGGCGCCGCCGGCGCCACAGCCCAAGCTGGGCTTTCGTCCACGCGGCCAGCAGCAGAGCGCGGCGCTGGCTCAGGCCCAGAACCAGGCACCCGACTCCATCCCCGCCATGGTGAAGCCGGGCGAGTTCGTCCTGCCACCCGATACCGTGCACGCCATGGGCGGTGCTGGCGCGCTGCAGGCAGCCGTCGATGCCACCCACACACCGTCTGCCGCGGCGCCCAAGGTGCCGCGCGGCTTCAAGCCCGAGGTGTTCTTCGATGCCGGCGGCGATGTGGAGGAGCAGCGCCGCCGACAGAGCCTCAATTCCCCTGGCAGCACATTCCCCGGCAGCCGCCTTCAGGGCGATAGCGGATCCAGTGGCATGCCCAGTACGCAAGCCGCGCGCATCGCCGCGCAGCCGACAGTAGCTCCCGCACCTGCTGCTGACAAGGTCGGCGGATTCGGCTACCAACAGAACAACCAGGAGGTCGGCCAATCGATCAAAGACTCCTGGAACCAGGGGAACTACGGCGAAGCTGTGGGGAAGACTGTTGCAGGCACCGTCGGCATGGTCACCACCCCGATCATTGATCTCGCGGCTCGCGGCACCTCCGCTGCGTGGGACGGCGCCAAAGGGTTTGGCCGTGGATTGGTGGGTGCTGATGACAGCCCCCAGGCGCCGAACGCGGCCCCTGCTGCTGTCAAGGCTTCTGCACCTGCCGTCACGCCAGGTGCTGGAGCCACGGCAGCAGCCCGCACGGCAGCTCCGTCGAGCAGCTTCTCCGCTGTCAACGAGTATTCGCAGGCTCCCAGCACGGGGGGGCCGCCGACCGCGGGACAGGCATCGCAGGTCTCTCCCGGTGTCTTCCGCTCCGGCAACAGCTACGGCGACAGCGAGCAGGCCGCCATCCTGGGTGCCGAGCCGCGCGGCCTTCCGTCCTGGCGCAACCAGAACGCAGCCAACAACCTGGCAGGCCAGCAGCAGGCCGAGTCCATGGGCCGCGTGCAGGCCGCCATGGCGCCGCCCCCCACATCGCCCGTGCAGCGCGTGGCCATCATGGGCTCCGGGGACGCACGCGGCTTCCGCCGTGCCAGCAACCTCCGCGCATCAGATCGCGGCGACCTGGCGCGCCTGCAGGAAGCCCAGCGCTACGACACCCGCCTGGGCTTCGCCGCCGGCCAGCAGCAGCTGGAGCGTGACCGCATCGCAGCCGACACCTTCCGCACAGCACGCGGCTTCAATGTGGATCAGCAGCGCCTGGACACCGAGCGCCGCCTGGCCGATTCGGAAATCACGGCGCGCGGCTTCAAGTCGCGGGCTCAGCAGCAGGAAGAGCGGCTGCGCAATACCTTCCTTGATCCCAACGCAACGCCGCAGCAGCGTCAACAGGCCCAGCAGTCCCTGCGCGCGATCAGTGGCGAAGCGGAGCAGTCTCCCTGGAAGGTCACGGTCACGCCAGCGACGAAGAATGCGGACGGGTCAACAACCCAGGGAAGCATCATTCGGCACAACGGTGTGACGGGAGAGGTTCAGCAGGTGGATGGGGGTGGCGCAGCACAGCCGTCGGCAAATCACATTGCTGCGTTGCGCGCCAATCCTGGACAAGCCGCGCTGTTTGATGAGATTTATGGGAAGGGCGCCGCGGCACGCATCGTTGCATCCCGGTGACGGCTACCGCGGCAACAAATCCTTGCCGTAGTTCGGATCTGAGAACGGGTTTTGAGGTTGATGAGGCGGCGCGTTGCGCATCACCTCATCGATCTCGCTCCTCGAAGACCTGAATTCTCTCAGCACCCTGACCACATCGGCCGTGGAGCCCTTGGTCAGGGCCTGCTCCCGCGCCTTGTCCTGCGTCACCCACGCCCAGAAGTCCTTGCGCGCGAACAGCGCATCGGCATCTGGGTGCGCGGCGTAGATCTTCCGGTAGTGCGTCTCCAGCTTCAGGAGGTCGGCATCAGTCTTGACGGCCGGGTGCTGCGCGCGAATCTCAGCAGGCAGCGGATACCGCTCGCACATGTCCGTCGGGCCCGCGCTCGGGCTGTACAGGCACCCGCACGCGCGCATGATCATCCCTGCCGCCGGCTGCCAAGAGGTGTCGCGCGCCTTGTCCAGCGTGCACTGCTCTGGTGACTTCGGGCCCAGCAGGCCACGCCCTGAGCCGCGGCGGACCTCGAAGAACTTGTCGGGGTGTTGCTGGGCACACAGGCTCAGCGCGGCAGCATGGGCCGGCGCGTTCTTCACCCCAGGAAGCTTGTCCAGCAGGCAGGTGGCGTAGTCCGTCGCAAGGGCAGGCGTCCCTAGCGCGGCCAGAGCGGCGGCGGCCAACAACATCTTCACAGCTCCCATAGCCCCTCCTGTTTGCTGGACTGCATTTGCCTGGCGACAACTTATTGCAACTATCATCGGGCAACAGTGTACGGAACCATTCCTTTTTTGCTCAATGTGAGGTCTGCACGCAATACGAGCCATCGATAGCTGTGCCACTCCACTGCACCATGAAATTCCTAACAATTTGTAAAATTTGGCTTATGATGGTTGCTGGTGCTCATCCTTTTGGGATGGGTGTGGAGTATTTTTTGGTCAAGTTAATTTGATAATGTCTGCAACACCAATCACCAAAAAAAATACTGCTGGCGCAGAAGAAAAGCTTTGGACATGGGTACATTTTTCATTAACTTTGCCGATATTGGTTGCCTTCGGCGTCTGGTTTTGTGTGTATTTGGCTGGTTTTGAAAACTCGTTTGCGCACAACTTCGGATCGGGCGATCTTTTTTCAATTATTGCCATGATGTTGCTCTTGTTGTCGCAGGAGATAAACTTGCTGCCACAGCGTAAGGTAACGGGTTTGCTTGCCCACATGAAGTCGTTGTCTTTGGTTTTTTTGGTTATCGGATGGGTGCTTTTTGGTTTTTTTAGAGGCATGTTCTATTTGTATTACCCAACTATGGCAGATAAGGGCTTGGCGATGCTGGAGGGGGTTTCGTATATTTCCTCTGCCTTGCTTCTTGGGATTGCTTCTTTGTGTTTGCTGGCTAGACTTAGGATGTCAAAATGATTGATGTCATACTGGTTTACTTCGTAAATATTCTGGCATTTTTATCGTTTGTATTTTTGACCTTCTGCATAAGAGAACTTATTATTGAGTTGCGCAATCGTTCGTTGGAACGTAGATTAAATAAGTATGTTCACACGTTTGCTAAAAATGATATTGGTAAACTAAAGATCATTCCATATAATAGGCTAACCGAGTTGCGAATATCTTCAGGCGCCTCTGATGGAGGGTTTGCATTTGGAGTTGCGCTGGCCGTAGAACAAGTGTATGGCTTGAACTTGGCATTTAATGTGCTGTCGAGGTCAGCGGCAGTATTATTTGATTATTCAAATAATAGGTATGTTCAAAAAGAAAGAAATTTTGAGCGCGTGCCTCGTTTTCAGATTTGCTAAATGAGGTGGGACATGGGTGAAAAACAAAACATGCTTTGGCTTAATAAAATCGGCAAATTTCTCGAAAATGAAAATTTGTCTTTCGAGCCTTATAAAAAGCTGCCTGCATTCTCTTTGGGTTTTAAAGGGGATGAGGGTAGAATAAATATGCTTATATTTACTTCGGCGGATCAGTCTGAGGACCAGCCGTCATATGTTGTAATTATTGCATACATGCCAATTCCAATTGATTACTCCCGTATTGGCGATATTTTGCCCTGGATAAATGAGAAAAATTCCAGATTTACAACGGGTAATTTTGAAATCAGACCTGAAGATGATCAAGTTATATTTAAATTGGGTACGCGAATCTGGCCAGGATTCCAGGCAGATCATCTGAGGCTATTAATAGATATGGCTGCCACAGAGGCATACGACATTGCGCCAGAACTCATGAAATTTGCAAAACTCTAGCTATATTGTGTTTCACCTAAGAAAATTGCGCACTCCACGGTATCGCCAACAGTAACTGCGTAGCTTCTGGGGGTAGATTGGGGAGGCAGCCATGCTAGTTGTCACTCGCAGGCCGTTCGGGGCAGCCGTTCATCGCGTCTCGCCATCCATCTCTCCTCTTGCGAGCAAGCTTGCTTGGTAAGGCCTAATCACCTGCGCCGAGGTTCTGAACTGTGAGGTTTGGCGCAACATCATCTGCTCCGTCCCTCGGCTAGGGTTCGCTAGCGGCGGCCCCTGTGAAGAGACTGGGGCATGGCACATCTCCCCATCCTCATCCTCTCTGGCGCGCTGGTCCTGGCGCTTGTCTTGGTTTGCGTAGCCCTGGGCGCGGCGCATCGAGCGAGGGCTGCGGCGCGGCGGGCTGAAGCAGGCGCGCGGCCAGCCGACGCCGACCTGGCCTATGTGTGCGACGTGCTGCTGCTGGCGCGCCGTGAGCTCGACTTCCACGGCGGCTGCGTGGTCACCGACCGGCCTGACTTACCCCTGTCGCCAGACACCAGCTGGACCGTCGATTTCTCCAGGGCGCGCGCGGCTATCGACGTCGCCATGGATTTGCTGGAGCGCGCGGCTCCCCGTACTGGTGATGAATGCTCTGCTGAAAGTACCTGCCTGCCGACTGGGCCGCTTTCAACTCGGACCAGATATGTTCCGGCACCCTCGGGTAGTCGTAAACCCGATCCGGGCTGTTCTTGAACCATAGGCGCAGTAGGTGTGTCGAGGGATCGTAGGACCCCTTCAGCAGCGCGTCGGACTCAAAAAAGGCGTGCGACTCCATCGGTTTCGCCCTCTGGGGATGGTTGTGTAGGAGTAACCATCGTAGCCCGAGAGGGTTTTTTCTTGGCGGGCTCAGAAAGTGTGGTTGCTTGCATTTGCAGACGACCATATGCCCGCTTTATGTGACTAGAATGCAAATCGCTAGCATACAACCGATGAAAAAGCCATGACACCCGACTACAAAACGCTTCTCCAGCAAAAAGCAGAGCTCGAAGCACGCATTGCTGAAATCCTGAAGGTCGAAAAGGCCGACGTGATCGCCAAGGTCCGCGCCTTGGTGGCCGACTACAACCTCACGGCAGACGACGTGTTCAGCTCGGGCAAACGCAAGTCGCCCGTCAGTGCAGGCGTGGCCAAGTACCGCGACCCCTCCACTGGCGCCACCTGGACCGGCCGGGGCAAGCCGCCGAACTGGATCAAGGACGCTGTGGACCGTACTGCCTTCGAGATCTGACCCGCAGCCCGCAGTCGCGGGCTTTGTTCTTTCTGGGCCAGATCTCATGCAAGGCACGCTGTTTGCCGGTCATCGGCATGGCGCACGTGCCTCTGAGGAGTAGCCAACCTCTCTCAGCTACCACGGTGCGGAACGTTGCAGAACTTGGCCGGAGCACTGAAGACATGTCCTCGAAGTACAAAGCCCTTATGCGGGAGCGAGCAGCATTGGATGCAAAGATCGCTGAGTACTATGGCGCCAGGAAACTTGATGCGATTGATGACGCCAGGAAACTGGTGAAGGATCACAATCTCAAGCCCGACGACTTGTTTGTTCCCAACAAGCCTGCAAACGTGCGGTACCGGAATCCCAAGACAGGTGAGACTTGGACGGGCCGTGGCCGAGCTCCTCGGTGGATCGAAGGCCGAGACCGGAAGCCTTTCGAGATTTGAACGACAGTCAGCCATGAGTGGGCTTTCCATGCCACCATCGCGCCATGACTCCAACGCCCCTGCTTCAATTCACCAGCGTCCGCACGAGCGTTGTGGGCGGCAAGACGCTCATCGGCATCAAGCACACTGCCAAGACATCGGCAGGCCTACCCGTGACGACCACCTGGGTCGATATGCCTCCCGAGGATGTTGAGCGGCTGATCAAGACGCTGCAGGACACGCTGGCCGAGCTGGGCCGCGAGTAGCCGGGCGCCTCGGCCTCACGCACAAGCCCCGCATGTCGGGGCTTTTTCACGCCCCCGGCTAGGGTTCGACCGCCCCCGCACCTCTCCTTGAGAGTGGGGGGATGGCACAGAATCCGTTCTCCGACCCCAACTACGGCACCACCGCGCCTGGCGCCAAGCCGCCCTCCAAGAATCCTTTTTTGGATCCTGACTACGGCAAGGAGCCAGCCGGCCGCAGCGCCACCGACTACGTCCGCGACGCGGCAGCGTGGGCAGCCAAGGGCGCCGTGGCCGTGCCCGAAGCTGTGGTCGGTCTTGCCGACATCGCAACAGGCGGGCGCGCGGGCAAGCTTCTGGAGAACGAGGGTGGTGCTGTCGGCTTCCGGCCGAAGCAAGCGCGCGAGGCCATCAACGAATGGCACTCTGACGCCACCAAGGAAGCCCAGCGCAAGTTCCAGGAGGCCGAGGGCCTGGGCGGCAAGTTCCAGGCGGCCCTGGAGAATCCTTCCAATATCGTCGGTGCGGTTGTTGAATCGCTGCCTGCCATGGGTGCGGGCGGCGTGGTGGCGCGCGGGCTTGGCGCGGCGACGCGGCTGGGCCAGGCTGGTGCCAAGGGTGCTGCAGCAGCTGGCGCGCTGGGTGAGGGCATCGTGGGCGCGGGCTCCGCGGCCGAGCAGATCCGCCAGGAATCCGAAGATGGACTGCTCTCGCCGGGCCAGACGGCTGCAGCGGCTGCCACGGGCGCGGCCACGGCCGGGCTGGGGTATGCGGGCGGGCGCGTGGCCCAGCGCCTGGGCATCGGGGATGCCGAGACCATGCTGGCCCAGGGCAACAAGGGCATTGCCAAGCAGTTTGCCGACGACGCGGCAACGGCCGCCGCGAATCCGCTGGTGCAGCAGCGCGCTGTCAAGAGCATCCCGGCGCAGGTGATCCAGGGGGCGATTTCCGAGGGCTTCCTGGAGGAGTTGCCGCAGTCGGTTGCCGAACAGATCTTCCAGAACCTGGCCCTGGGTAAGGACTGGTCCGAGGACGTGGACACGGCGGTGGTGCTGGGCACCCTGTCGGGCGCGGCCATGGGCGGCGGCGCGGCGGGGTATCGGGCGGCGCGCGAGCCCCGCGTGCCTGCAGGCCAGCCCGGCGAGACTCCTACAGCGGATCAGCCCGGGGCCGAGCAGGCCGCGGCCGGCGCACCTGGTGCTGCTGGTCCTGCCGAGGGCGCAAGTGCCGAAGGCGCCGCCACGCCACCGAATGCCGGCTTGGAGACCATGCGCAGGGAATTCGAAGCCCGCATGTCGCAGCTGCAGCAGGAAGAGGGCGGGGAGCCACAGGTGCCGCAGAGCACGCCGCCCGATGGCGCGGCCGCGCTGGCCCAGCAGCGCGCTCAGGAGCAGGCCCTGCGCGATGCCGAGATGTCCGCGAACCGGGCCGTGCAATCGCCCGATGACGAGATCCTGCAATCCACGGGCGCGGCCATGCCGCCCTCGCGCGCCATGGGCCTGGACCCTGCCGCCGGCTCTCTGTCCGCAGCTGCTGCCTTGGCCGTGGATTCCGGCGCGGCAGCCCAGACCCAGCAGGCCGATGCCTTGGCGCAAGCCGCCGAAGTTGCCGCCCGTGCGCCAGCCAAGAAGAAGGCCACCGAGCGCCAGGTCACCGCAGACCCTGCCACCGGCGAGATCGAAGGCGGGGCCCTGGCCACCTGGACGGACGAGGACCTGTCCAACGGATTCCGCTCCGCCCAGGCAAAGAACGTGCGCCTGCAACTGGCCCGCGAGCTGGCCCGGCGCCGCGCCGAGCGCGACCAACAGGCTGCTGCGCCTGCCCCTGCAACCACATCCACCACCCAGCAAGGAAGCATCGATGGCACACAAGCCGATCAAGCCCAGCCGCCGCGCGCGGAATCTTCGCCGGCAGCAGGAGCGCAAGGAGCGCCGGTTGCAGGTTCTGCAGCTGCGCAGGAGCTGACCGATGGCACCACCTCGTCTCAGCACGATGGCGCGCAAGCAGGTGCAGCGCCAGGCCCGCAGGCTCAAGCGCCGATCCAAACACCTGTCCAACGAATCGACGCCGGGCGCGCGGCCTGGGCCAGCATGCCCGCCGCAGAGCGCAAGGCCTTGGCCGGACGGCTTGAGGGCCTGAAGCCAGTCATCCGCAAGGCGCTCCCCGGCGCCACGTGGGAGCGGCTGAATGTGGACCTGCAACGCAAGATCGCGGACGCCATTGCGCCGCAAGGAGCAATCGATGATTCAACCGCACCTGCAGTACGGCTGGCAGATGAACGCCCAGCAGGCCCTGCGGCTACTGCGCAGGCTGGGAGCGGTCAGCCGGCAGGACGCGCGCCAGATGCGCAGCCTGCTGGGCCGCGAGGTGGCGGTGCCGGACAGCCTGCTGCCGGGGTGCAATCTGCTGTACCTGGCCGAATTGGCGCCAGCGAACAGGCTGCCACTGTAGCGCCTGCTGCTGCACCAGCGCCCACGGCGGGCGAGCAGCAGGCCCAGGCCATCGCTAAGGAAGGGAACGACGCACGGCGCGCTCAGCTGCTGGCCGCCAGCGAGCGCTGGACCAAGATGTCGGCGGCCGAGCGCCAAGCTGTGGCCAAGGGAGCGAAGGGGCTGAACGCCCCGGCGCGCGCATCCTCCCACTCGCGGGCATGGGCTGACCTGGCGCCCAAGGTGCGCGAGAAGCTGGCAGCCGCCATGCCCGATGCTGCTGCAGCACCTGCAGCACCTGCAGCACGCACGCTGCGCACGCCCGCTGGCGTCCAGTACCAATCGCGCGGCGAAGATGTCCCGAGCAAAGGTCTGGCAGTGGCAAACCTTGGCAACGATGGCGTTGTGTATGTGGGGAAACCCAACTCGATGCATTTCGTCGTGGCCGAAAAGCACACAGCGCAGGCCGGCGGCTTTGCCGAAACAGGGTTCGTTACGCCACAGGGCGAGTTCCTGGATCGCGAGCAGGCACTGGCCTGGGTGGATGCCAATGAAAAATCGGTGAAGCCTTCTGAAAATATGGCGCGCGGACTGGATGCCTTGGACTATCGGGAGCAGGTGCCGGAAAGTGCCCGAAGTGCTGGGACGGATCGCATCGATGTCGCGGCCAAAGAGGCTGCCACGAGCCCTGCCAACGACCTGCCCCAGCCCACTGAAGCCCAGAAAGATGCTGGCAACTACCGCAAGGGCCATGTGCGCTTGAACGGCCTGGACATCAGCATCGAGAACCCGGCCGGCAGCCGTCGCCGTCCTGAATGGCCGCCGCTGCAGAGCCACTACGGCTACATCAAGGGCTCTGTGGGCGCGGACAAGGACCATGTGGACGTGTTCATGGCCGACCGCGCGAGCGACCCGGACCTGCCGGTGTTCGTGGTGGACCAGGTGAACCGCGATGGCTCGTTCGATGAGCACAAGGTGGTGCTGGGCGCGGCCGACGAGGCCGATGCGCGGGCCACCTACCTCGGCAACTATGAGAAGGGCTGGACGGGCCTGGGCGCCATCACCAAGATGACGCAGGACGAGTTCAAGGCCTGGGTGCGGGATCCTGCGAAAACGAAGAAGCCCGTCGGCACGCTTCGCGGCGCAGCGCCCGCGCCGGCCCCCAAGAAGCCTCGCGGCATCCTGGCCAAAAAGGCTGCAGCCGAGGAAGCAGCCCGCGCTGCCTATTACACCCCGGGCAATATCTTGAAGAGCTATGGCGGCGGGTTCGATCGCGTCGTCTCTTACACGCCTGCAAATGCTGATGGCGTCTGGAGCGTGACCGTTCGGGAGGTGGAGAAGCAGGGCTCTGGCTGGGAAGATGTGCCGGGCGTGCGCGAGCGCACCCATGCCACGCCGCCCAGCGCGCGCGAATTGAAGGCCGGCCCGGTGGAGCGCACCGAGGAACTGCCATTCCGGCGCGGAGAGGCAGATGCCCAGGGCCTGACCGATGAACAGATGGCCAACCTGCTGCGCATCATGCGACCCGAGCCGGCAGCCTTCTCCGATGCGGCGCGGGCCCAGGCTGTGGGACAGGTGCGCCAGACGGTCGACGCCATCCGCAAGGGCTGGAGCAACGGGCCCGAGGTGGTGGTGGCCTTCGACATGAACGATCCGGCAGTGCCCGAGGCGGCGCGGCGCGCGGATTTGCGCCAGCGCAGTGGCGGCGCCGCGGGCGCGCCCGCGGGCGTTTTATGGGGCGGCGAAGCCGAACTGCTGGCCAGCCCGCTG
>NZ_JACVUR010000056.1:0-33982 GCF_016516495.1 Delftia sp. S65
TCACTGGCAGGTCACTGGCAGGTCACTGGCAGGTCACTGGCAGGTCACTGGTAATTGAGCGTGAAGGTGGCCCGTCCGTTGGCCAGGCCTGTGGTGACGGAGGGCTGGGTCTGGACATAGCGCGCCGTCAATGGAATCACGTGGTTGCTGGTGTTTGGGGTGATGATGCCCGCCTGCCACTGGTTGGGATTGCCGAAGTTGGCGGAGTCCTCGCCGTAGCTGATGACCTTGTCGCTGCTGCGGATCTGGATGCCGATGCCGGCAGCCCCTCCGGTCACCGTCAGCACATCGGAGCGGTTGGCGGCATCGTTGGCATCCGTGAGCGTGACGAACGGGCGCAGGGTGGAATTGGCATCGCCCCCGGTGCAGATCAGTTCCAGATCGAATGACTGGGGCGCGGAGGTAGCGCCTATCCCGTTGAACTGTGACCTGTTGATTCGCTGCAGGTTCACGGCGATGTTGCTTGTCTTCACCCGGCAACTGGCGCCTGTGCGCACCACGGTGCTGCCGGCCGCCATCACGGACCAGATATTGCAAAGGCTATTGCAGTCAAACCGGGCGGATGCATAGCTGCTGACGCTGAAAGTGCCCGATTGAACGGCGCCTGTCTTGATGAGTTGGAGCCATATGGCTTGCTCATGTACATCATCCTTTTGCCATCCCGTGGCTCCTGAATTGTTGGATTGAGTGGTGATGGACATGGTTTTGCCATTGGGGAAATTCCTGGCTTTCCATGTGGCACGCCAACGGATTCCTATTCCGCGCAAAGATGTGGAGTAGATATCGCCGTCCAGCGTAGTGGGGTTCATGATTTGGGGCCATATTTCTGAAGATGGCCCCGAAAGCACACTGTAGGAAATGGTGTCGAGAGTGGATTTGACCATGGGCGATTCCCATAGCACTGATCCATTCATGATATTTCCTGCAGGAACGTTGATGATTTCCGGTAATTGGACGATGGATACTGCCGGTGTAAACATGCCTCCATAAATGGAGCTTACAGAAAAGCAAAGCGTTGCCGGAATGAGAAAATATCTGATTTTTTTCATATGAATGAAACCGGAAACGATGCAGAAGAGTTTGATGGGCGTGCTCCAAAGTCTATTCCTATGATTTATGAAAATCCATAGGATCATTCTGATATTGGCAATGCTTTTTATGAATCCAATGCCGTGTTCCGTCCGCTTTTCCGCACATGGCCTCGCAGGCCATCCGGCCGGCGCCGGCGCGCCAGCGGGTGGTCGCTGCTGCTGTTGGCCTCGCCGCTGCGCTCGGTCAACGATCTGCTGGAGGCGGCGCGCGCCAGGCCGGGCCGGCTCAACTACGGCCAGGGCGGAGTAGGCGGCCTTTGCATCTGTCCTGGTCTTGCCTCACCCGGGTCGGCCTTTGCGGGCTCCGGGAATGGCGTCGATCAGGCTGCGGGTGTAGGCATGGCGGGGGGCATGCCAGATCTGCCCGTGGTCGCCGCTTTCCACGATGCGGCCCTGGTGCATCACCACGACACGGTCGGCGATGTAGCGCACCACGGACAGGTCGTGAGAGATGAAGAGGTAGGAGAGGCCGAAGTCCCTTTTCAGTTCCACCAGCAGGTTCAGTATCTGTGCCTGCACCGACACGTCGAGCGCGGAAACGGGCTCGTCCAGCACCACCAGGGAGGGCCGCACCACCAGGGCGCGCGCAATGCCTATGCGCTGGCGCTGTCCGCCCGAGAATTCGTGCGGATAGCGCTCGGCCGCGCCGCGCGGCAAGCCTACGCGGTCGAGCATGGCAGCGATGCGCTGCTGCCGCCGCGCGCGCGAGGCCTCGCCATGCGCGGCCAGCACTGCGTCCAGGATGTCCTGCACGCGGTGGCGCGGATTCAGCGATCCATAAGGGTCTTGGAACACCATCTGCATGCGGCGCCGCCACGGCCTGAGCGCGCGGCCATGGAGCGGGACAAGGTCGGTCCCGTCCAGTGCAATGCGCCCGGACGCGGGTGTCTGCAGCCGCAGCAGCGCACGCGACAGGGTGGACTTGCCGCAGCCGGATTCGCCCACCAGCCCCAGTGTCTCGCCCGCGCCGATATGAAAGTCCACACCGTCTACGGCGCGCAGCACGCTGGCGTCGCGCCGGATGTGCTCCACCCGCAGCGCCTGTACCTGCAGCAAGGGCACGGTGGTCTGCAGGGCCGGTTGCAGTGCATGGGCAGGCGGTGACGCGACCTGGGGGGTGAACAGCGTGAAGCGCGCCTCCTTCGTTCCCGGCTCCGAGTGGATGCGGATCTCGGGCAGCGGGCCCTGGCCGTGGTGGCGCACCTGTGTAGCCCCCGTTGCCTCGCCGTGCAGCGAGGCACCCAGCAGGCCGCGCGTATAGCTGTGGGTGGGCGTCCTGAACAGGGTGGGTGTGTCTGCCTCTTCGAGCTTGCGTCCACCATGCATCACGGCGACACGGTCTGCCCATTGGCTGACCAGGCCCAGGTCATGGGTGATGAGCAGCATGCCCATGTCCATTTCGCGGCGCAGGCTGTCCAGCAGTTCCAGGATCTGCGCCTGCACGGTCACGTCCAGCGCCGTCGTGGGTTCGTCGGCCACCAGCAGGCGGGGGCGGCAGGCGATGGCCATGGCAATCATCACCCGCTGGCGCTGGCCGCCCGACAGGTGATGGGGATGGTCGTCGATACGGCGCTGGGGCTCCGGGAGGCGCACGCGCTCCAGCAGTTCGATGGCGCGGCGGCGTGCGGCTGCGGCATTCAGCCGTTCATCGGGTCCTGCGTGCAGGCGCAGCGTCTCGGTGATCTGCTCGCCGATGGTATGCACCGGGTTCAGGGACGTCATGGGCTCCTGGAAGACCATGGCGATGTCACGACCGCGTATTGCCCGCAGTTCGGCCGGCGGCAGGGCCAGGATGTCGCGGCCCTGCAGCAGGATGCGGCCGCTCACCTGGGCTCCGGGCGCCAGCAGGCGCAGCACGGCCAGGGCCGTGGTGGATTTTCCGCAGCCTGACTCGCCGACCAGGGCCAGGGTCTGGCCGCGTCGCAGTTCGAGGTCAAGGCCTCGCACGGCCTCGACAGGACCGGCGCGGCCCGGGAAAGCAATGCGCAACTGGCGTATGTCCAGCAGCGGCGGGGCTGCTGTCCGAGGGAGGGCTGTGACCATGGCGCGGGCTGTGCCTTCAGGCCAGGAAAGCCCGCACATGCTGCGCCATCACCTGCGGCTGGTCGCCCCAGATGGTGTGGCCGCACTCGCCAATCTCCACCAGTTCGGCCCGGGGAAAGGCGTCCAGCAGGCGCAGCGCATCGGGGCGGGACAGCACATGCGACTCGCTGCCGCGCAGGATGAGTACGGGCGCGCGCGTGGCGGCAATGTCGGCCGATTGGTCCACCGTGAGCGCCTCGAAGGTCTGCAGGATGGGGTCCAGTGCGTAGCGCCAGTGCAGCCGGCCGTCGTCGCCGACGCCCAGGTCGCCTTGCAGCGTGAAGCGGTGCACCTCGGGCGAGAACCGCCTGCGCTGGGGCAGGCTGTGCGAGAAGGCCAGGGCCTCGTCCCAGCCGGTGAAGCTGCGCGGGCGCGAGCGGTGCAGGGCCACGTACTGGTCTATGGCCTGTTGCGCGATGAGGCAGCTGGGATCGGACAGGACGAGGCGCTGCACGCGCTGCGGATGGCGAGCCGAAAAGGCCATGGCCACCTGGGTGCCCAGCGAGCTGCCGATGAGGCTGGCCTGCGCCAGGCCCAGCGCATCGAAGATGGCACGCAGATCGTCGGCATAGTCGGTGAGCGCATAGCCGCTGGCCGGCTTGTCGGACTGGCCGTGGCCGCGCATATCGATGGCGATCACGCGCCAGTGGGCCGAAAGGGCCGAGCCCAGCGCGCTCCAGGCCGATGCCTGCATGGACGTGCCGTGCAGGCAGACCAGGGCCGGTGCGTTGGGCTGGCCCCATTCGAGCGCATGAAAGCGCAGGCTGCCGGTGGCAATGGACAGCGGGCGCCCCTGTGTCCAGGACAGCGGCGCGGGCGCGCAGGCATCCTCGGACTCGGCGGCGGGAGCTGGTCGCGCGCGTCGCAGAGCCTCTTCGATGGCGCGGGCCGTGAACTGCGGGTTGTCGCCCCAGATCGAGTGGCCTGCATCGGGCACGTCCAGCATGTGCAGACCCCGCAGTTCGCGCTGCAGCCGCTGGACGGTGGGCGCGATGAGCACGTCGCTGTCGGCACCGCGCAGGATGGTGGTGGGCGCCTCGATGGCGCGCACGCTGTCCCACATGTCGCGCGCCGCGCAGCGCAGGGTCTCGATGGCGGCATCGCGGTCATAGCGCCATTCGAGCTGGCCATCGTCCAGCCTGCGCAGATCGCCCTGCAGCGTGCGCAGATGCACTTCGTCACTGAAGCGGCGACGCTGGGGCAGGGTGCGCGAGAAGGCCAGGGCGGCATCCATATCCGCAAACCGGCGCGGGCGTGACAAATGGGCCGAGACCATGTGCTCCGAGGCCTCGGTGGGCATCTCGAAGCTCAGGTCCAGCAGGGCCAGCGCCGCCACTTTGCGGGGATGGCGGGCCGCATACCACAGCGCCACGCGTGAGCCCAGCGACGAGCCGACCAGGCTGACGCGCTCCAGGCCAAGGCGGTCGATGAAGGCTTCCAGATCGGCGCCGTAGTGCTCCACCTGGTACTGGCCGCTACCGGCGCGCTGCGAGTCACCATGCGAGCGCTGGTCCAGACCGATCAGCCGGTACTCGGGGCCCAGCGAGGCGGCCAGCCACGCCCAGACCCGCCCGTGCAGGGAGGTGCCGTGCAGTGCGATCACCACATGGGGGCCATCGCCCCATTGCTCGTAGTGCAGGCGCAGGCCGTTGGCGTGGATGAAGCCGTCTCCGTGGTGGTCCAGGATGCTTGAAGTCATGGTGTTTTTTCTGAAGTGGGAATGCATGGGAAATCAATCGAGCTGTATGTGCGCCTGGCGTGCCACGGCCTGCCAGGCGGCGATCTCGCGCGCCAGCATCTGGCGCACGGCGTCCGGTGCGATGAAGACGGGCGTGAAGCCCAGCCGGGCAACGCTGTCCTGGAATTCGCGGGACGCCGAAAGCTGGCGCAGCGCTGCGGTCAGTTGCTCCAGCACGGGCGCAGGCGTGGCGGCCGGGGCGAACAGGCCCAGCCAGGTTCCCCGGTCGAAGGGAATGCCCGACTCGGCCAGCGTGGGCACCTGCGCAAACGTGGGATGGCGGTCGGGGCCTGCGATGGCGATCACGCGCAGCTTGCCGGCCTGCACCTGAGGTGCGGCTGAGAAGGCATCGGGAATGGCCAGGTCCAGCAGGCCGCCGGCCAGGTCGGTGACTGCCGGTGCGGCGCCCCGATAGGGGATGTGGCGCATGCCTATGCCCAGCGCATGGGCTATCACCTCGCCCGTGAGATGGCCGAAGGTGGCCTGTCCGCCGGTGCCGAAGCTCAGCTCGCCCCGTGTTTTGGCCAGCGCCTTCAGGTCCTGCACCGTATGGACGGGGCTGGAGGCCGGCACGGCAATGACCAGGCCGCCCTGCGCGAAGACCGCGATGGGCGCCAGGTCGCGCGTGGCGCTATAGGGCAGCTGGCTGCGCACGGCGGGCTGCACCGACAGCGTGGCTGCAATGCCCAGGGCCAGCGTGTGGCCGTCGGCCGGGCTCTTGATGACGCTGTCGATGCCGATCAGGCCGCCCGCGCCGGCCTTGTTCTCCACCACAATCTTGGCCGCCAGCGGCTTGGCAAGTGCCTCTGCCAGCAGGCGACCCGTGGAGTCCACCGAGCCGCCAGCCGATGTGGGAACCACGATGCGGATGACGCCGGACGGATAGGCGGGAGCGCTGTCCCGGGCCGTGGCGTCTGCAGCGACCAGGGCGGCCAGGGCGCCGGCCAGGGCGCGGCGCCGGGTAATGACCGAGGAAGAGAAGGTCGAGGAAGAAAAGGTCGAGGAAGGAAAGGGCGATGGCGCAGATGTATGCATGGGATGTCCTGTTTTCATGGGCTGCCAGGAGGACGGGCGGCCGTGACCTCGACCTCGATGCGGTAGTCGGGGTGGAACAGCGCCGGCACCACCACGCCCGTGGATGACGGCCGTGCACTGCCCAGGTAGTGGCTGCGGATGCGGGCGTGGGTGGGCGCGTCACTGGCGTCGGTCAGGTAGGTGACCACGCGGCAGATGTGGGCGGGTGTCAGGTCCACGGCCTGCAGCGCCGTTGCGATGCGCTGCCAGACCAGCTCGGCCTGCTGCGCGAAGTCGGCGGGGATGCTGCCGTCATCGCGCCGGGGCGTCTGGCCTGAAAGAAAGACCAGTGCGCTGCCTGCGGGCGCTTCGAGGATCTGCGAGTAGCTGCCCAGAGGCTCGCCCAGGGCGGGGGGATTGGTGGTGCGAAACGCGGAGGCGGGTGGTGTGCTCATCTCGTCCTGAGGGTCCGCGCCCCATGGCGCGGCGGACTTTCAGAATAGGAGCACAAGGCCGCGCCGCCTATTCGAAAGACGGCCTCGGGTGTTGCGCAAATCGGTTCACCCGGCTTGTGGTGCGCGGGCGGCCCGCAGGTCAGGCGCGCAGGGCCTGCAATGCCTGCTGGTTCTCGGGCAGCTCGGCGGCGGCGGCATCGCGCAGCGCTTCCAGCACGGTGCGCACGGCCGGCGATGCGCCCATGTTGGCGCGCACGGCGATGACGTGGGGACCCAGCGGATTGCTCAGCGTGATCGGCAGTATGGACAGCTGCCTGCGCTGCGCGTAGCGCTGGGCCACCGTCTTTTGCATGAAGTTGAGAAAGCCGTACTGCTCCACCAGTTGCAGGTTGGCGGCCAGCGGCGTGGACGACTCCACTACGTTGGCCGGCATGCAGCCCACGCGGCCCAGGAACAGGGCCTGCACATGGGCGTGGAAAGGGCCGCTGCCGTGGGGCAGGATCCAGGGGTCGTCAATGAGCTCGGCCAGCTTCACGCTGCGCGAGCGCGCAAACCGGTGGCTGCGTCCTGCGACCAGCACATAGTCCTCGTCGAAAAGCACGGACTGCTCCAGTCCAGCGGCATCGTCCCGGTCGGTGATGTGGCGGCACAGCGCGATGTCCAGGCTGCCCTCGCGCACGCGGTCCACCAGCGGCTTCTGGGGCAATTGCTCCAGCGAAATGCGCAGATGGGGCAGGCGCTTCTTGATTTCTCCGACGGCCTTGGGAAGCAGGCCAGTGGCAGGCGGCAGCAGCGAGCCCAGGCGCACCACGCCCTGCGAACCCGAGCGCAGGGCCTGGATTTCGGCATGGGCCTGCTGCACGTCGAACAGCACGCGGCGTGCATGCTGGATGAGGGCATTGCCGTACACCGTGGGAGCCATGCCCGAATGCGAGCGCTCGAACAGCTGCACGCCAAAGGCCGACTCCAGTTCGGCCATGGCGCGAGAGGCCGCCGGCTGGGTCAGGTGTGTCTGCGCGGCCGCCTTGCGCAGCGACTGCGATGCGCCCAGGGCATCGAGCAGCACGAGCTGGCGGAACTTGAGGCGAAACGGAAGAGTGGCGATCGTGGGCGGGGCGGGAAGGGTCATGGTGCGCCTTGGAATCCATGCAAGCGGGGCTGCTGGCAGGCTGGCTGGCGACTCCGGCTTGCACCGGAGACATGTTCCCCACCTGCTGCGGGAGGGGCCATGTTGGCCGCACAGCCCCTTCGCGTGAACGAAGCGATGCGCATGAGTTTGCTCGGACCTCGCATATGTGCAGTGCCTGCCCCATGCCATGCTGCAAGCGGGTGATCGCAAAGCTGCATGAGGTGATCCCCGCGTTCGATCACGGCAAAAGGGGCATGCGCTCCTAGACTTTGCGCATGCTCCTGGCGTGGTGAATTGCCGCGCTGCCTCTTCCGTCCTTTCTTACGGCCGTTCAGCGCTTTCGTCCGCACTGCCTGCACCCGTTGCACCGGCTTTTAGCCTCGATGCCCGTGGCCGCTGACCGTCTTCCCTCGCCCTGCGATCCCTCGCCCATGCCTGTCTCCTTCCCCCTGCTGTCCCGCCTGTGCCGCCTGGCGGCCCAGGCCCTGCCGACGATGCTGGGCATCGTCATCCTCAACTTCCTGCTGCTGCAGCTGGTTCCCGGCGACGCGGCGGATGTGCTGGCCGCCGAGTCGGGCAGCGCCACGGCCGAGCTGATGGCGCAGTGGCGGGCCCGCTTCGGGCTGGACCAGGGCCTGTTCACGCAGCTGGCCCACTATCTGCTGGGGCTGGCGCGGCTGGACCTGGGCGAGTCGCTGCGCTATCAGACCCCCGTGGCCGGGCTGATCGCCTCGCGTCTGCCGGGCACCTTGCAGCTGATGCTCTCGGCCTGGGCCATTGCACTGGCCGTGGGCATGGCTGCCGGTGTGGTCATGGCCAGCTGTGCGGGGCGCTGGCCCGACCGGCTGCTGTCGGCCGGGGTGCTGGTGCTGTATTCCATGCCGGGCTTCTGGGTCGGCCTGATGGCGGTGGTGGGCTTTGCCGTGCACCTGGGCTGGTTTCCCAGCGGCGGCAGCTTTTCTGCCGGGTCAGACCTGCAGGGCTGGTCTGCCTGGACGGACCGGGCCTGGCATCTGGCGCTGCCCGCGCTGGCACTGTCCACCTTCTTCGTGGCCATCTATGCGCGGCTGACGCGCGCCGCCATGCTGGAGATGGCCGGGCAGGACTTCGTGCGCACGGCGCGCGCCAAGGGCGTGGGGCCGGTGACCGTGCAGTTGCGCCATGTGCTGCGCAATGCCCTCATTCCCGTCACCACGGTGGCTGGCCTGCACATCGGCAACCTGCTGGGCGGCTCGGTGGTGATCGAAACCGTGTTCGGCTGGCCCGGCATGGGCAACCTGGCGCTGGAGGCCGTGATGGCGCGCGACTTCCGATTGCTGCTGGGCGTCCTGCTGCTGGCCTCGCTGGTGGTCATCGTGGCCAATGTGCTGGTCGATCTGCTGCATGCGGCCATTGACCCGCGCATGTCCGTGGCATCCAGGGCCGCCACGGCGGCGGGAGGGTAGGGCCATGCCATCGCGCATTTCCCTGTCTGCTCTGCTGGGCCTGGCCATTCTTGCGCTGTTTGTCGTCACCGCCGCGCTGGCGGGCTGGCTCTACCCGGGTGATCCGCTGGATATGGCCGGTCCTGCACTGCTGTGGCCCCTGCAGGACCCCGCCTTTGCGCTGGGAACGGATGCGCTGGGACGTGATCTGGCAGCCCAGCTCGCCCATGGTGCCCGGGCCTCGCTGCAGGTGGGGGCCTGCGCGGCCCTGGTGGGACTGTCCATAGGCACGGTGGCCGGTGCCGTGGGCGGCTACTACGGCGGCTGGGCGGACAAGGCGCTCACGCGCCTGACCGAACTCTTCCAGACCACGCCGACCTTGCTCATGGCCGTGGTCATCGTCGCCATTGCAGGCCCGTCATCGCGCACGGTGGCCTTCGCCATCGGCCTGGCGTCGTGGCCGGGCTGCGCCCGCCTGGTACGGGCCCAGTTTCGCCAGTTGCGGGAGGCCGACTTTGTGCTGGCCGCGCGCAGCCAGGGCTTTGGCGATCTGCACATCATCTGCCGCGAAATCCTGCCCAATGCGCTGGCGCCCGTCATCGTCACCGCCTCGGCGATGGTGGCCAGCGCCATCCTGCTCGAATCCGCGCTGTCCTTCCTGGGCATAGGCGACCCAGAGGTGCTCAGTTGGGGCGGCATGATAGGCGCGGGCCGCGATGCGCTGCGCACCGACTGGTACCTGAGCACACTGCCCGGCGCTGCCATCTCGGTGGTGGTGCTGGCCCTGAACCTGGTGGGCGATGCGCTCAACGACCACCTCAACCCGCGCCTGCGCGGGCGCTGACGGCGGCCCCCCAATGGATATCACCCTGCTGTCCGCCCAGGACCTGGCCCGGCGGTTCGCCGCGCGTGAACTCTCCCCCGTGGAGGTGGCGGTTGCCACCTTCGAACGCATCGAGGCGATGCAGGCGCTGGACACGCCGTTGCGCCTGTTCACCTGGACCGGGCGCGATGCCGCACTGCAGGCCGCGCACCGCGCCGAGCGTGCCTGGCGCGAGCGGCGCGACAACCATCCGCTGTGCGGCGTGCCCTTTTCCGTCAAGGACTGCCTGGCCGTGCGGGCGGCACCGCGCACCCATGGATCGGCACTGTTCGGCGGACAGCTGTGCGCACACGACGATCCGGCGGTGGCGCGGCTGCGCGCTGCTGGCGCTGTCTTCGTCGGCATGAACAACATGCCCGAGTTCGGCCACCGGCCGACCAACCAGAACGCCCACTATGGCACCGCGCTCAACCCCTGGGACGCGCGCCGCACACCGGGTGGCTCCAGCGGCGGCAGTGCGGCCAGCGTGGCCGTGGGCGCCAGCACGCTGGCACTGGGCACGGACGCGGGCGGCTCGGTGCGCGTGCCGGCCGCCTGCTGCGGCGTGCTGGGCCTGAAGGCCACGCATGGCCTGATCCCCAGTGACGATCCGCCCGACGGCTTCGGCTCCCTGGGGCAGACCGGGCCGATGGCGCGTACCGTGCATGACCTGGCCACCGTGCTGCAGACCATTGCAGGCCCCCATGCCGGTGATCCCTGGTCGCAGGCCGCGCCGCCTGCCACGGGCCTGCGTGAAGCGGCCGAGGCTGGCCGCAGCCTGCGCGCCATTCCTGGCTTGCGCCTGCGCTGGTTGCCGTTCATGGCTGCCGGTGAAGGCGCCGAAGGGCTGGACGCGGAAGTGCGCGCGCTGTGCGAGCAGGCACTGACCAGGCTGGCCGGTGCAGGGGCGGGTGTGGAAGAGGGGCACGTGGACCTCGGCGCTTCCAGCGCCATCCTCGGGGCTGTGGCTGCGGCCGTGAACCAGCACCGCTTCGGCGACCTGCTGCGCGAGCACGCTGCCGCACTGCCTCCCACATTCCGCCAACGCCTGCAGGCCGGTGCACGGCTGGGCAGGGAGCCCTTGCTGCAGGGACTGCACGGGCGCACGGCCATGTTCCGGCAGGTGCAGGCGCTGTTCGAGCAGGCCGATGTGGTGGCCACGCCCACGCTGTCGGCCCCGGCCGTGCTGGCCGAGGCCGAACCATCGGCCGATCTGATCATCGACGGACAGGCCTGGGGCCCGCTGCGCACGGCCTGGATACACCACTGTCATCCCTTCAACCTCAGCGGCCATCCTGCCCTGACCGTGCCGGTGGGCTGGACGCGCGCCGGCCTGCCCGTGGGCCTGCAACTGGTCGGCCCCTGGCATGGCGAGCTGCGGCTGCTGCAGCTGGCCGCCGCGCTGGAATGCCTGGCTCCCTGGGCGCAGCAGCGCCCGCCCTGTGTGGCCCCTGGGTGAACCCCGTGCGCATCCCTGTTTCCTTACCTGTCTGACTGGAGTGTCTATGTCTGTTGTCCACGGCATGCCGCGCCGGGGCTTTCTGGCCCTGGCCGGCCCTGGCCTGCTGTTTCCCTGGTGCGCCCGCGCCCAGGACTCTTCCTCCCTGCCCTTACCCCCACCGGTGCGGGGCGGCACGCTCACCGTCATCGGCGCCGAGCCGCCGGCCCTGCTATCGCTGGCGAACATCACCGTGGGCACGCGTGACATCTCGGCCAAGATCACCGAAGGGCTGCTGCGCTTTGACGACCGCTTTGCGCCGCAGCCGCTGCTGGCCACGGCATGGTCGGTCTCGGCCGACGGCCGGCGCTACCGCTTCACGCTGCGCCGGAATGTGCGCTGGCATGACGGCCAGCCCTTTACCTCGGCCGACGTGGCCTTTTCCCTGCAGGAGCTGCAGCGTGTGAATCCGCGCGGGCGTGGCACGCTGGCCCAGCTGGAGCGGGTGGAGACGCCGGATGCGCACACGGCCGTGCTGCACCTGAAGGCGCCTGCGCCCTATCTGCTGCGCTCGCTGTCATCGGCCGAGTCGCCCATCGTGCCGCGCCATCTCCATGCCCAGGGCCCGGAGGCGGCAGCGCGCAACGCGGCCGCGCCCGTGGGCACGGGGCCGTTCCGTTTCAGGCAATGGGTGCGCGGCTCGCATGCCGAGCTGGAGCGCAACCCCGATTACTGGGACGTGGGACTGCCCTATCTGGACCGCCTCATCTACCGCTTTTCGGCAGATCCTGCGGCCATTGCCGCTGCGCTGGAGACGGGGGCCGCAGACTTCAGCACCTCCGTATCGCTCAACGATATCGCCCGGCTGTCAAAACATCCGCGCCTGCATGCACAGGCTCTGCCCAGTGCCTACCTGAACAACATCGCGGCCGTGGAGTTCAATCTCGGCAATCCGCATTTCTCCCATGCCCAGGTGCGCCGTGCCGTGGCCCACGCGCTCAACCTGGACTTTCTCAACAAGGCCGCTTACCAGGGCCTGGCCCAGCCGCTGGCCACGCCCGTGCCACCCGCGCTGGCGCCCTGGCATGACGCCACGCTGCGGCCCTATGCCCACGATGTGGACCGCGCCAACGCGCTGCTGGACCAGGCAGGCTTTGCCCGGGGCCAGGGCGGGCGGCGCTTCTCGGTCACGCTGGACTACTTTCCCACCGCCACGCTCAAGCTGGTGGCCGATTACGTGAAGGCGGCGCTGTCGCGGGTGGGCATCCATGTCACCGTGCGCAGCCAGGACCTGGGTGGCTTTGTGCAGCGCGTGTACAAGCAGCGCGATTTCGACTTCGAGGTCAACGGTCTGGGCGCCCTGTTCGACCCCACGGCGGGCGTGCAGCGCCTGTATGCCTCGGCCGATGCGGGCAAGGGCATTCCCTTTGTCAATGCCTCGGGCTTTCGCAATGCGCAGGCCGACGACTTGCTGGCGCAGGCCGCGCTGGAGACCGACGAGACGCGTCGCACCGCGCTGTGGCATCGCCTGCAGAAGATCGCCATGGACGAGCTGCCGCTGCTGCCCCTGGTCAGCGTGCCGCGCGGCAACGTGTGGAGCCGCCGTGTGCACGGGCTGCTGGAGGGCGTGGAGGAATCTGCCGGCAGCTTCTCCCGTGCCTGGGTGGAGCCCAAGGCGCCGTGATCCCAAACACGCATCGCGTGATCCCCAGCTTCGAATAGTCGAAACCACAGGCGCTGCCTAGACTGGATTTCAAGGGGCAGGACGTTGCGCAGGCGGCGGGTGCCGCGATCCGCTGCAACCCGCCACGGCCCACCGCAACCCCTGCCCCGGCCCGATCTTTCAACGCTTTCCAGAGCACCTTCAGTCAAAGGATTCCCGGTCCATGTACGGCAAGACATTTTTCATCGGCGTGGCCACCGCAGGCACGCTGGCCTCGGCAGTGCCGGCGTTTGCCCATGCGGATGCAGACACCCAGGAGGCCGCAGGCAGCGGACGCTCGCAGGTCACCCTCTACGGTGCGGTGGACCTGGGCATGGAGCGCGCCAGCAATGGGCAGTCGCATGTGGGTCGGCTCAGCTCGGGGCTGCAGACGGTGTCGCGCTTCGGCTTTCGCGGCAGCGAGGACCTGGGCGGCGGGCTCAGGGCCAGCTTCCGCCTGGAATCGGCCATCAATGCCGATGAAGGCACACAGAACAATGCCTCCAAGTTCTTCGGGCGCTGGGTGCATGTGGGCCTGTCCGGGCCCTGGGGCGCCATCGACATGGGGCGCATGTGGTCGCCGACCTTCGTTGTCGGGCTGACCTCCGATCCGCTGGCACGCAACCGCACCTCGCTGGGCTGGAACATGTTCCTGCAGCAGACGGGCGCGACATCGACGGCCTTCACGCCGGGCTTTCAGGACAACTCCTTGCGCTACACCAGCCCGCGCGTGGGCGGTGTCTGGAGCGAGGCCATGGTCACGGCGGGCGAGGCCGGCAACAGCTCCGGGCGCGGCCTGGGCTTCAACCTGCAGTATGCGCAGGGCCCGGTCTATCTGGGCTACGGCTACCAGCGCAACTACAACGGTACGGCGGCGGCGCCTGTGGCCCAGCCCCGTTTCAGTGAATCGCACTTTCTGGGCGCCACCTACCGGCTGGGCGATGTCACGCTGTATGCCACCTTCAACCGCAATCTGTCGCAGTTGCCGGGGGTGCCGGCCAGCAGCAACGGCATGCTGTCGGCACGCTGGAACGTGCAGGGGCCGCACGCGCTGATCGCACAACTGGCGCAGCGGCGCGTCAGCGGTACGGACAGCCGGGCCACCGGTCTGCAACTTGGCTACAACTACGCGCTGTCCAAACGCACCACGCTCTATGCCCGCTATGCGCGCGTGAACAACGAAGGGGCTTCCGCCATCACCCTCAACGGCCTGGCCCTCGCCGGCGCAGGCGCCGATCCCTCGTTCACGGCCATCGGCGTGTCCCATCTGTTCTGAGCATCAGGCGTTCCCGGCTGCCCCTGCGCCCAGCAGGTCCCTGAACGCCTGCGCGGCGGGCGCCAGCGGCCGGCCGCGCGGGCGCACCACGCCCACGCTGCGGGCCACGGCCGGCTCCACCAGGGGAATGCCCACCAGGCCCGGGCGCATGGCCAGGCGCGGCACCACGCCCACGCCCACACCGGCCTGCACCAGGCTCAACAGGGCTGGCACATGGCGCACCTCGCAGCTCCAGCGCACGCGCGCCGCGGTGGTGCCCAGCGCCTGGTCGATCAACATGCGGTTGCCGCTGCCCGGCGCCAGCATCACGCAGTCATGCCCGTCCAGTTCAGCCCATTGCAGCCTGCGCCGGCGCGCCAGCGGGTGGTCGCTGCGGCAGGCCAGCACGAAGGGCTCCGACAGCAGGGGCTCGAAATCCAGGTCCGGCTCCTGCGTGCCCAGGTAGCTGATGCCGAAGTCGGCCTCGCCCCGGGCCACGGCCAGCAGGATGTCGGGCGCGCTCTGGTCCAGCAGCCGCACGCGGATACGCGGGAACTGCTGGTGGAAGGCACGCACGGTGCCGGCCAGGAAATGCTCCACGGCCGATGGAATGCAGGCGATGGAGACCAGGCCGTGGATGCGCTCGGACAGCTCGCCCATGCCCAGCAGCGCGCTCTCCAGTTCGGCCAGCACATGGCGTGCGCGCGGCAGGAAGCTGCGCCCCATGGCATTGAGTTCCACCTTGCGCGTGGTGCGCTCGAACAGGCGAAAGGACAGCGCCTGCTCCAGCTTGTCCACGCGGCGCGACAGCGCGGGCTGGGAAAGATGCAGCGCCTCGGCCGCCGCGCGAAAGCTGCCCAGGTCGGCAACGGAGACAAAGGCACGCAGGTCGGCCAGGTCGAAATTCATGCGCAGATCGGTTCAATCAAAAGGATTTTTGCAATTTACAGCATGAGTGCGTGCGGTAAACATTCAAGGCATGCGGTGACCGGGTCCGGTGCGCCGCTCCCGAAGACCAAGAACCGGAGACACCGATGCCCCCCTTTCTCCTGCTGCGCGCCACGCTGGCGGCCTTGTTGACCCTGCCGCTGGCCACCCTGGCCCAGCCGTCCTACCCGGCGCGCGCCATCACCCTGGTCGTTCCCTTTGCTCCCGGTGGCGGCACCGACAGCATTGCGCGCGACATCGCCAAGAACCTGGGCGAGCGCCTGGGCCAGCCCGTGGTGGTGGACAACCGGGGCGGTGCCGGTGGCGCCATTGGCGCAGCCGCCGTGGCCAAGGCGCCGGCCGATGGCTACACGCTGCTGTTCGCCACCTCCACCTTCATCACCAATGCCGCCGTGGAGGCCAAGCTGCCCTACGACCCGCTCAAGGACTTCGCGCCCGTGGCCATGATCGGCCGGGGGCCGCTGCTGCTGGTGGCCTCGCGCCAGGTGGGCGCCACCAGCGTGGCCCAGCTGGTGGCGGCGGCCAGGGCGCAGCCGCAGGGGCTGAACTATTGCTCGGCCGGCAACGGCAGCATCAACCACCTGGCCGGCGAGATGTTCCGCCAGCGCGCAGGACTGGAGCTCACGCATGTGCCCTTCAAGGGCAGCGGCCCGGCCACGGTGGAGCTGCTGGCCGGCCGCGTGGACCTGTTCTTTGCCACCGTGCCCACCATCCTGGCCCAGGTGCGCGAGGGCAAGCTGCCGCTGCTGGCCGTCACCAGCGCGCGGCGCTCGCCGCTGTTTCCCGACACGCCCACGGTGGCCGAGGCAGGCCTGCCCGGCTTCGAGGTCGGCACCTGGTGGGGCGTGCTGGCGCCGGGCAAGACGCCCAAAGCCATCGTCGATGCGCTCAACCGCGCCGTCAACGAAGCCGCCGCCGCCGAACCCATGCCCGGCCGACTGGAGCACGAAGGCGCCAGCGCCGTGCGCCTGACGCCGGCCGCCTTCGGCGAGGAGCTGCGCAAGGAACTGGCGCTGTGGCGCGGCATTGCCGCCAAATCAGGGCTGCAGCACAAATGACGGCAGGGGCGCCGGCCGGTGTCCCTTCATCACACCCCTCCCCCAACACCTCTCAACACAGTCTGGAAAACGCTTCATGAAAATCATTGTTCTGCCCGGCGACGGCATCGGCCCGGAAACCATGGCGGCCACCGTGCAGGTGCTGCAGGCCGCATCCCGGCGCTTCGGCCTGGGCCTGGTGCTGGAGCACGATGTGGCCGGCCACGAAAGCCTGCGCCGCCACGGCGCTACGGTTACGCCCGCCCTGCTCGACAAGGTGCGGGCCGCCGACGGCCTGATGCTCGGCCCCATGGCCACCTACGACTTCAAGGACGAGGCCAGGGGCGAGATCAACCCCTCCAAGTTCTTCCGCAAGGAGCTGGACCTGTACGCCAACATCCGCCCCGCGCGCACCTATCCGGGCATGGAGCAGAAGGTGGGCGCGTTCGATCTGGTGGTGGTGCGCGAGAACACCGAGGGCTTTTACGCGGACCGCAACGTGGAGTCGGGCGGCAGCGAGATGCTGATCACGCCCGATGTCGTGGTCTCGCTGCGCCGCATCACGCGCCTGTGCTGCGAGCGCATCGCGCGCAGCGCCTTCGAGCTGGCCATGGCGCGCCGCCGCCATGTGAGCATCGTGCACAAGGCCAATGTGCTCAAGCTGGGCGACGGCATGTTCATCGACGTCTGCCACGAAGTGGCGCGCGACTTCCCCGAGGTGCAGGTCGATGACTTCATCGTGGACGCCATGATGGCCCACGTGGTCCGGGCGCCGCAGCGCTTCGACGTGATCGTCACGACCAACATGTTCGGCGACATCCTGTCGGACCTGACGGCCGAGCTGTCGGGCAGCCTGGGCCTGGGCGGCTCGGTGAATGCGGGCCGGGACCACGCCATGGGCCAGGCCGCACATGGCTCGGCGCCTGACATTGCGGGGCAGGACATTGCCAACCCGTTCTCGCTGATCCTGTCGGCCGGCCAGCTGCTGGGCTGGCATGGCCAGCGCCGGGGACTGCAGGCCTTCGAGGCGGCGGCGCACGCCATCGAGGAGGCCGTTGTGGCCGCCATCCAGGCGGGCGAGTGCACGCGCGACGTGGGCGGCCGCCTGGGCACGGCCGCCACGGGCGACGCCTTTGCAAGACGCCTGGGCTGAGCCCGGGGCTCAACCCCGCCTGCGCGCCGCCAGCCCCTGCACCACGGCCGCCAGCCGGTCGATTTCCTCGGTGGTGTTGTAGAAGGCCAGCGAGGGCCGCACCGTGGTCTCCACGCCGAAGCGCCTGAGGATGGGCTGGGCGCAGTGGTGGCCGGTGCGCACTGCGATGCCTTCGGCGTTGAGCGCCTCGCCTACCTCGGCCGTGGTCCAGCCCTTGAGCACGAAGGACAGCACGCTGGCCTTGTCGGCTGCCGTGCCGATCAGGCGCAGGCCGGGGATGGGCGCCAGCGCCTGCGTGCCGTACTGCAGCAGATCGTGCTCGTAGCGCGCGATGCGCTCCATGCCCAGGGCCTGCACGTAGTCGATGGCGGCGCCCAGGCCCACGGCGTCGGCAATGTTGCCGGTGCCCGCCTCGAAGGTGTTGGGCAGGGGCTGGTAGACGGTTTTCTCGAAGGTCACGTCGGCAATCATGTTGCCGCCGCCCTGCCAGGGCGGCATGTCCTCCAGCACCTCGCGCCGTCCCCAGACCACGCCGATGCCCGTGGGGCCGAAGACCTTGTGGCCCGAGAACACGAAGAAGTCCGCACCGATGGCCTGCACGTCCACGGCCATGTGCGAGACCGACTGCGCGCCATCGACCAGGGCCCGGGCGCCCGCCTGGTGGGCCAGCTCCACGATCTGCTGCACGGGCACGACCGTGCCCAGCGCGTTGGAGACCTGGGTGACGGAGACGATCTTGGTGCGCGGGTTCAGCAGCCTGCGGTATTCATCGATGAGCACCTGGCCCGAGTCGTCCACCGGGATCACGCGGATCTTCGCGCCCTTGGCGGCCGCCAGCTGCTGCCAGGGCACGATGTTGGCGTGGTGCTCCAGGTGGGAGACGATGATCTCGTCGCCCTCGCCCACATGCTGCCAGCCCCAGCTCTTGGCCACGAGGTTGATGGCCTCGGTGGTGCCGCGCACGAAGATGACCTCGTTCACGTCGGGCGCGTTGATGAAGCGGCGCACGCGCTCGCGCGCGCCCTCGTAGGCGTCGGTGGCGCGCGCGGCCAGTTCATGCGCGGCGCGGTGGATGTTGGAGTTCTCGTGCTCGTAGAAGTGGCGGATGCGCTCGATCACCGCGCGCGGCTTGTGCGTGGTGGCCGCGTTGTCCAGCCAGGCCAGGGGCTGGCCGTTGACGCGCTCGGACAGGATGGGAAAGTCCCTGCGCACGGCATGCACGTCGAAGGGCGCCTGCACGCCGGCCGCTCCATGCCTTGCCCCGTGCGAAGCCTGCTGGCGCTGCAGCGGATGGGCCGGCGTGGTGTAGCCGGCGGGCAGCACCACGGGATCGACAAAGTAAAAGCGCGGCTCGGCCGAAGGCACGGTGGACGCTATGCCGGGCCCTTCGGTGGGCACGCCGATGCGCGGCACGGCGGGTGACGCAGGTGCAGCAGGTGCCGTGAACGGGAGCGCGGCCAGCGCATCCAGCGGATCGCCCTGGCGCTGGGGCACGCCCAGCACCTGCGATCCCAGGCGCGGCTCGTAGGCGGGCAGGGCGCTCACGACATGGTCGGGCACGCCGTTGCCGGCCTGGGCATGGGGCAGCAGCGCGGGCGCGCGGTGGGCCAGCGAGGCCAGCGGCGCGGGCGAGGCCGGCAGCAGGTTGTTGCCCGGCGCCAGGCCCTGCGGGATGGGCGTGCCCGGCACGCCGGGGCCCAGGCCTGCGGGGCTGGCCAGCGGCGAGCCGGGCGGCGCCACGTTCACGGGGGCCTGCACGCCAGCAGGCAGGCCGGGAAGACCCGGAAGACCAGGCAGGGCAGGAGCCGATCCCGGTGCGGCGGAGAACAGGGCGTTGGCCATGCGCGCCAGCGCCTCGGGGTCGAAGGGCGCCTGGGGCGCCACGGAGGTGATTGCAGACACGGTCAACGCCCGGCCTCTTTACTTGTAGGTGTCGGGATAGTCGTGGTACTTGCCGATCTCGACATCGTCGAGCACGGCCAGCGCGTCGGGCGTGAGCACGGCCAGCGAGCAGTACAGCGAGATCAGGTAGGACGCGATGGCATGGTTGTTGATGCCCATGAAGCGCACCGACAGGCCCGGGCTCTGCTCGCCCGGCAGGCCGGGCTGGTACAGGCCGACCACGCCCTGGCGCTTGTCGCCTACGCGCAGCAGCAGGATCTTGCTCTTGCCATCGGCCACGGGCACCTTGTCCGAGGGGATCAGCGGAATGCCGCGCCAGGTGATGAACTGCGAGCCGAACAGGCTGACCGTGGGCGGCGGCGTGCCGCGGCGCGTGGCCTCGCGGCCGAAGGCGGCAATGGCCAGCGGATGGGTCAGGAAGAAGGCGGGCTCCTTCCAGACCTTGGTCAGCAGCTCGTCCAGGTCGTCGGGCGTGGGCGCGCCGGTCAGCGGGAAGATGCGCTGCTCGTCCGTGACCTGGGCCAGCAGGCCGTAGTCGGGGTTGTTGATCAGCTCGCTTTCCTGGTTCTCCTTGATGGTCTCGATGGTCAGGCGCAGCTGTTCCTTGATCTGGTCATGCGGGCTGCTGTAGAGGTCGGAGATGCGCGTGTGCACATCCAGGATGGTGGAGACGGCGTTGAGGAAGTACTCGCGCGGCTGCTCCTCGTAGTCCACATAGGTGCGCGGCAGCTGGTTGTCTTCCTGCTTGGCCGTGCAGGTGACCTTGATGGCCTCCGGGTTCTTGACGCGGTTGAGGCGGTAGATGCCCGCCTCCACCGGCGACCATTGCAGCAGGTGCGTCAGCCAGCGCGGGCTGATGGTCGAAAGCTGGGGAACGGTTTTGGTTGCGTTGGCCAGTTGCCGCGCGGCGTTGTCGCCTAGCGCGGTCGTGCCGCCCACTGTTGCCGACATGTGCAGACTCCGTGATCAGTTCAGGAAAAAGGGAAGGGGAAGGAGGGAAAACAGGGCCAGTGTCCCGGCCCGCGCACATGTCTTCAACATGCTATAGCCGCCAAGCGCAGGCCGCGCACCAGCTGGTCGTGGGCCACGGTCTCGCCGCGCATGACCAGGGCCGAGGGCTGCACGCCCAGCGAGACGGCCAGCTTCTCCACGGTCAGCAGCGAGGCGATGACGCGGCCGCGCTCTATCTCGCCCACGTAGGAGCGGTTCAGGTCCGAGTGCTCGGCCAGCCGCTCCTGCGACCAGCCATGGGCCTCGCGCGCCTGGCGCACGGCAATGCCGAAGCTGGTGACAAGCCGGGTGCTCATAGGGCCACCTCCCGGGGCTGCTGCGCGTGCTCGCGCGCATGGGCCTGGGTGACGTGGGCGCCGGGCGGCACGTCCTCGGTCACCCAGACATTGCCGCCGATGACGGCGCCGCGCCCCAGCGTGACGCGGCCCAGGATGGTGGCGCCCGCGTAGATGACCACGTCGTCCTCCACCACCGGATGGCGCGCCAGGCCCTTGCGCAGGTGGCCGTGCTCATCAGTGGGAAAGCGCTTGGCGCCCAGGGTGACGGCCTGGTACAGCCGCACGCGTTCGCCGATCACCGCGGTCTCGCCGATCACCACGCCCGTGCCGTGGTCCATGAAAAAGCCCCGCCCGATCTTCGCGCCCGGGTGGATGTCGATGCCCGTCTGCGCATGCGACAGCTCGGCCACGATGCGCGCCAGCAGCGGCTGCTCCAGCAGGTACAGCTGGTGGGCCAGGCGGTGGTGGATCATGGCCAGCACGCCCGGATAGCACAGCAGCACCTCGTCCACGCTGCGCGCGGCGGGATCGCCGTGGAAGGCGGCCAGCACATCGCTGTCGAGCAGGCGGCGGATCTGGGGCAGGGACTCGGCAAAGGCGCGTGCGATGTCCAGCGCCATGGCGTCGGCGCCCGCTGCCGTGTGGGGCGCGGACAGCCGCAGCTCCAGCCGTATCTGGCCCAGCAGCGCATGCAGGGCCGAGTCCAGCTGGTGGGCCACGAAGATGTCCTCGCTTTCCTGGCGCAGGTCGTGCGGGCCCAGGCGCATGGGAAACAGGGCTGCCTTGAGCTGGTCGATGAGGGTGGAAAGCGCGTCGCGCGAGGGAAACTCGCGCGCCCCGGGCTCCTGGGTGCGGCCGTGGGCCTCGCGCCATTCGCGGCGCGCCGCATGCAGGTTCTGGGTGAGTCCGGCAATGTCGAAACTGGCCATCTGCGTGCTCCTTCAGTCTTGAATCCAGGGCAGGCCGTGGAAGCGCCAGCCGTCGTTTTTGCCGCGCTGCTGCCGCGCGTCGATCTCGCCCTCGAAGCCTTCGAGCACGTTGAACACATGGGCGAATCCGGCCTGGGCGGCCGCCTGGGCCGCCAGCACCGAGCGCTTGCCGCTGCGGCACAGCAGCAGGGCCACGGCCTCCTTGCCGCCGTGCGGGGCCAGGCGCGCTTCCAGCTCGCGGGCAAAGCGCGGGTTGCGCGTCAGCGCCGTGCCCGTGGCCCAGGGCACGTGCAGGGTATCGGGCACCTGGCCGACGAACTTGCGTTCCTCGGCCGTGCGCACATCGACCAGCACGGCCTGGCCGGCCTGCACCAGCGCCCAGGCCACGGGCGGGCGCACGCCGCCTGCGTGGCCCAGCCCCTGTGCGCGGGCGTGTTCCTGCGCCTCTTCCAGAGCCTGGGGCAAGGCGGTTTCCAAAGTGAGGGCTGTCATGTCGTCGTCCTTGCGGAGAATTCGCGGGTTGGTGGCTATAGGCACCAATCTAAGAACTTCGCGGCAAGCCACCAACGAACAAGAGCGGCGTTTGATAGAAGCAAAACGTCTATGAAGGCGCCGCGTGGCGCCATGCCCGGTTCGGGCGATCAGGCCGTCAGCAGCCGCTGCAGCATCCACAGGTTCAGCGACACCACCAGGGCCGCGCAGCCCCACAGCACCGCCGACATCCTTGGGCCAAAGGCCAGCTCGCCCAGCGCCTTGCGCCGCGTGGTGAACAGCAGCAGCGGCACGATGGCAAACGGCAATTGCAGGCTCAGTACCACCTGGCTGAACACCAGCAGGGCGCTGGCGCCGGTGCTGCCGTACCAGGCGGTGGCCACCACGGCCGGCACGATGGCGATGCAGCGCGTCAGCAGGGCGCGCAGCGCGGGCGACAGGCGGATCTGCAAAAAGCCCTCCATCACGATCTGCCCGGCCAGCGTGCCCGTGACCGAAGAACTCAGCCCCGAGGCCAGCAGCGCCACGCCGAACACCGCGCTGGCGATGCCCACGCCCAGCAGCGGCGACAGCAGGTGGTAGGCGTCCGACAGCTCGGTCACCGGCGCCTGGCCGGGCCGGTTGAACGCACCGGCCGCCACCACCAAAATGGCGGCGTTCACGAACAGCGCCAGCCCCAGCGCCACCGTGGAGTCCAGCGTGGCCAGGCGGATGGCCTGGCGCGTGCCCTGGGGCGTGGTGTCATGCCGGCGTGTCTGCACGATGGACGAATGCAGGTAGAGGTTGTGCGGCATCACCGTGGCCCCCACGATGCCCACGGCCAGGTACAGCATCTGCGGATTGGCCACGATCTCCATGCCCGGCAGCAGGCCGCGCAGCACGGCCGCCACGGGCGGCTGCAGCCACACCAGCTGGGCGGCAAAGCACAGGCCGATCACGGCCACCAGGGCGATCACCACCGACTCCAGGCAGCGAAAGCCCCGGCTTTGCAGCGCCAGGATCAGCATCACATCCACCACCGTGATGCACACCCCAGCCACCAGCGGCAGGCCGAACAGCAGGTTCAGGCCGATGGCCATGCCCAGCACCTCGGCCAGGTTGCAGGCCACGATGGCGATCTCGCAGAAGAACCACAGCACCAGGTTGATGCGCGGGGAAAACTGCGCGCGGCAGGCCTGGGCCAGGTCCCGCCCGCTGGCCAGGCCCAGGCGCACGGCCGCCGCCTGGAACAGCATGGCCATCAGGTTGGAGGCAAAGATCACCGCCAGCAGCGAGTAGCCGAACTGCGAGCCGCCCGCGATGGAGGTGGCCCAGTTGCCCGGGTCCATGTAGCCCACGGCCACCATGTAGCCGGGCCCGGCAAACGCCAGCACGCGGCGCGCGTTGTCCGAGCGGCTGGCGCCGCGCGGCACGGCAATGCTGCGATGCACCTGCGGCAGGCTGGGCGTGCCCGCGTGGCCGTGGTCCGGCTCGATGGCGCCGAAGCGGCCCTGTTCGGCCGCAAGCACGGTGTCGTTCATGGGGGCCTTTCCGCCGGCGGGGGGCACGCGGTTGCAGGGGGGATGCCTATCGGGCCGTCGGCACCAGGCCGCTGGCGGGCGCAATGGCTGCGGCGGCGGGTGCGGCATCAGTGCCTGCGCCGCGCCACAGCGCCACGAGATCTCCGGTCACGATGACCGCGCCGGCCAGCAGAATCAGGCTGCCCACGCAGCGGCGCGCCACGGTGGCAGGTTTCAGGCGCCGCGGCGTGCGGCCCGGCGTGCTGGCCGGCGTGCGGGGGGCGGATGAGGAAGGCAGAAGGGACATCATGGCAACTCCTTGGCAGGGGAACGCTTGTCTCGGGCCAGCCCCGGGGAAGCCCGCCTGCCCCGGCCGGTGCGGGGCAGGCGGGCGGTCCGCGTCAGGCGTAGGCGCTGCTCATCACCAGCGAGCCGTTCACGCCGGCCGGGAAGAAGCCGCCCTTGGTCGCCGTGTCCTTGGTCAGGTACACGATGTTCAGCACGTCGCCCGGCGAGCGGCTGAAAGCGATGCCGTTGGAATCCAGCGGCACGATGTTGGACGTGGTGGCATCCCCCGTGATGCCCTGGTCCACGTCGGTGGAGCCATCCAGGCTCTCGCGCGCATCCGAGATGGCGCCGGCCGCCGTGCGCAGCGCGGGCGTGGCCAGTCCCTTGGCGTACAGCACCGTGCGCACCAGACCTGCGTGGTAGGCCTCGGCGGCCAGGATGCCGGCGGCTGCCTCCAGATAGGTCTTGTTGGTGATCAGCGGCGATGCGCCCTTGTAGGCGGTGACGCCCACGTCCTCGAAGATGAAGGCCCCCAGCAGGAAGTTCTCGTCACTCGCATAGGGATCGAAGGCCGTGCCCGCGCCCACCAGCCCGGCCGCTCGCGCCGCCACCGAGAAGGCTCCGTTCGGGTCGGTTCCGCCGATGTCGATCTGCGGCTGCGCCACCGCGGCCGAGCCCAGCGCCGCTCGCAGGAAGGCCACGTGGGCAATCTCGTCCTGGGCGATCTCCTTGGCGTACTGCGCCACCACGGGGTCCTTGAAGGCCACGGCACGGCCGCCCGTGATGGCGCCCTGCGTGCCCACGCCCGACTGCAGGTTGGCGGGCAGGCCGGTGCCGAACACCGCGTAGTGATAGAACTGCGACTCCAGATACTCCAGGTTGAGGGCGAAGTTCAGGATCTCCGCATCCGTGGGCCCGTTGGCCTGCGCATTCGCATCGCCTCCGCCGCCGCCGCAGGCGGACAGGATCACCCCGCCCGCCATGCCCACGGCCACGCCGCTGGTCTTGCGGAAGAACTGGCGCCTGTCCTCCAGCTTCTTGGCACGTTTTTGCAAAACCCCGATCAACACTGATTCGTCGGACATGATGGTTCCTCTCGGTTCGCGGCAGGCGCGAACGGTCAACGTGAAGAATGCGCCTCCGGCCGAAAGCACACGGGTGTGGCGAAAGCGCGTTCCACTGAAGAGGTGGCCACCTGCTCCAGGGGAATGGGATGCGTCCCCGCTATCCGGCAATACGCAGGCCGCGCAGGTCTGGATGTGCCGCAATTGAAAGCGCAGGTAACGGTTTGCGGATGCAGCCGTTTCTTTTTCTTTTTTGAATCCAGACCCCGCTGCGCTGCGTATCCAGATCAGCCGGAATCGTTCGGCTTGTCATCAACCCGCTAGGAGCATTCCATGGTCTCGATTCAAAACACCCGCAAGCTGGCCTCGTTCGGCCTGGCCATCGTGATGTCGGCTGCCTCCGTGGCCGCCATGGCCGATGTGATGGTGGGCGGCGCACCCATGCTGCCGTCCAAGGACATCATCGACAACGCCGTCAACTCCAAGGACCACACCACCCTGGTCGCAGCCGTCAAGGCGGCGGGCCTGGTCGATACGCTCAAGGGCCCGGGCCCGTTCACCGTGTTCGCGCCCACCAATGCCGCCTTCGAGGCCCTGCCCGCAGGCACGGTGGACACCCTGCTCAAGCCCGAGAACAAGGGCACGCTGACCACCGTGCTGACCTACCACGTGGTGGCCGGCAAGTGGGATGCAGCGGCGCTGTCCAAGATGATCAAGGACGGCAAGGGCATGGCCAGCATCAAGACCGTCAGCGGCGGCACGCTGGTGGCCAAGTCCAGCGGCTCCAAGATCATGCTGACCGATGAAAAGGGCGGCACGGCCACGGTGACCATCCCCGACGTCTACCAGTCCAACGGCGTGATCCACGTGATCGACAAGGTGCTGCTGCCCAAGTGAGCGGCACAGGCAGCGAGCGGGCCGGCCACTGACCGCCGTGGTCAGTGGCCGGAGCCTTGCGCCTTCGCCATGCGCCTTGCGGGCGCCCCGCCGGAGGGCGCGCCGCCATAGGTCGATCCCGCATAGATGGCCGCCAGCGTCAGCGCCATGCCGGCCAGCGCCATCGGCGTGGGCCGGGCGGTGAAGAACAGCACGTCGATGGCATAGGTGCCTATGGGTTCGGCCAGCAGGATGAGGCCGGCCAGCGAGGCCTTCACATGCGGCACGGCCGTGCTCACCATGAGCCAGGCCACGCCCTGCACCAGCAGGCCGTACAGCAGCAGCGTGCCGAAATCGGCCGCACTGGCAATGGCCAGCGATTCGCCCTCCAGCCACGCGGCTGCCAGCAGGCAGGGCGCGGCAGCGGCGCACAGCACGGCCATGTTGACGGCCGGGTGCGTAGCGTGCGGCGGGGTCTGCCCCTTCTTGATGAAGACCACGCACAGCGCATAGGCCGCAGCCGATGCCAGGCCCAGGGCCACGCCCAGCCAGTGCTCGGACGCCGAATCCGGGCCTGAGGCCACGGGCAGGCCCGCACCCGACACCATGAGGATGCCGGTGGCCGCCAGCACCAGCGCCACGAAGTAGACGACCGTGATGCGCTCGCGGAACACCGCCCAGGCCAGCCCCGCCAGAAAGAACGACTGGCAGTTGGTCAGGATGGCGCCCAGGCCCGGCCCCACCATGCGTATGCTCTTGTGCCACCAGTACAGGTCCAGCGCCAGTGCGGCGCCGGCCAGGCAGGCGTACAGCAGGGCCTGGCGCGTCATGCGCCAGCGCAGGCCCCGCCACAGGGCAAAGCCGGCCAGCCCCAGGCCGCCCAGCAGCATGCGGTAAAAGCCCATGGCGCTGGTGCCCATGCTGCTGAAAGCCACGGCCACGCCGGACAGGCTCAGGATCAGCCCGCCCACGGCCAGCAGCGCCAGGTAGCTTGTCTTTCCGTTCATGCGCCTGGCCCCGTCACGCTTGCCGGTCGGCGGCATTGCGCCGCCGGTATTCGAGCTGGCGCGCCGTCTCGGTCGCGATCTCCGCGCCCAGCAGGCGCTCCACCAGGTGCAGGGCCATGTCGATGCCCGCCGCAAACCCGCCCGAGGTGACGATGGCGCCCTCGTCGATCCACAGCCTGTCGGCGCTCACGCGGGCAGCCGGCGCAATGGCGCGCAGGTCTTCCGTGTCCTCGAAGTGCGTGGTGGCCTCGCGCTGGTCCAAGAGCCCTGCCCTCCCCAGCAGGAAGGAGCCCACGCAGACGGAGCCCGTCACCTCGCTGCTGCCGGCCACCTGCCGCAGCCAGGCGGCAACCTCGGGCGCGGCCAGCTCGGCCTGCAGGGCGCCGCCGGCCACGATCACCAGGTCCAGCGGGGGATGGTCCTGCAGGCTGGCCTGTGCCTGTATGCCCACGCCTTCGCGGGTGCGCACGGCGGCGCCGCTGCGGCTGATCACCACGGGCTGAAACGGGGGCGAGGCCGCCAGCCCGCGCCGCACCGCTACGCGCGCGGCCACGTCGAACACCTGCAAAGGCCCTGCAAACTCCAGCAGCACCACGCCATCAAAGACGAAAAATCCAACGGTCCTTGTCTTCATCCACCACTCCTGTCTGTCGAGGAGTGGCAGCTTAGGCAGGCCGCAGCGCGCGGTCTTGGACGGAATTGATCAGGCCGGGCCGCTCAAGGCCGCTCAGGGCCGCTCAAGGCCGCTCAGGGCCGCTCAAGGCCGCATGGCCTGGCGGTACTGCGAAGGCGCCACGCCATGCGCGCGGCGGAACCAGTTGGAGAAATGGCTCTGGTCGTAGAAGCCCAGCGACAGTGCCACCTCGCTCAGCGCCAGCGTGCCGCGCAGCAGGCCGCGGGCGCTTTCGGCGCGGCGGGCCTGGTGGTAGGCATGGGGCGTGATGCCGTAGCGGCGGCTGAAGCTGCGGATGGCGTGCTCGGGACTGAGCCCGCAGACGGCGGCCAGCCGCGCGGCGCCCAGCTCCTGGTCCGCATGGGCGTCGATGAACTCGCGCAGCAGCGCCGCGCTGGCGCCATCGGGCGCATGCGGCCGGCCGGGGCTGTGCACCACGCGGCGCAGCAGCGCCAGCAGGGCCTGGTCGGCGGCCAGGCCGTCCTGCGGGCCTTGCAGCAACTGCCGGGCGCAGGCCCGGGTCTGCGGGTCGCGCAGGCTGACGGCGTCGAACCAGCCATCGCGCACGCCCAGCAGCGCGTGCATGCGGGCGGGCTCGACATGCAGCATGTCGTAGGTCCAGCCCTGCTCGCCGCCCGGGCGCCCGTCGTGGATCTCACCGGCGTTGAACAGCGCGATATCGCCACCCGTGAACTCGCGCTCGGCGCCCCGGCTCCAGCACAGCTCGCGCCCGCCGTGGATGACGGCAATGCCCATGGTGTCGTGGAAGTGGCGCGGATAGCGGTGCTGCACGGCATGGCCGCTGAGAATCTCCACGCCGCCCAGCGCGCAGTGGCGGCGGTAGGTCAGGGCGCGTTGCGGGCGCTTGCCGGGTATGGGCGCGGCCATGGCCGGTCTCAATCCGCGCAGGGGGCCGCTGCCGGCGTCCTGGCCTGCGCGGCCAGCTTGGACAGCCGCCAGCGCGTCAGGTCGTCCGCGCCGGGGCCGGCCTCCACGCGCAGCTCGGAAAAGGGCACGCTCTGGCCCGATTCCTCCTCCACCAGCGCCAGCCGCAGGGGCGTGCCCGATTGCGCGCGCACAAAGCGCATGGGCGGCTGGGCCTGCTGCTGCAGGCGCCACCGGTCGCCGACCTGGGCCAGCGCCTGGATCACCAGGGACAGGTCGCGGCCCTTGGGCGTGAGCAGGTACTCATAGCGGTCCGGGCCGCTTTGGTAGAGGCGGCGCTCGACCAGGCCGGTCTGCTCCAGCTGGCGCAGGCGGTCGGTCAGCGTGGCATTGGTGATGTCCGTGGACTTTCTCAGGTCGTCATAGCGGCTCAGGCCCAGCATCAGGTCGCGCAGCACCAGCATGGCCCAGCGGTCGCCTACGGCCTCCAGCGCGGTGGCGATCGAGCAGGCCATGCCCTCGAAGCTCTTGGATCGCATGGGGTTTCCCTTGTGTGTTCGCGGTTGTCGCAGGCCTGGAGTGTCTCAGCAAAACGCAAGCCCGGCCCGCAAAGGTGGATTGCGCGCTTGTAACTCTAATGATTGGAGTTTATATTTGGAGCCACTATCAACTACGGCTTTTCAAGCAAGGACTTCCTTCATGAGCACGCATCAAGGCACCGCCATCGTCACTGGCGCCTCATCCGGCATTGGCGCCGTCTACGCAGACCGCCTGGCCGCCAGGGGCCATTCCCTGATCCTGGTGGCCCGCCGCGAGGACCGGCTGCAGGCGCTGGCGCAGCGCCTGCGCAGCGCGCATGGCCGCGAGGTCGAGGTGGTGGCCGCCGACCTGGCCGACGCCGCCGGCCTGCAGCGCGTGGCGGCGCTGCTGTCGGGTGAGCGTGACATCCGCATGGTGGTGAACTGCGCCGGCCTGGGAGCCCTGGGCCCGGCCGCCCAGGTGGATGCAGGCGAGGTCGATCGCATGGTCATGGTCAACATCCATGCGCTGACGCGGCTGTCGCTGGCGGCGGCGCGGCTTTTCGCCACGCGCGGCCGGGGCACGCTGATCAACATCGGCTCCATCCTGGCCGTGATGCCCGTGCCGGGCGCCTCCAGCTACGGCGCCTCCAAGGCCTATGTGCTGAACTTCACGCGCTCGCTGCAGGCCGAGCTCGCTTCCAGCGGCGTCATGGTGCAGGCGGTGATGCCCAGCCTGGTGCACTCCGAATTCTTCGGCGGCAAGCCCGCGCCGTTCCCCGAGCACCTGTTCATGTCGCCCGAGTCCTTGGTGGATACGGCCCTGGTCGCACTCGACCAGGGCGAGGCCATCTGCTTTCCCACGCTGGGCAGCACGACCGCCTGGCTGGACTTTGACCAATCGCGCGCCAATCTCGTCAAGGCGCTGACGCTCAGCGGCGTGCCGGCAGCGCGCTACCAGGGCGCGGATGCAGGCCAGCCCGCCTGACGCCTGACGGCCCGCCGCGTCGCCAGCCCGGATTTCCCGAAACCCCTTCTTTTTTGCTCCCGGAGAAAACCATGCCCCTGTGGAAGATCTACCACCCCGAAAACGCCTTCAGCGATGAAGACAAACAGGCCATCGCCCAGCGCATCACGGCCGTCTACGGCGACCTGCCGCGCTTTTACGTGGGCGTGGTGTTCGAGGCCGTCGCGCGCACTTCGTTCTTCATCGGCGGCGAGCCTGCGGATGATTTCGTGCGCATCTCCGTGGACCACATCGCGCGGCAGATACGCGACGAGGAGACCAAGACACGGTTCCTCGAAGGCGTGCGGCGGCAGCTGTCCCCCTTCATCGCCGACCGGGGCCTGCGCTGGGAGATGCATGTGGACGAGACGCCCTTCAGCCTGTGGAGCATCCAGGGCCTGCGCCCGCCCGTGCCAGGCACGCCCGAGGGGGAGAAGTGGCGCCTGGACAATCGGCCCTCTCCCCTCTGAGGACCTGCCTGCATATCAGCGCAGCGACAGTCCCGCCGACTGGATCGCGCGGGCGTAGCGCGGGCGCTCGCTTTGCAGGCTCTGGCCCAGGTCGGCCGGGGAGCCGCCCGCCACCTTGAAGCCCATGTGCTCCAGCTGCGCGCGCACATCGGGCGCCTGCAGCACGGTCTGCAGGTCGCGGTTGATCTTGGCGACGATGGGCGCGGGCGTGCCGGCCGGCGCGAAGTAGCCCTGCCAGCTCTCCACCGAGAAGCCGGGCACGCCGGCCTCGGCCATGGTGGGCACCTGGGGCAGGGCGTCGGAGCGGTAGGGCGTGGTCACGGCCAGGGCGCGCAGCTTGCCGGCGCGCACGTACTCGGTCACGGCGGCCAGCGTGATCAGCGTGGCGTCGGTATGGCCGCCCAGCACGTCCAGCGAGGCGGGGCCACCGCCCGGGTAGGGGATGTAGTTGACCTTGGCGCCCGTCTCCTGCGTGAGGATTTCATGCGCCACATGGGCAATGCCGCCATTGCCGGGCAGGCCCAGGCTGATGCTCTGCGGCTTGGCCTTGGCGCGGGCCAGGTAGTCGCCCAGCGTGTTCAGGCCCGTGCCGGGGTTGACCACCAGCACCTGCGGATTGACCACGGCCTTGATGATGGGCGTGAAGGCCTTTTGCGTGTCGTAGGGCAGCTGGGCGAACAGCAGGCCGTTGAGTGTGAGGCCCTCGCCCTGCTGCAGCAGGGTGTAGCCGTCGGGCGCGGCCTTGGCCACCTTGGCCGCGCCGATGGTGCCGCTGGCCCCGGCCACGTTCTCCACCACCACGGACTGGCCCCACAGCGCGGCCAGCTTGTCGGCCAGCGTGCGCGTGAGCTTGTCGGCGCTGCCCCCGGGCGCCACGGGCACGATGATGCGCACCGGCTTGTTCGGAAAGCTGTCGGCCGAGGCCAGGGCCGCCGGCGCGTGCAGGGCCAGGGCGGAGAACAGGGGAAGCAGCAGCGCGCGCAGCGCAGACGGGGTGCGGATCATGGGAGTGCCGGAGTGCAGAGAGTCGATGCCCGCAGTCTGGGAGGCTCCTGGCGCGGCGTGAACTAAGCATTGCGGCTATGCATATGCGGCTGCCGCACAACGTGCGTCACGCTTGCGCCACGCATGCGCGCGCAGTGCCCAAAGCTCATATCCATATCTGCAATGCGTCGTTGGCGCCAGGGCGGGAGAGGCCTAACTTCGTGTCCTCCCGCGAACGTCCTCCCAGGCACTCCCATGACACAGACCCACCTCTCCATCGACTTCAGCGGCAGCGACGTGGCCAGCCGCCGCGCAGCCGCCATCACCGGCTTCATCGCCACGGCCCGGCACCTGCTCCCCGATCCCGAGCGGGCCACGCCCGAGCAACTGCAGGCCGTGGCCCGCGAGCTGGAGGCGCTGGGCCTGCAGCGCGAACTGTTCCCGCACGCGCACTTCCCCGTCTCGGCCAGCAACCCGGCCCAGGTCTACCGGCTCAGCGAAGACCTGGGCGGGCGCTATGCGCTGTACCTTTCCACCGGCCTGCCGGGCAAGTCCCAGCCGCCGCATGACCACACCACCTGGGCCATCATCGCGGGCGTCGAAGGCGTGGAGCGCAACGTGTTCTTCACGCGCGGCAAGACCGACGACCCGCTGCGCGACACCCTGGCGGTGGGGCGCAGCGTCGATGTGGGCAGCGGAACCTCGGTGGTGCTCACGCCCACCGACGTGCACACCATCGAGCTGATCGGCGAGGAACCCGGCCTGCACCTGCATTTCTACGGGCGCGGCCTGGAGCGCATGCCCGAGCGCGTGGTCTTCGAGAGCCTGGAGGGCGGCAGCTTCCGCACCTTCGGCCCGCCCAAGTCCATTCGCCATGCGCTGGTCACACCGGCCGCTCTTCGGCAGGCCCTGGCCGACGGCGAGGAAATCGCCGTGCTCGACGTGCGCGAGGCCGGTGTCTTCGCACACCGCCACATCCTGTTCGCGGCGCCCGCCCCGGCCTGGCGTCTGGAGCAGCTCATCGACCGCCTGGTGCCGCGCCGCGGCACGCGCATCGTGCTGGTGGATGGCGACGGCACGCTGGCCCATGAAGCCGCCGCCAAGCTCGTGCGCCTGGGCTGGCCCAATGTCTCCGTGCTGGAAGGCGGCACCGAAGGCTGGGCGGCCGAGGGGCTGGAAATCTTCAGCGGCACCAACGTGCCCAGCAAGGCCTTTGGCGAAGTCATCGAGCATGAAAAGCACACGCCCTGGATCACCTCGGACGAGCTGGGCGCGCGCGTGCAGCGCGGCGACAATATCGTCGTCGTCGACAGCCGCACGCCCGAGGAATTCGCGGCCTTCAGTCTGCCCTTCGCGCTCAGCGTGCCGGGGGCCGAACTGGTCTACCGCATCGGCGAAATCGCCCCGGACCCGCAAACCCTGGTCGTCGTCAACTGCGCGGGCCGCACGCGCTCCATCGTGGGCGCGCAGACCCTGATCGACGCCGGCATCCCCAACCAGGTCGTCTCGCTGCGCAACGGCACCATGGACTGGCTGCTCACCGGCCGCAGGCTGGCCCATGGCCGCCGCACCCCGCTGCCCGAGCCCGGCGCCGTCGCCCTGGCCACCGCACGCGAACGCGCAGCCAGCGTGGCACAGCGCGCAGGCGTGCAATCCATTGATGCGGCCGAACTGGCCCGCTTCGAGTCCGAAGCCACCGAACGCACGCTCTACCGCTTCGACGTGCGCACCCGCGAGGAATACCAGGCCGGCCACCTGCCCGGCTGGCGCTGGGCGCCGGGCGGCCAACTCGTGCAGGCCACCGACGAATACGCGGCCACGCGCGGCGCACGCATCGTGCTGGCCGACTGGGACGGCGTGCGCGCCCTCACCACCGGCGCCTGGCTGGCCCAGCTGGGCTGGGAAGTCTTCACCTACGTTCCGCCCGCGCTGGCCACCCTGGAGGTCGGCGCCGAACCCGTGCGCGTGCTCGCCTCCCACGCGCCTGCGCCCCAGCTGTCCGTGCAGCAGGCGCAGGAACTGCTGGGCGAAGGCCGGGCCATCGTCTTCGACGTGGACAGCCGGCCCGCCTTCGAGAAGCAGCACATCGCCGGTGCGCGCTTTGCCGTGCCTGATCGTCTGCCCTCCTTCGTGCAGGCCCTGCCGCCGGCCCAGGTCGTGGTGCTGACCTCGCCGGACGGCGTGCTGGCGCGCAGCGTGGCGGCCGAACTGGCGGCGCGCACCGGGCGCGATGTGCGTTCCGTCGTCGGTGGCACGTCTGCCTGGGCTACTGCGGGCCTACCTTTAGGGCAGGGAGATGCGGATGTGCTGACGGGGGATGATGACCAGTGGTACAGCCCTTATGCGCATCGGGATCTGGGGTTGAGGGATGCGGGGTTTCGGGCTTATCTGGATTGGGAGTTGGGGTTGGTGGGGCAGTTGGAGAGGGATGGGTGGGCTGCTGAGATTCGGCTGGTGCCTGTCTGAGTTGCTTTTTTTGTCCCTGCCGGGTGGTTGTTTTTCGAGGCCGGGTCTCGGCCCGGCAGCCGACTCCCTTTCTTATCGCGCGATAAGAAAGGAAGCAAAGAAGCGCGCCCCGCACTGCCCACGACCCTTCGCTTCGCTGCGGGCGACCTGCGTTGGGCAGAAGGGGGGAGGCTGAGGGGTAGCCAACAGCCAACAGCCGGCGCCATCACTGCGTTCGGCTTCAAACCAGGGGCCGAGCGAAGCGAAGGCCCGGGCAAACTCCCCGTATGTCAGCGCCTGCGGCGTGGTGGTTGCGGGGTTGCAGTC
>NZ_JACVUR010000057.1:0-33683 GCF_016516495.1 Delftia sp. S65
GACAACAGGAATCACAATCCTGGACTCTACCAACTGAGCTACAGCCACCGTAGAAGAACGCTATTCTATTCCAAAAAACTGCTTGATTTCTGAAATTTCTGTTTTGCTAGAAATTTCTCTCATCAGGGGCGCGGGACCTTGATCTGCACCTTGAGCTGCTTCTTGAGAAGCTCGTAGTATGCCATAGCTTCTGCGACCGCAGAGCTTCGCAGGAAGTCCTGCTTCTGCGCGGCAGCAGCCTGTGCATCATCGGCCGGGCGCTCGACGATACGGTTGATCTTGACCACGGCATAGCCTTGGGCACCCATGTCGACACCCGTCCAGGCAGGCAGCTGAGCGGTCGGTGCGCGCAGGGCGGCATCCACCACTTCGCGCGACAGGCCTTCGGGCTGGTCACGGCTGATCACCTTGGCGGCAGGCAGTTGCGCCGCATCAGGCTTGGTTTTCCATGCTGCAAGCTTGGCCTCGCCATCGGCCTTGGCCAGTTCGGCGGACTTTTGCGCCACGTACAGGGTGCGCAGCTTGTCGCCCACCTCGGCCATGGGCAGCGTGCGGGCAGGCGTGTACTCCACCACGCGACCGGCCACCAGTTGGCTGGAACCCAGCTCCACTGCGTCGGTGTTGCGCTTGTTGTTCAGCGAGTCGCTGGAGAACAACGCTTCCAGGAAGCGGGGATTGGCCAGGGGGCCCTTGACGTTGGGGCCGGGCTGGCGCGTCACATGGTCTGCCTTTTGCACGGTGAGCTTGAACTTTTCGGCCACGGGCTGCAGGCTGTCCGACTGCTCGTAGACCGCGTTGGAGAAGCCTTCCGCCAGTTCGGCGAACTTGCGCTGGGCCTGCTGCTGCTTGAGTTCGGCTTCCAGCTTGGGACGCATCTGCTCGAAGCTCGGAGCCTTGGGCTTCTTGATGTCCACCAGCGAGATGATGTGGTAGCCGAAGTCGCTGTGCACCACGTCGCTGATGTCGCCCACCTTCATGCCGAAGGCTGCGTCCTCGAAGGGCTTGACCATGGCACCGCGGCCGAAGTAACCCAGATCGCCACCCGATGCAGCGGAGCCACCGTCCTGCGAATTGGCCTTGGCCAGTTCGGCGAAGCGCTTGGGGTCCTTGCGCAGCTCGGCCAGCAGTTCCTCGGCCTTGGCCTTGGCTTTTTCCTGCTCGGCAGCAGGCGCATCCTTGCTTGCATTGATCAGGATGTGGCTGGCACGGCGCTCTTCGGGGCCGGCCAGGCGCTCGGCGTTCTGGTTGTAGTAGGAACGCACATCGTCTTCGCTCAGCGTGATGCCGGCCTCGATGCTGGGAACGTCCAGCAGCAGGTATTCCACCTTGGCCTGCTCCGATTGCTGGAACTGGCTGGTGTGAGCGTCGTAGTAGGCCTTGAGGTCTGCCTCGGTGGGCTGGACCTTGCTGGCGTAGGCGCTGGCTTCAAAGCGGGCCACCTGCACTTCGCGGCGCTGGTACAGCGCATCGATGGCCTGCTTGACCTGGGTGTCGGTCGCAAAGGCCGTACCCGTCACGCCACCCATCACCTGGTTCATGGACAGCTCGCGGCGCAGGTTGGCCTCGAAGCCTTCGGGCGTCAGGCCCTGCGATCCGACCAGGGCGCGATAGGCCTCGGCATCCATCGAGCCGTCAGGCTTCTTGAGCGCGGCAATCGCGGGGATCTCCTGCAGCGTGCGCACCAGTTGCGCATCGGACGCTGCCAGATGCATCTTCTGCACGGCAGCGGCCAGCACCTGGTCACGCACCATCTTCTCCAGCGTGGCGTAGCGCGCCTGCGGCGAGTCCAGCAGCTTGGGGTCGATGTTGGGGTTCTCGGCGCGCAGGCGATCACTCTCCATGCGGTGCGCGTTCTCCCAGTCGGCCTGCTTGATCTCATGACCATCGACACGTGCGACGATGACGCTGGACTCTGTGAAGTAGTTCTGGTTCACACCCACGAAGATGAACGAGGGAATGATCAGCAAGAACAACAAGATCATCACGAACTTGGAATGCTTGCGGATGGATTCGAACATGGTCTGTCGTCTTTCAATGGCAGAAATAGAAAAGGCGAACTTTCGTTCGCCTTTTGTTCTTGGTGGGTGCTGACGGGGTCGAACCGCCGACCTACGCCTTGTAAGGGCGCCGCTCTACCAACTGAGCTAAGCACCCCACCTTGACTGGTGTCAGTTCAGGGCATCTTTCAATGCCTTGCCCGGACGGAACTTTGGAACCTTGGCGGCCTTGATCTTGATGGTTTCGCCGGTGCGGGGGTTGCGGCCCGTACGAGCAGCGCGCTTACCAACGGCGAATGTGCCAAAACCAACGAGCGACACTGTACCACCCTTTTTGAGGGTTTTCTTCACAGCCTCAATCGTGGAATCCAGTGCACGAGCAGCCGCAGCCTTGGAGATGTCGGCGTTGTTAGCGATGTGCTCAATCAGTTCGGTTTTATTCACAAGATGCCTCTGGAGAAATAAGTGAATGGGATGTCTCTGCGGCCACCAACTTGGCTCGGCCAGAAACCCGGCGCGACGGATACGGAATCTGGCTTGCCGTTCGACGCCTGCCTCGGGGCAGACATCGGTGAATTAAAGCCATCGACCTTCCAGGTGTCAATGCACGCTGCGCATCGCAGCGACAGGGGACGATTCTATGCGGTTTTGGCGCCAGCTTTGGCTTTGCGGCCGGTTTTTTGCGCCCGGCGCAGGCTAGCGGCTTCACGAATTGACAAGGGTTGACAATGGACTTGTCCGCTGCAGGCCTTGCCAGTGCTGCAATGCGCCTCACCGCTTCGCATCCACGACGCCGCAGCGGCTGCCCTGCCTGATTCAAATGCTTCCAAAAAAGTAGCAACGCCAGACAGTTTGACGTGTCTGGCGCAGGATCCCGGGAACGGCCGGAAAGGACCTCAGTGCGTGACCCGCGCGCGGATCTCGGGCAGGGCTTTTTGCAGGTAGTACACCATCGACCAGACGGTGAGCACCGCCGCCACCCAGATCAGCACCTGGCCCCAGACGCCGGTGTCGATCATGCCGAACACACGGCCGTCGTACAGCAGGAAGGGAATGGCCACCATCTGCGCCGTGGTCTTGAGCTTGCCCAGCATGTGGACGGCCACGCTCTTGCCCGCGCCCAGGTGCGCCATCCACTCGCGCAGGGCCGAGATGGCGATCTCGCGGCCGATGATGATCAGGGCCACGAACACATCGGTGCGCTGCAGGTGCACCAGCACCAGCAGCGACGCGCAGACCAGGAACTTGTCGGCCACCGGATCGAGGAAGGCGCCGAAGGCCGATGTCTGGTTGAGCTTGCGCGCCAGGTAGCCGTCGAGCCAGTCGGTGGCCGCGAAGACGATGAACATGACCGTGGCGACCAGGTTGCGGGTCGCCACATCGAACGGCGCGTAGAACACCCCGACGATCAGCGGAATCGCGACGATCCGCGTACAGGTCATCAAGGTGGGGATTGTGAGAAACATGGCCGCCATTGTGTCACGTACCTTGGTGTTTGAGGTTCTGTTTCAAGGCCCGCGGTGCAGCCTGCGGGACGGTCATTTCAATGCAATGCACGGTAGATATCTTCAGCCAGCGCGGCCGAGATGCCGTCCACGCTGCACAGGTCCTCGACGGTGGCTTCGGACACGCCGCGCACGCCGCCAAAGCGCTGCAGCAGGCGCGCGCGCTTCTTGGGGCCTACGCCCGGAATCTCCTCGAGCTTGCCGCCGCCCACCCGCACCTTGGCACGCGCCGCGCGCATGCCGGTGATGGCGAAGCGGTGGGCCTCGTCGCGGATCTGGGCCACCAGCATCAGCGCGGCCGAGTCGTAGCCCAGGTAGATCTTCTCGCGCCCGTCGGCAAAGACCAGCTCTTCCAGGCCGACCTTGCGCCCCTCGCCCTTTTCCACGCCCACGATGCGCGAGACATCGAGGCCCAGCTGCTCGAAGACTTCGCGCGCCATGCTGACCTGGCCCTTGCCGCCGTCGACCAGCACCAGGTCCGGCAGTTGCGGCTGCTTGCCCGTGAGCTCGGCACCGCCCGCCTCTCTTTGCGCTTCGGCCACGCGGCTGTAGCGGCGCGTCAGCACCTGGCGCATGGCGGCATAGTCGTCGCCGCCCGTGATGCCTTCGATGTTGAAACGCCGGTATTCGCTGCTTTGCATCTTGTGGTGATGGAAGACCACGCAGGAGGCCTGCGTGGCCTCGCCCGCCGTGTGCGAGATGTCGAAGCATTCGATGGTGAGTTCATCGAGGTTCTCGCAGGCCAGGTCCAGCGCCTCGACCAGCGCGCGCGTGCGCGCCTGCTGCGAGCCTTCTTCGGCCAGCAGGCGGGCCATCTGGATGTCGGCGTTCTTTTGCGCCATCTCCAGCCAGATGCGCCGCTGCTCGCGCGGCTGCTGCACGGCGGTGATGCGCACGCCGCCTTGCTCGCTCAGCAGCGCCAGCAGCTTCTTGTCCACCGGGTGGCTGACGATGAGCACGGGCGGCACGGCCACGCCGGTGTAGTGCTGGGCGATGAAGGCCTCCAGCACGATGTCCTCGACCGGGCGCGCGGATTCGGCAAGATTGGCCTCTTCCTCGCCGGCGTAGACCGAGGCGGCATCGCCCAGATTGGCGGGAAAGTACGGCCGGTCGCCCAGGTGGCGGCCGCCGCGCACCATGGCCAGATTCACGCAGGCGCGGCCGCCCTGCACCTTCACGGCGAGGATGTCCACGTCGCGGTCGTCGGCGGTTTCTATGACCTGCTGGTGCAGCACGCGCGACAGCGCCGTCATCTGGTTGCGCACCTCGGCGGCCTGCTCGTATTCCATGCGCCCGGCGTGCTCCATCATGCGGGCCTCCAACTGGCGCAGCAGTTCCTGGGTCTCGCCGCGCAGCATGGCCTCGGCATTGCGAACGTCCAGCGCATAGGCTTCGGGCGAGATCAGATCCACGCAAGGGCCGCTGCAGCGCTTGATCTGGTAGAGCAGGCAGGGGCGCGAGCGGTTGGCAAAGACCGTGTCCTCGCAGGTGCGCAGCCGGAAGACCTTCTGCAGCAACTGAATGCTTTCCTTGACGGCCCAGGCGTTGGGATAGGGACCGAAGTAGCGGTGGCGCTTGTCCACGGCACCACGGTAGTAGGCCATGCGCGCGAAGCGCTGGTGGGCAGGCTCGCCAGCCTGGCCGTCGCGCGCGGCCACGCCGGTAATCTTCAGGTAGGGATAGCTCTTGTCGTCCCTAAACAGGATGTTGTACTTGGGGTGCTGCGTCTTGATGAGGTTGTTTTCGAGCAGCAGGGCCTCGGCCTCGGAGCGCACCACCGTGGTCTCCATGCGGGCGATCTTGCCCACCATGTGGCCTATGCGCGTGCCGCCATGGTTCTTGGTGAAGTAGCTGGAGACGCGGCGCTTGAGGTTGATGGCCTTGCCCACGTACAGCAGCGTGCCTGCCGCGTCGAAATAGCGGTAGACGCCGGGCAGACCCGGCAGCGCTGCCACCTGGGCCAGCAGTTCATCGGAATGGGGTTCGGACATGCGCCTATTGTGGCCGCTGCCCGGGCCCGCCGCAGCGGGCCTGCGGGCCCTCGGGCTCTTACTCGGCCTCGATCTTCGAGGACTTGACCACCTGGGCCCAGTTGGACCACTCGGTCTTGACCATGGCGCCCAGCTGCTGCGGGCTCATGTAGTCCGCCGTGGCGCCCTGCTCCTGTGCCTTTTGCTTGAAGGCCGGGTTCTCCACCACCTTCTTGAGGTCGGCCGTGAGCTTGTCGATCACGGGCTTGGGCGTTGCGGCGGGCGCGAACACGGCAAACCAGGAGGTGGCGTTGACGCCCGCATAGCCGGCCTCGGCCGTAGTGGGCGCATCAGGCAGGCTGGGCAGACGCTGCGTGCCGGTGACGGCCAGCACGCGCAGCTTGCCGCTTTGCACATGGGGCATGAAGGGCGGCGCCGTGCCGAAGGTCAGGTCCACCTGGCCGCCCAGCAGGTCCTGCAGCGCGGGGCCGGTGCCCTTGTAGGGGACGTGGACCATCTTGATGCCGGCCTGCTGCTCCAGCATGGCGCCCGTCACGTGCTGCAGCGAGCCATTGCCCGACGAGGCGTAGTTCAGCTTGCCGGGGTTGGCCTTGGCATAGGCCACGAGTTCGGCCAGCGTCTTCACGGGCAGCTCGGACCGCACCACGATGATCTGCGGCGCCGACAGCACATTGGCCACGGGCTGGAAGTCGCCCTGCTCCCAGATGCGGGCCTTGGTCAGGTGGGGCGAGATGACGTGGTAGCCCGAGTACTGCATGAGCAGGGTGTAGCCATCGGCCTCGGCACGCTTGACCAGGCTGGCTGCGATGGAGCCGTTGCCGCCGCCCTTGTTGTCCACCACCACCGACTGGCCGATGACGGGCGCCAGCGCCTGGGCCGCCATGCGCGCCGCCAGGTCGGTAGTGCCACCGGCTGCGGCCGGCACGATCATGGTGATGGTCTTGGCGGGGTAGCCGCCCTGGGCCAGCGCGGCTGTGCCGCCCAGGCCCAGTCCTGCGATGGCCATGGCCACGGCTGCGATCTGTCTGCGTTGAATCTTCTTCATCTTTGTCTCCTTGGTTTGCTCGGTTCTTGTGAATGAGAATGCGCGCCGGCCTCAGCCCTTGGCCAAGGCCCGTTCGCGGATGGCTGCAAAGTCGGCAGGTGGCTGGTGCAGGTCCAGCCGCGCGCCGGCCTTGGCGATCTGGCTGGCCGTGTCATGGCCGATCAGCGCGGGCAGGCTGCGCGCGGCCGCGACGATCTGCGCCAGGTCCACGCCGGTGTCGTAGCCCATGAGCTGCAGCGCGTGAACGATGTCCTCGGTGCAGGCATTGCCCGATGCGCCGGGCGCGTAGGGGCAGCCGCCCAGGCCGCCGATGGAGGCATCGAAGCGGTCGCCGCCCGCCTCGATCGAGGCCAGCACATTGCCCAGGGCCATGCCGCGTGTGTTGTGGAAGTGCAGGGTCAGTCCCAGCTGCGGCCAGCGCTGCCGGAAGGCGGCCACCATGGCACGCACCTGGGTCGGGAAGGCCATGCCCGTGGTGTCGCACAGCGTGATGCCCTGCACGCCCAGGTCGGCAAAGCGCTGCACCCACTCGAAGACTTCCTGCTGCGGCACATCGCCCTCCATGGGGCAGCCAAAGCAGCACGACAGCGAGACGTTGACCGGCACGCCCGCCTGCTGCGCCGTGGCCACGACCTGGGCCAGCGCCGCGAACGACTGGCTGCGCTGCATGCGCAGGTTGCACAGGTTGTGGGTTTCGCTGACCGACATGACGAGGTTGAGCTCGTCCGTGCGCGCCTCGATGGCGCGCTCGGCGCCGCGGGCATTGGGCACCAGGGCCGTGTAGACGGTACCGGGCCGGCGCTCTATCTCGCGCATGACGATCTCGCCATCGCGCAGCGCGGGAATGGCCGTGGGCGAGACAAAGGCCGTGACCTCGATCTTGGACAGGCCGGCCTGCGACAGCGCATTGACCAGGGCGATCTTGTCCTCGGTGGGGACAAAGGCCTGCTCCATCTGCAGCCCGTCACGCGTGCCGACCTCGTTGAAGAAAACGCGGCGGCCCGCGCCCTGCCAGACATCCGTGGGGTGGACGGCATTCATTGGATCACTCCCTTGCTGCGCAGCAGCGCAATCTGTTGGGCCGTGAGGCCGGCCTCGGCCAGCACGGCATCGGTGTCATCGCCCACATGGGGCGCACTGCTGCGCACCGTGCCGGGCGTGAGCGAGAGCTTGGGGACGATGCCCGGCACCTCGATGTCGTCGCCGTCGCGCGTGTGCTGGCTGAGGATCATGTCGCGGGCGCGGTAGTGCGGGTCCTCGGCAATGTCCTTGGCCGTGTAGACCTTGCCGGCCGGCACGCGCGCGGCGGCCAATTGGTCCATCACGGCCTGCACGCTCTGCAAGCGCGTCCAGCCGCCGATGACGGCGTCGATCTCGGCAATGCGCGCCACGCGGCCCGCGTTGTCGGCCAGTTGCGGATCGTCGGCCAGGTCCTGGCGGCCGATGGTGGCCATCAGGCGCTTGAATATCGAGTCGCCATTGCCGGCCACCAGCACCCACCCGTCCTGGCAGGGATAGGCGTTGGACGGCGCAATGCCCGGCAGCGCACTGCCCGCAGCCTCGCGCACGGCACCAAAGGCGCTGTATTCGGGCAGCAGGCTTTCCATGACGTTGAACACGGCCTCGTGCAGGGCCACGTCGATGACCTGGCCGGCACCGCCGTTCACCTTGCGGTGGTACAGGGCCATCATCACGCCGATCACGCCATGCAGCGCGGCCAGCGTGTCGCCAATCGAGACGCCCACGCGCACCGGCACGCGGCCCGGCTCGGCCGTCAGATGGCGCAGGCCGCCCATGGCCTCGCCGATCACGCCAAAGCCCGGCAGGTCGCGGTAGGGGCCGGTCTGGCCGTAGCCCGAGATGCGCAGGATGACCAGGCCGGGGTTGAGCGCATGCAGCTCCTCGGGCGACATGCCCCAGCCTTCCAGCGTGCCGGGGCGGAAGTTCTCGACCAGCACATCGGCCTCGGCGATCAGGCGCCGCGCGATGTCCTGGCCCTCCTGCTGGCGCAGGTCCAGCGCCACCGAGCGCTTGTTGCGCGACTGCACCTGCCACCAGACCGAGGTGCCGTTCTTGATCAGGCGCCAGTTGCGCAGCGGATCGCCCGCGCCCGGCGCCTCGATCTTGACCACGTCGGCGCCGAACTCGCCCAGCGTCTTGCCGCAGAACGGCCCTGCGATCAATTGCCCCATCTCGACCACGCGCACGCCATTGAGCGCGCCGGGTGTGGGTGCCTGCCTTGTCTGTTGTGTCATGGGTTAGCGCTTCCTCTTTGTCTCCTGCGGCCAGCCTCCGATGGCATTGCCGCGGCGCCGATCTTGCCGCCGTCCGCGCGCGCTGCAAAACGCTCAAGCGCGACGCTGCCATCGCAAACCGGCATGGCAGAACCCAGCCGGGCGGGGCCGGGAGATAATCGCCACCCCATGAAACTCGACCCGATTTCGCTGCGCCTGTTCGTGGCCGTGATGGAGGAAAGCGCCATCGCCCGCGCCGCCGCACGTGAACACATCGCCCCCTCGGCCGCCAGCCGGCGGCTGGCCGAGCTGGAGAGCCAGCTGCAGGTGGAGCTGTTCACGCGCAGCAACCGCGGCAGCGTGCCCACGGCCGCCGCCTATGCACTGCTGAACATGGCGCGTGGCGTGCTCAACGACCTGGACGGCATCGGCGAGCAGATGCGCGAGTACGGCAGCGGCCTGCGCGGCCATGTGCGCGTGATGGCCAACATCTCGGCCATCACGCAGTTCCTGCCCTCCCAGCTGCAGCGCTTCCTGGACCAGCATCCGCATGTGGACGTGCGCCTGCAGGAGCGGGTGAGCAGCGACATCGCGCGCGCCGTGGCCGACAACGAGGCCGACATCGGCATCCTCAACCAGGGCAGCTATGGAGAGAAGATTCGCCTGCGCCCGTACCGGCGCGACCGCCTCATCGTCATCGTGCCCCAGGGCCATGCGCTGGTACGGCGGCGCTCGCTGCGGCTGGCCCAGGTGCTGGACCATGACCTGGTGGGCATGCACGCCGGCAGCGCGCTCAACCACCAGATCACGCGCGCCGCGGCCGACCTGGGCCTGCAGCCCCGGCTGCGCATGAAGGTCACGGGCTATGACGCGCTGTGCCTGATGGTGGCCTCGGGCCTGGGCGTCGGCATCCTGCCCGAAGGCAGCGCACGCCTGTACCTGGGCGCCCTGCCGCTGCGCTGCATTGCGCTGGACGAGCCCTGGGCCGAGCGCCAGCTGATGCTGTGCGTGCGCTCGCAAGAGGCACTGCCGCCCGTGGCGCAGTTGCTGGTCGAACACCTGTGCGAACCCTGATCCCCATGCTTGCCTTCAAACCCACCCCCCCGGCCCCTCTGCCAGAGCAGGCCGTTGCACGGACCTGGGACATCTTCTGCCAGGTCATAGACAACTTTGGCGACATCGGCGTGTGCTGGCGCGCGGCGGCCGACCTGGCCTCACGCGGCCAGCGCGTGCGGCTGTGGATGGACGACGCCAGCGCCCTGGCCTGGATGGCTCCGCGGCTCCACCCGGCCGGCCTCAGCGTGCACGGCTGGCCCACGCAGGCACAGGACGTCCCGCAGGCCGTGGGCGATGTGGTCATCGAGGCCTTCGGCTGCGAGATCCCGCCGCCCTTTCTGGCGGCCATCGCGCGCCGGGCACCGCTGTGGATCAACCTCGAATACCTGTCGGCCGAGGACTATGTGGAGCGCTGCCACCGCCTGCCCTCGCCGCTGATGTCGGGGCCGGCTGCGGGGTTGACCCGCTGGTTCTTCTACCCGGGCTTCACGGCCGCCACGGGCGGCCTGCTGCGCGAGCCGGACCTGGCCGCGCGCCAGGCAGCTTTTGCTTCCGAGGGCCGGCAGGCCTGGCGCACACGCCATGGCATAGGCACCAGCGATTGCGCCATCTCGCTGTTCTGCTACGAGCCCCCTGCCCTGCCTCAATGGCTGGCCCAACTGCATGCAGCGCCCCCTGCGCCGCAGGCCACGCATTTGCTGGTGACCCCGGGGCGCGCAGCCGCCACCGTGCAACAGGCCATGGCCAGCGTGCCCGCCACGGAACAAGGCGCGGTGACCCGGCATGCGCTGCAGCCCTGCCCCCAACCTCAGTTTGATGAAATGCTCTGGGCCTGCGACCTGAACCTGGTGCGCGGCGAGGATTCGCTGGTACGCGCACTGTGGGCGGGCCAGCCGCTGGTCTGGCACATCTATCCCCAGCACGACGACGCCCATCACGACAAGCTCAACGCCTTTCTTGACTGGCTGCAGGCACCAGCCAGCCTGCGCGCCTTCCACCATGCCTGGAACGGCATGGCACCGGCAAGCACCCTGCCCGCAATCACGCCTGCGCTGCTGCAGCAATGGCAGGAATGCGTGCAGGCGGGACGCCTGCGGCTGCTGCAACAGACCCCATTGATTGAGCAGCTACAAGCTTTCGTGACCGAAAAAAGCTAGAATGCACGTTTTGCCTCCCTGGAGGCGCCGCTGCGGGCGACCGCCAGCCGGCCGCCATAGACCAACCAGGGTTGCACCCGCCGCGGAACTGCGGCAGGCGCACCGTCCCAGCGACTTCGCTTGCCTGCCCTGTTGAGCGGCTCAACCTCAGCCAAGCAAGCTATGAAAATCGCTCAAGAAATCCGCGCCGGCAACGTGATCATGCACGGCAAGGACCCGATGATCGTCCTGAAGACCGAATACGCTCGCGGTGGCCGCGGCGCCGCCACCGTCCGCATGAAGCTCAAGTCCCTGCTGGGCAACATGGGCACCGAAGTCGTCTTCAAGGCCGACGACAAGATCGACAACGTGATCCTGGACAAGAAGGAGTGCACCTACTCCTACTTCGCCGATCCGATGTACGTGTGGATGGATGCCGACTTCAACCAGTACGAAGTGGAAGCCACCAACATGGGTGACGCCATCAACTACCTGGAAGACGGCATGGAAGCCGAAGTCGTGTTCTACGACGGCAAGGCCATCTCCTGCGAACTGCCCACTTCCGTGGAACGCGAAATCACCTGGACCGAACCCGCCGTCAAGGGCGACACATCGGGCAAGGTGCTCAAGCCTGCCAAGATTGCCACCGGCTTCGAAGTGCCCGTGCCCCTGTTCGTGAGCCAGGGCGACAAGATCGAAATCGACACCCGCACGGGCGAGTACCGCAAGCGCGTCTAAACAACGCTTGCAGTTCCCTCTGCGAAGCCCCTGGCAGTCTCTGCCAGGGGCTTTTTCTTTGGCGGCATGCCGGACGATCAACAAAATTTAACCCGGGTTTAATTGACTTGATATTTTTACCCGGCTAATATCTGCGCCATGACTACCAAATCCAGCGCAGCGGCTGCCGAGCTTGCCCCCAGCTACACCATCTTCCAGGGCCACAGCCGGCTGCTGCAGGCCGGCAGGCCGGCCGTCCTGCAGTTCCTGCAAAGCCATGAACAACAGGCCCACGGCAGCGGATCCGCACCGCCGCTGTGGGTGTTCGACGACCACAGCGGCATGCGGCTGGACCTGGACTGGCGCAGCGAGCTGGCCTCAGCGCCTGCCCCCGCCGAAGCCGCCGCGCCCCGCAGCGTGGGCCGCCCCAAGCTGGGCGTGGTGGCGCGCGAGGTGACCTTGCTGCCGCGCCACTGGGAATGGCTCAACCGCCAGCCCGGCGGCGCCTCCGGCGCACTGCGCAGGCTGATCGAGGAGGCGCGCGGCAAGCACGCCGCACAGGATGCCGTGCGCGCCGCCACCGAAGCCGTCTACCGCTTCATGAGCGAGATGGCGGGCGACCTGCCCCATTTCGAGGACGCCAGCCGCGCCCTGTTTGCACGCCAGGCCGAAGCCTTTGCACAGCACACCGCCACCTGGCCCGAGGATGTGCGAAGCTATCTGCAGCAACTGGGCGGCCCCGTGTGGGCGGACTCACCTGCGGCGCCAGCCCAGGACTGAAGACCTGACCCGGCCCGACCTCACTGCTTTTCTCGTCGCATTACCAGACACAACATGACGAAACCAACCGAACCCCTGCCCCAGGCCGCCGCGCCTGCCGCATCCAGCCCCGGCGGGCCGCCCATTACCGGCAGCCAGCCGTTGTGGCGCACCTTTCTGGTGTTCCTGGGCCCCATGGTGCTGGCCAACATCCTGCAATCGCTGTCGGGCACCATCAACAGCGTCTTCATCGGCCAGATGCTGGGCGTGCAGGCGCTGGCCGCCGTCGCGGCCTTTTTTCCGGTGATGTTCCTCTTCATCGCCTTCGTGATCGGCCTGGGCGCGGGCTCCTCGGTGCTGATCGGCCAGGCCTACGGCGCGCGCATGCATGACAAGCTGCGCGCGATTGCGGGCACAGCCATGTGCATAGGACTGCTGTTTGGCGCCATCGTGGCCCTGTTCGGCGGGCTGTTCACCGAGCCGCTGATGCGGTTGCTGGGCACGCCGCCCGACATCATGGAGCAGGCCACGCTGTACTCGCGCATCGTGCTGCTGGGCATGCCGGGGCTGTTCGTGTTCCTGCTGGCCACCTCGCTGCTGCGCGGCGTGGGCGACACGGTCTCGCCCATGCTGGCCCTGCTGATCTCCACGGGCACGGGCCTGGCCTGCACCCCGGCGCTGATCGCGGGCTGGGCCGGCCTGCCGCGCCTGGGCGTGGCCAGCGCGGGCGTGTCCATGATCCTGGGCTTCACCCTGGCGCTGGCCTGGCTGGGCTGGCGGCTGCGCCGCATCGGCAGCCCGCTGGCGCCCAATGCCGCGCTGTGGAAGGCGATGCGCATTGACCGGACCCTGCTCAAGAGCATCCTGCGCGTGGGCATTCCCACGGGCGTGCAGATGATTGCCTCGTCCATGGCCGGGCTGGTCGTCGTGTCGCTGGTCAACGGCTTCGGCTCCAGCGCCACGGCCGCCTATGGCGCGGTCAACCAGATCAACTCGTTTGCGCAGTTTCCCGTGATCTCGGTCGCCATCACGGCCTCCATCCTCGGAGCCCAGGCCATCGGCGCGGGCCGCAGCGAGCGCCTGGGAGCCATCACGGCCACGGCCATCCGCATGAACCTGGCATTGGGCGCCGCCCTGGCCCTGATCGGCAGCCTGTTCGCACGGCCGCTGCTGGGCATGTTCATCACCGACGAGCAGGTGCTGGTGCTGGCCATCGAGCTGCTGTACATCGTGCTGTGGAGCGGCCTGCTGCTGGGCTGCTTCATTGCCCTGTCGTCCATCATGCGTGCCAGCGGCGATGTGGTCATTCCCACGGCCATCACCATCACGGTGCTCGCCGTGCTGGAGCTGCCCATGGCCTGGTGGCTGAGCCGCAGCTTCGGGCTGATGGGGATCTGGATGGCGCTTCCGCTGTCCTACACCCTGACGCTGTGCCTTCAGACCGCCTACTACAAGCTGGTCTGGAAGAAGCGCCCCATCCGCCGCATGGTTTAGGTGTAAGGCGTGCGCCATGCAAAACAGGCTTCCCGAGGGAAGCCTGTTTTTTTGGGGTGGGCAAGGCGTCAGGCGTTCAGGTCCAGCACCACGCGCCCTTCGATCTTGCCTTCATGCATGCGCGCGAAGATGTCGTTGATGTTCTCCAGCCGGTCGGTGGACACGGTGGCCTTGACCTTGCCCATGGCCGCGAAGTCCAGCGACTCCTGCAGGTCCAGCCGCGTGCCCACGATGGAGCCGCGCACCGTCACGCCGCTGAGCACCATGTTGAAGATGGGCAGCGGAAAGCTGCCTGGCGGCAGGCCGTTGAGCGACACCGTGCCGCCGCGCCGCACCATGCCCAGCGCCTGCTCGAAGGCCTTGGGCGATACCGCCGTCACCAGGGCGCCGTGTGCGCCGCCGATCTCCTTTTTCAGGTAGGCCGCAGGGTCCGTGGTCATGGCGTTGACCGTGACCTGTGCGCCCAGGCGCCTGGCCAGCGCCAGCTTGTCGTCATCCACATCCACCGCCGCCACGTTCAGGCCCATGGCCTTGGCATATTGCACGGCCATGTGGCCCAGGCCGCCGATGCCCGAGATCACCACCCAGTTGCCGGGTTTGGTGTCGGTGACCTTCAGGCCCTTGTAGACGGTGACGCCCGCGCACAGCACGGGAGCGATCTCGATCAGGTCCACGCTGCCGGGCAGCAGGCCCACGAAGTTGGCATCGGCCAGCGCGTACTGCGCAAAGCCGCCGTTGACGGAGTAGCCGGTGTTCTTTTGCTGCTCGCACAGCGTCTCCCAGCCGCCCAGGCAATGCTCGCAATGGCCGCAGGCCGTGTACAGCCAGGGAATGCCGACGCGGTCGCCCTCCTTCACATGGGTGACGCCTGCACCCACGGCGGCCACATAGCCCACGCCTTCATGGCCTGGGATGAAAGGCGGATTGGGCTTGACGGGCCAGTCGCCCTGAGCCGCATGCAGGTCGGTATGGCAGACGCCGCAGGCCTCGATCTTCACCAGCACATGGCCGGGATCGGGCCTGGGCACCGGGACTTCCTCGATGGTGAGCGGCTTGCCAAACTCCCGCACCACGGCGGCCTTCATGGTCCTGTTCATTCGCGCCATCCTTTCTTTGCGTCAAAGTAGGTACAGCATTTCAGCGAAGCGACCTGAACCCCTTGATCAAAATCAGGCCTTGGACCATCAAGGACAAAAAAAGCGGGCAAGGAAAACCTTGCCCGCTTTTCAGGGATGCGAACGCAGGCCTTACACGGGCTGGCCCACCAGGTCGTGGCCCTGCGTGCCCACGATGCGCGCCTTCACGAAGTCGCCCACCTTGTAGGTCTTGCTGGCCTTCTCGGGCGGCAGCAGGTGCACCAGGCCATCGATCTCGGGCGCATCGGCATAGCTGCGGCCCACGCCACCCTTCTTGCCCAGGCCCACGGACTTGTCCACCAGCACCTGCATGGTCTGGCCCACGCGCTTTTGCAGGCGCGCAGTGGAAACCTCTTCAGCCACGGCCATGAAGCGCGCACGGCGCTCCTCACGCACTTCCAGGGGCAGCATGCCGGGAATCTCGTTGGCGGCAGCGCCTTCGACCGGGCTGTAGGCAAAGCAGCCCGCGCGGTCGATCTGCGCCTCGCGCAGGAACTGCAGCAGGTGCTCGAACTCCTGCTCCGTCTCGCCGGGGAAGCCCGCGATGAAGGTGGAGCGGATCACCAGATCCGGGCAGATCTCACGCCAGCGCTGCAGGCGCTCCAGGTTCCTCTCGCCGTTGGCGGGGCGCTTCATGCGCTTCAAGACATCGGGATGGCTGTGCTGGAAAGGCACGTCCAGATAGGGCAGCACGCGGCCCGTGGCCATGAACGGAATGATCTCGTCCACGCTGGGGTACGGGTAGACATAGTGCAGGCGCACCCAGGCGCCATAGGGCTCGGCGATCTCGGCCAGCGTCTGCACCAGTTCGAGCATGCGCGTCTTGACCGGTTTTCCGTCCCAGAAGCCCGTGCGGTACTTCACGTCCACGCCATAGGCCGAGGTGTCCTGGCTGATCACCAGCAGTTCCTTGACGCCGCCCTCGAACAGCGCACGCGCCTCCTTGAGCACATCGCCCACCGGACGCGAAACCAGGTCGCCGCGCATGGAAGGGATGATGCAGAAGGTGCAGCGGTGGTTGCAGCCCTCGGAAATCTTCAGGTAGGCGTAGTGCCTGGGCGTGAGCTTGATGCCCGCCTCACCAAAGGCGCCCGGCACCAGGTCGATGAAGGGATCGTGCGGCTTGGGCAGATGGGTGTGGACGGCATTCATCACCTCCTGCGTGGCGTGCGGACCGGTCACGGCCAGCACGCTGGGATGCACTTCCTGGATCAGGTTGCCGCCATCCTTGCCCGCCTTGGCACCCAGGCAGCCCGTGACGATGACCTTGCCGTTCTCGGCCAGCGCCTCGCCAATGGTGTCCAGGCTCTCGCGCACGGCGTCATCGATGAAGCCGCAGGTGTTGACGATCACCAGGTCAGCGCCCTCGAAGGTCTTGGAGGTCTGGTAGCCCTCGGCGCTGAGCTGGGTAAGGATGAGTTCGGAGTCCGTGAGTGCCTTGGGGCACCCGAGGGATACCATACCTATACGGGGCAGCCGATCCACTTTGACAGCAGTTTCATTCATGGGAAAAACTTCTAAAGGTCTTGTCTATAGCTACCTGCGGTTCTCGGACCCCAAGCAGTCAACGGGGAGCAGCACGGACAGGCAGCTGGCATACGCGGAAAAATGGGCCTCAGAGCACGGCCTGCAGCTTGACAGCAGCCTGACCCTCCGCGACGAGGGCCTGAGCGCTTACCACCAGCAGCACATAAAAAGTGGTGCGCTCGGGGTGTTCCTGCGGGCCGTGGAGGACGGACGTGTACCGCATGGATCTGTGCTGATCGTGGAGGGGCTGGACCGCCTCTCTCGCGCAGAGCCCATCCAGGCTCAGGCGCAACTGGCCCAGATTGTAAATGCGGGCATCACCGTGGTCACAGCGAGCGACGGAAAGGCCTACAGCCGCGCCCGGCTGAAAGAAAACCCCATGGATCTGGTCTACAGCCTGCTGGTGATGATTCGCGCGCATGAAGAAAGCGACACGAAGAGCAAGCGCGTGAAAGCCAGCATCAGGCGCCTGTGCGAGGGATGGCAGAACGGTACGTACCGGGGACGTGTGCGCCAGGGACATGATCCAGAATGGATCAAGGAGACTGAAACGGGATGGGAGATCGACCCCGAGCGTGCAGCGGCCGTGCGTAGGGCCGTTGAGCTGTACACGCAAGGGCACGGGGGTAAAGGCATCGTGCAGCGGCTCGATGCCGAAGGTTTGCGGCTGTACTCAACAACGAAGGTCAACGTCACAACCCAGGTCTACCGCATCATCAAGATGCCCCAGCTCGCGGGCATCAAGCCCGTGAGCCTTGATGGCGAGGAATACCAGCTCAAGGACTACTATCCCGCCGTCCTGAGTGCAGATGAGTGGACTGAGCTGCAGCGGGTAGCCGCGCAAAGTGGCCGCCGGCGGGTGAAGGGCGATCTGCCCCACATCATCACCGGCCTCGGCATTACCGTGTGCGGGTACTGCGGCCGGCCCATGTCGGGCCAGCACCTGGCCACAAAGAAGCGCCTGCCCGATGGGCGCATTCGGGATGGATACCGGCGACTGCTCTGCGCTTCGGCAGCTGCCTATGGCGGTGGATGCGCAGTGTTTGGGAGCACCAGCGTGGCGCCGGTAGAGCGCGCCATCATGTCCTATTGCAGTGACATCGTGAACCTGCAGGCACTGTACGGGGCAGACCGCAGCCAGGTGCCGCGCGCCCAGGTGGCGGCGGCACGTCAGGAGGTGGACCAGATCAGCGCCCAGCTCGACAAGCTCACCGATGCGATGCTGGCAAGCGCCGACGAAGGGACGCCGGCAGTGTTCGCACGGCGCGCTCGCCAGTTGGAGGTTGACCTGGCCGCTGCACAAGCCAGGCTACAGGCGGCCGAAATGGAACTAGCAGGCGCGGCGCGCACAAACATCTCTGGAGCCGATGCTGCTTGGCGGGCGCTGGCAGTGGGCGTGGAAGCGCAAGAGATTGAGCCCAGGCTGCTGGCCCGCCAACTGGTGGCGGACACGTTCGAACGAATTGTGGTGTACGCGCGCGGAGTGAATCCAGATCTCGAGGCATCCGAACGTGACTACAAGATTGATTTGGTTCTGCGCGCGCGTGGAGGCGTAGCCAGACTACTAACCATAGATCGTCAGGGCAACTGGATAACTGGCGAGCAGACCTCATTCCTTTTAAATAAAAGCAATTACAAATAGATAATTTGCCATTGAAAGTATTTAAAATTATCGACTATCTTATTAAAAATAATAAACTCAATCTAAAGAATCCTGCTAAGAATTAAGAATATTAAAAAAATCCTGCACAGACTCCTCGGCAAGCTGAAAAGCAGAGAACATCATGGCTTCAATAATTTCAAATGAAGGAAGTTCATTACCAAGCCTAGTTCCAGTTTTAATGCTAATTGGACCGAGATTCGACAAAATCTCTACACCGCAAACCGGATTTTTAATAGAAAATTCGTTGGCCTTCCTTAAAAGCCTATCAAATTTCTCCTCTTGTATTGCAAACGGCAATCGCACTTGATATGTAACAAAAGTATCTCCAACAATAAATATTGTGTCATACTTATAAACTTTACCCGAGAACCCCAATACAATTGCATTAATATCTGGAGGTACGGTATAAGCAAATTTCCGCTCATCAAGATAATTACTTATCACAGACAAAACATCAGATGCATTTTTAGTCATAAAATCCCTTGACACTACCTATCGGCCCCATAAGTCGCACCTTGCTTTTTACCTAGAATTCTAGAAACATCTTCATTTGTAAATTGAATCGATTTCAACTCTAAGTTTTCTAATTTTTCAATCTGCATATCGGATCCATAATGGATAGGGTTGGCATCAGCATCCCCTTTATTCAAAGCCTTTTGATACTCCAATTTATTATAAACAGAAGTATTAAAATTTACCCTGTTCTTGTAAACATTCAACTCCAAATCTGTCGCAGGGATATAATGCGCTATATTTTTATTATTGCGAAATTTGAAATAATATATAGAAAAAATCGTCGACACGACAGATAATATGGCAACACCCCATTGTATTATCAAGAATACATCCAGGCTCATGACCGCACCTTTCCAAATTCTCTGATCAAATATACAGTAAGCGAAACTGAAACCAAAGAATAGAACGAATAAAGGCACATTGTCATATGATTCTTGGCATCAAACTCCGCCAAGGTATTATATGTCGCAATAGGCTGCAACTTCATAATTGCAAAAAAATCGCTGTAATCGCCATGAACACTATAAGCAATGGAAAATTATCCCCACGCCTTCTACTAGAAGGCGCGGCAATAGTCATTGCAAACATAAATGCAAAGGATGTTGCAACATAGTCCGTACCAACTAGCGACTGGACTAACGCCGCCAGCAATGTCGGCTCTCCATGCACTCCACTCAAATAAATACCCATCAAAACCAAGCCATATGTTGGCAAGGCCTCTCTTAATATCCAATTTTTATACATTTTATACTAATTAATGAGTGCAACGGAATAAACCATTAGTTCACAAAAATCTCACCCCGCGCTTTTCTTTTAGCTATAGATGATTTTCACAAATTAATCATAAATTACCAAGACAAGCGCTACTAACTAGTGCATTTAATTTTGTATAAAATCACCTAATACATCGCAACATGTTAAAGGAATCAGGCAGAGATCACAAGGACATTCAGCAACACCCTCAGTTCAATTTCCACATCGCCCAGATAACGAAAAGAGTGCAAGACCAATCTACGTAAGTCATAAGTATCTCACGGCGAGAAATCAGTTGCCTTGCTCACGGCCCGCGCTGCGTCGTGGGCGTGCTCGCAGAAGCCTCCTCGAACGCGCGCATCATCAGCAATGCGCGCCAGCTCTCCCGCTCGCTCGTCAGCGCGGCGCTGCAGCTCGGCAAGCAGATCGAGGGGGCTGGTTTCTGCCGCGCACTGTCCGGCAGCGGCGCGAGCATTAGCGGCCGCACGATGGGCGGTGAGGTAGTCGGCGAGGTCGCCGCGCAGCCGGCCAGCAGCAGCGCGGGCAGCGTCAGCGTCAGCAACAGCGCGGGCTTGTGCCTTGCCAGACTCGCGGGTGATGGTGTCGAGGTTTTCACGGTAGGTGCCTTCCAGTTTTCGATAGCGCTCGGAGGTTTCGGCGGCCGCTGCAGCGGCGGTCGCGCGTTCGGTAGCCAGGTCGGCGCGGGCCTTGTCGGCCGCGCGCAAAGCGAGCAGATGGCCGATGCTCTGCCAAAGCAGCAGCGCGGCCAGCACCAGGGCCAGGAGTTGCCAGGCGCGGGATTTGAAGAGGGCCAGCATCTAGACCTCCTGAATACCCACCAGCGTGCTTTTGCCGCTGACAGTGATCACCCGGTTCACTGGCTTGTCCGGCGTGCGCGTGGACAGGTGCACCCAGTGCTTGCCGCCCACGCTCTCATAGATGATTTGCCCGATGCCCAGCGCGTTGACGTGGGGCGCCAGAGTCTTGGCCACGGCATAGGGCGCGCCGAATTTGGGTGCCACGATGTCAGCGGCCGCGCCTATCGCGTGATCGCTGCTGGTGACACCGCCTACGGCTGCATTGACAGCGCGCGAGCGGTAGCCGCTGGTCACGATGATAGGCACGCCCAGGTGCGCGCGCACGCGCTCCAGCATCGCGGCCGTGAGCGCCAGGCGCTGCAGGGCCTCGGGCGTGGGCGTGTTGTCCAGGCCCTGGCGCTGTGCCGTGGCGCTGGCCGTGAGTTCGGCCAAGCTGAAATGCGAGGTCATACAGCGCCCCCATCCTTTGGTGGCAGGCCCAGGCGCTTGCGCGCCCACTCATTGAGCAACGGACCGAGTGCGAACTGATCCCACGCCCGGAACACCCAGTCGGCCGCAGTCATCGAGAACATGCCGACGACGAAGCCGGCGAGCCCCTCAGAAAGGCCTGTCGCCACCACGAAGTCAGGCGTACCGTAGTTGCTCGCTGCGATCCCGAGCACCAGCATTGCGCCCTTACGGGGCCATGTACCTTGCATCCACATAAGCGCTCCTGCACTACCGAGAATCCCCGGCACTTTGGGTAGAAGTTGATCGAACCAGTTGTTGTCCATGTGCCCTCCTCCGGGCATGAAAAAACCCGCCGAAGCGGGTTGTGGTTGGGGTGGTGCGGCGGCTACATGGCCTCGGCATACTCGAAGAGCGTAGGCAGATCAGCCATGATGTTGAGCGCGCTGGCAAGCAGCAGCACAGTGGGGCTGTCGCTCTCTATTGATTCAGCTCTCCAGTCCACGAGCATGCGATATCTGGTGTGCTCATCAGGGATGGCATCGATAGCCGCCAAGATCGCGTCTTCCTTGATGCCTTTGAGATCAAACAGCGCGAGCAGGGCCTGGCGCTTCGTAACGCTGACCCGCGCGGCATCTCGCGCCTCTTGCTCTGCCCGCGCCCGGGCTGCCGCTATCGCTGCAAGTTCTTGCTCAGACAGTGGAGTAACGAGCCACTGCCGGGCATATAGGCCGTCCTCCACAGCTGGATCGACTTCGATGGTTTTTTGGGTTTCTGGGTCGTATTCCGGCAATGGGGTGTCCCGCACCTCGGCATAGCGAGGCAGGTACTGGGGCATTAAAGTGCGCGGATGGCGCTCATGCACGACAGTCATGTCCACCGGATACTCACCGGTCTCTGTATCGATGATTCTCATTAGATTGCCCTCCCGAGCACAGTGCCGAGCTTGATCCAAGTAACCAAGGCGTTGCCGTCGATATAAGGCCCCGCGAGGTTGCCAACCGATGGGCCGGAGGTGGCGGTCTTGCGCGCAGTCCCTGAATAGCTGCCGTAAGTCCCCTGGCCGCCCGCGCCGCCAATGGGGCCACCAGCGCCTCCCGAACCGCCATAAGCGGTAGGAGCAGTGTCTGGTGCAAATACTGGCCCCGAATAGGTTGCGGAGCTACCCGACTGGCCGCTTGTGGCTCCGAGCATGGCCACATTGCCGGACGAAGTGAAGCCTGCACCCGAGCCACCGTTGCCGCCCCAGCCTACGGTCGCTGCTTCGTTGACGTTGTACCAAACGTCAACGGTTTGCCCTGTGCCGCCCGAACCGCCGCCGCCGAACATCGTGCCGTTGTTCTCGATGCGAATCCGGGATGTGGTTTTCAAGGCGGTGCCTCCATTCACTACCCCTCCGATCCGCCCGCTGGTCAAGATGGTGAGCACGTCGTGCGGAATGCTTGCCACGGCAATGTTCATCGACGCCACGTCCACACCAGGATTGATCGTCAACTCGATCAGGCCGGAGCCACTCCAGCCAGCGGCCAACGCCAAGGCACGGATGTCTGGGGCGCGCACACTTGCCGAGATCACGATGCGCGTCATGCGGGGTCCGCATGCCATAAGCCATCTGGATGTCATGCCGAGTGCACTCCTGCAAAGAAGCAGTCCCAGACGTTCTGCCGACCGTAAAAGAGAACCAAGGTCACGACCTGGTCGGCGGCATACGTGGGGAAGGACTGACCGCTGGGCATGCGCACATTTGCCGAGAACGAAATCGGGCGCACTGCGCCGCTGCTGAAAACTCTCAATGTGACCTGGTCCCCGAGTTGGCGGCCTTGAGCAGGCAAATTGAAGGTCACTGCCCCATTGATGACGACGTAGTGCACGCTTCCCTCCCCTGGATTCACGGCGTACGAGCCTGTGCCAGCGGGGACCGTGCTCGCCTTCACGTTCTCGACAAACCACAGGGAACTGAGCAGTTGCTGCCAGGGCCCATAGCTACCTGCGCCGCCCGCTTCGGTCGGATTGCCACGCCGGAACACCAAAGGGCCGCCCACCTCGGTGTAGGGCACGCCCAACTGGAAAGCGGTGTCGCCGCCCCTGGAGACCACGAGCTGGCCATAGGAGAGATCGACACCAGGTGGCCCGTCTGAATACGTGTCCAGGCGATGGAAGCCTGAGGTCACGATCGTGCGCAAACTCTTCCCAGACGGCTGCATGCTCACACGAGGTATGACTTCCTGCGCTTGCGGGAACTGTTCTCCAGTCGCCCCCCCTGGCCCCGACGCGTAGCCGGTGAACTTGCCGCCCGATTTAGGCATCAGCGTGCCGATCACAGGCCCGATCCCGGGGTTCCAGCCTGTGCCGTCCCACCACAGCCACACGCCCTTAAGATCTGGGTCAGTGCCCACATAGGTGTACCAAGCGCCGAGCTGCAAGGCATTGCCCTGGTTATCCTTGACCGGGTTGGAGGTCTTCGCACCCAGATACAGGGCCTGCATCTGCGTGTAAGCCCCCACAGCGTTGCTTGCATGGGTGCTGGCCGTTGACGCGCTACCAGCTGCAGCCGTTGCTGAGTTCGCAGCCTGGTTGCGGTAGCTCATGGCCTGGTCAGCCTGCTGCGCTGACAGCATGCGCGAGGACTCGGCCGACATCGCATCTTCACGGGCGGCAAGGGCACACTCACGGCATGCGGCCGAAATCTCCCGCAGCCGCGTGGTCACGCCAGGCATGGCCGTGCCATAGGCATAGGCCTCCTGGTTGAAATTCAGGCTCCCCAGGGCCGGATACAGCGGCACAAAGGGTGCTGCCGGGATTTCAGGGATCAGGCTCATACGTTGCCCTCTACTTTGATATTGACTCTTGCGTAAGTGGCGCGCTCTGCACGCACCGTGCCGGTGACGAAACCCACCGTTGAGATATGGCCGTACTGCGGCAGATCGCTGGCTTCGACCGCGACGGGGATATCGATGATCTTTTCCAGCAGCCGCGAGACACGCGGGGCGTCCTTGGCATTGATCAGCACCGACGCGGTGATGAGCTTGGCCACGCGGCCTTTCTGCCGCAGATAGGTGCCGTCACCATTGGCTTTCCAGAGGCCGTAGCGCTTGGGCGAGACTTCCGCGCCAAACTCCGTGCCGCCCTTGTCCGACAGCGGCGCAAGCAGTTGCTGCCATTGGCCGATGCTGAGATAGCCCAGCTCGGCCATTGCCTGCGGATCGCTGCGACTCAGCGTGATTTCCAACGAAGACACGGGCCGGATTGGATAACCCGAGCCCGTGTATTTGTTGGTCTTGTCGAGATTCCCGAACAGGTATTCCCACTCGCCGAACGCCTGTTCCCACATGGTCTGCCCATGCGAGTGAATGGGCGGCGCACCAGGTGCAGCACTTGGCTCATAGACCTTGATATCGGTCTGGTCCGCCTCCACCCCGTACATCGCCACACCATTGAAAAACGGGGGCGTCAAGACGTACTTGAGACCCCCGCGCTGCTTGGCTGCCGTGAAGACATATTCGTCAAACGGCGCCATTCGATTAGTGGGTGAGTTCTCGTCCTTTTCCCAGTGCTGCGATGCGCGCGGATCGTCGGGCGTGTAGGCATTGACGGGAGCACCGGCAATGGCTTTGGTGCACTGCCAGGTCCAGCCCTTGTAGGTGAGGCGGGCGCCGAGCGCATAGTCGCCGGCCACCCACGCCACCTCCCCCATGCCCGCATCGACGGCCGGGATGGTGGTCCCGGCCGCAATCATGGCTTCCGTGATCGTGATGGGCAAAAGTATGTTCATGCCGTTCCTTTCTCCAATACCTTCGCCAGCCCTTCGGCCACCTCTTCCACATTGGCAATCACCACGTAGTCGGCATTTCCGCCGCCGCTCACGCGGTCGCGCTGGTCCGTGTAATCGGGCAGCACGCTCGTGTTTTCTGCGGTTGCTTCGGCCGCTTCGCGCATGGCATCGATCCCTTGGCGCACCGCTTGCAGCACCTCCAGCACTGCCCCGCCTGCAGGGCCTCCAGCACCGTCGAGCGCAGCCATCAGCCTGCGGTTGTCGGCCGCAGGCACGATGCGTTCGCCCGCATGCACGATGGCCGGCATGTCGAACGGGACGTAGTTGGTGCCGATGTCGAACGCGGGCAGCTTGATGCCGGTAGTCTTTTCGACCTCGGCCCAATCGCGCGCGTAGAACCCGCTCAAGGCTTCCATGTCTTGGAGCGTGGCACCGGCGTCCCGCATGGTCTGCATAAGACCGTTGATGTCACCCGTGCCGTCGAAGGCGTGGTACTTGCCATACAGGCCGTCCAGCTTGCCGACCGTCCCGGGGTCCACAACAGGTTCGTACCAGGTGCCGCCAGAGCCATCAATGCGCGGCCGCGAATACTTGGAGACCACGGGAGTGGTACTACCGCCTCCAGGCCCCCACACTGGGCCGTCGTCGTCTTTGCCAGGCTGCTTGCCCGGCGTGCTCGGCTTTGTCGTGCCAAGCGTCGCCAGCAGCTTGTCGAAGTACCCGCGCACCGTGTCGCTGAGCGCGGCCGTTCCGTTGACGAGTTCGTCTGCGGTCTTGGCCAACACATCCAGTTGCTCGATCTGGGTCTGCACCGCCTTCAGTTGCCGCTCTTCAAACGACAGTTGTATGCCGGCAATCTCGCCCATCTCGGCCAGTTGGCCCGCCAGCACCTTGGTGTCGCGCCGGCGTTCAAACTCGCTGGTGTATTCCCCGCTGGTGATGCCGTTGCGCGCCGCCCCGATGGCGTCCTGCAGGCCTGCGTAGTCCGTGACCGAAGCCCCAGCGCGCATGCCCGCCAGCGCGCTCTCGATGTAGACCATCCCCTGCGCTGCCAGCAGTTGCCGTGTGCTGTCCACGCTGCCCCACAGGTCATTGGCCGTGCTGTTGAGCATGCCCACGGCCGAGCTGATCGCACTGATGGTGCTTTGCAGCGTTGCCGCCTGGTCCTGCAGCGCATCGCGGTCGCGTTGGTACGCACGGCGGAACAGGTCATAAGCCGTGTCCGACGCAGCCTTTGCAGCAGCCGCAGCCTCCCGCGTTTTTTCAGCGGCCGCGGCTGCGGCCTCCCGCTCATCTTCCAGCGCCCATATGCGCTGCTGCAATTCGCGGTTGCTCGGGTCCAGTGCAGCCAGTTCGCGGCGCCGCAGTTCGGCTGTGTCTCCAGACAACTCCAGCCATTGGCGCTCCAGGTCCTGCTGCTGGTTGCGTGCGGCAATCTCCGCTCGCAGCGCTTCGTTGTAATCCCACGCGGCGCGCTCGGCCTCGGTCATGCCTTCGGTCGCCAGCTTGCGCAAGGCCTCGCGGTACTTGTCCGTCTGGCCCGCCGCGCGCAGGTACTCGGCTTCCAGCTTGGAGCGGTCCTCCTTCAAACCATCCAGCACGCGGCCAGCAGCGTCGGCCACCTCGCTGAACATCTGAGCCATGGGCAGCAGCTTGGCGAGCAGCTCGACATCGCCGGCGGCCATCGCCGCTTCGATCAGTTTGCGGAACTGCTCTTTCGCGGCCTGGCCCTGGCGCGGGTCAATGTCCAGCTTCAGATCCTTCAGCGACTTGTCCAGCACCTTCGCGGCGTTCTCGACCCGTTCGCTTTCCGTGTAGAAGCCGGCATAGAAGGCGTCGATGCCCGCTATCGCGTTTTCGATGCCCCCCATGTCCTTGATGAGCTTGGCAATTGCCTTGTCGCCCATCTCGCCGAAGTTGACGATGTTGTTTGTCCAGCCCTCCACCGCCGTGGCCGTGAGCTGGACCTTTTGCAGCATCGCGTTGAAGCTGTCCAGCGTGATGTCGTCGCCCAGCTCATCAAAGACATCGCGCATCCATGCCGGTAGGTCAGCCTTTTTCAGCTCACCCACAAGGGCACCACCCATGTCGGCTACGAACTGAGTCCATGCTTTCTCGGGATCAGTGCCAAGCCCGCCATCCCGTTTCGCATAGCTGGTGAGAACCTCCCCTGTGATCTTGTCTATCAGCTTGAAATATCCGTACGAATCTTCATCGCCATATTTAGGATTCGTCGCAAAGCCCGCGATGATGTCAATCTCACGCGCGCTATCACCAGCGTACTTGGCAAGCGACTTGTAGACCGCTACCAGCGAATCCACCGTGGTGCCCAACTGTGTGCCAAGTTCCTTGTTACCGCGTTTTGTCAGATCGTCGTACCAGTCGCCAGCTGCACGCCCGAAAAGCATGGCAGCCGCTTCGTCATTGCTGGCCCCCGTGGTGCTGTAGGCCGCACCCGTGTGATTGGCGCCGCGCGAGCCGAACATGCCACTTTTCAGAAGCGAGATAACCGCAACCACTGCGCCGATGTAGGGCAATGCAGCACCCAGACCCATGCCCGCAGCAGTTGTACCGCTGGCCGACCCCCACAGAGACGCAACGCCACCAATGCCGAGTTGCCCGCCTGCAGCGATGCCCGCGCCCAATTCACCCAGGAAGCTGCTGCCCATGAGCTTGCCCAGGCCGATCACGCCCGACGCGACAAAGCCCGAACTGCCCCCGGAGAACGACGACCAGATGTCTGTCAGGCTCTTGACGCCCGCCAGCGCATTGCCCTGCGCGCCGCCGCCATCGGACAGGCCCAGCATGTTCGCCGCATAGGCGGCCACAGGCTGCACCATCGGCATGATGAGCGGCCGCAGGATCAACGTCCGCGCCAGGTTCTTGAGGTAGTCGCCGAACGACCGGCCCCCAGCCATCAGCTGGTCCGTGAGGCTTTGGCCGATCTGGTCCACGCCCTTTTGCCATTCGGTCACGCTGGCGGCCGAAGCCTTGGCAGCGGCCTCTTTCCCGTCCTTCTGGGAGGTCAGGGCCAGGCGCTCGCGCAGCAGGGTGATTTCCTGCTGCAGCAGCGCATGCTCGGCCGTCATGGTGCCGGTCAAGGCAGCAGCACGCTCCATCTCGGCCAGCTGCTGTTCCTTGGACAGGATCACAGCCAGTTGCCGCAGCTCAAGGACCGCCCGCTGCTGGTCAGCGCTCAGGCCGATCAGCTCAATCTCTTCGCGCAGGGACCTGTTGCCGGCCTCCAGCTCTTCGACGGTCTTGGCCTGTACGCCAAGCCATTCCTGGCGGTACTTGCGCTCTTCCTCGGCGGCCTTCTTTGCCTTCTTCGCGGCCTCGTTTTCCTTCTCCAGCGCCGCCAGCGTGTCGATCTTGGCCAGCACGTTGGCGCGCTGGGCGGCTGTCAGGCCCTTGAGGCTGTCTTTCAGATCCTCATTGAACTTGATGCGGATCTTGTCGGACTCGGTCAAGGCTTCGCCGCTGGACAATTCCTGTCGCTGCTCTGCCGTCTTCTCTGCGATGGACTGCAGCAGGTTGTCGTAGCTGGTTTGCAGCTGCTTGGCCGACTGCGCGCTGGCCTTGGCCCCCGCATCCTGCTTGGCATAGGTCTCTTCGACCTGGCGCTGCATCTCGGGCGTGAATGCAGAGCCGAGCTTGCGTTTCCATTCCTCGACTTCCAGCGCGGCTTTCTGCGCCGCCGTGCCGTATTTCTTGATCCAGTCTTCGGACTGGCCCAGCGGGATCTGCGTGCTGTTGGCGGCAGCCGCCACACCGGCAACCTGAGTAGCCACCTCCTCAACGGCTGGCTTTGCCGCGCCGGCGGCGGTTCGCAGGACATCCAGATGGCTCTTGATGCCGGCAATGCGCTCTTCAAGCTTGGCCGTCATCTGCCCCTTGGGGCCACCAGCGCGCGCAAGCAGAGCCTCGGCCTGAGCCAGGCGCTCGGTCTGGAATTCGATTTCCTTGCTGAGCCTGTCACCCACTGGGTCGCCCAGGTTCGATGCAATGGCCGCGCCCGTGGCCGCACCAATGCCCAGCAACACCAGGGTGGCCGGGTTCGCCGCGAGGGCGAGGCTCAGCGCGATCACCGCGCCGCGCACCTTGGTCAATGCCCCCCACACCCCGCCAGCGGCGCCGATGGCATTGGCAACCTGCAGCGCCCCGGCCGCCGTGGCCGTGCCGGCAATCATGCCCAGCACCACGCCGATTTCGCCCTTGTGCTCGGCCACGGCCTGGCCCAGCTTGACGATGCCAGCCATGCTGCTGGCGGCAAAGCTGCCCACATCGATCAGCCCGCTGATCAGGGTCTGGAAGCCGTTGCGCACGTCATCGCTGTTGAGCGTGCTGTTGAGCCCTTCGACGCTATCGCGCAGGCCTGGCAGGCTCGCGCTGTCCGCCGTCATGAGGCTGTTGATGGTGTTGCCAACAGCCGTCAGCGAACCGCCCAGCGTGTCCCTGGCGGCCTGGGCCGCTCCGCCATAGCTGGACTCCAGGGCCTGCAGGATGATGTCCTGCGCCTTGGCCGTCTGGCCCGTGCGCTCGAATTGCTTGACCAGCTCCTTTTGCGCATCGGTGAACCGAAAGCCCTGCTTTGACAGCGCCGTCAGCCCTTCGCTGGGCACGTCCAGCGCCTTGCCGATGGTCTCGGCCGAGGCAGTGACCTCGTAGCCCATGCGCTCGGACATGTCGATCACAGCCTGCATGGCACGCGGGAACTGCTCGCCCACCACCCCCGCATAGCTGAGCATGCGGGTCTGCGCCTGGTTGATCTGACCGGCACTGAAAGTGCTGGTCTTTTCCATGCTGTCGGCCATGGCGTTGAGCCGTTCCACGCTCCAGCCAGCTGCGCCACCTGTGGACTTGATCGCGGCCGCGAGCTGGGTCTGCTCCTTTTCGGCGTCGATGGTCTCCTGCTTGATCTTGGCGATGGCCGAGGTGATCCCGACCACGCTGATCGCGCCGCCAATGGCACCCAGCACGGCGCCCTTGAGGCTGTCCATGCGGGCCGACACGCCGGCGGCCATGTTGTCATAGGCATCCTGCACGCGCTTGGCATGCTGCTTCACGTCCTGCTCAGAGGACTGCAGCCCCTGGCTGAATTGCGCATACTCCAGCGCGAGTTTGACGACCAGCGATCCCAATGCAGACATTGCTAGTCCTCCTTGCTTTGTTCTCGGATTTCATTCATGGCCGCAAGCGCGCCGCGCTCCATGACCATCAGGCCCACCATCACCTTGCGGCGCTGCCGCTGGGGCACGAACATGTCCAGCCAGGCCAAAGCGCAGGCGTAGTTCAGGCCCTTTGGAATGCCATCCACGCCGGCGTAATGCCACTGCGTTTCCAGGGACCGCCAGGCTGTAACGACAGGCCAGTTATCCCGGTAGATCCCGAATTCCTCGGGGGGCTGCTCGACGGCCGCGCGCTGCTCGGCAATGGCCTGTGCCACGCGCTCGATGTCCTCGGCCGGTGCCCCCATCGCGCGCATTGCATCCAGCATGGATTCCTGCGGCGCGAAGGGATCGACCGGCGAGGGGCGAATGCCCACCCACCAGCGCGCGGCCTCGATCAGTTTTTTTCTTTGGCGCCCGCGTTGGTGCGCAGGTAAGTGATGGCCGTTTCACGCACGGCGGCGGGCAGGCGCATGAACGCGGCCTTGTTGTCCGGGGTGAACTCGACGGGCATGCGCTGCAGATCCTTCATTTCCCAGCCCACCAGGAATTCCTCCACGACTTCCGCAAAGGGCTTGTTGTGCAGTTCCTGGCGGCGCTCTTCATCGGAGCGCAGGAAAATCGCCGTGAAAGACTCTTCGCGCCAAGAGCCGCTTTCGGTCTTGACCTGAATCTTTACGGTTTCCTTGAAGGTTTCCGAGGGGGTGAGATTGAACATGGATGAACTCCTGAGTTACTAAAAAAGGAAGCGAATGCGGCGGCGCACGGCGGCCCGTGCGAACACCAAAAGCAAAAGGCCGCACAAGGCGGCCTCTGGCGACAGGGGAAAGGAAAACACGTCAGCGCACGATCAGCACCAATTCGTCATCGCCGACGATGGGCACCAGGTCGAACGGCAGGGCCATCATTGCCACGCCCTGGTCATCGCTGAGCGTGAACGGGCCGGGCTGGATGTTGGGCATCTGCAGCTCCACGATGTTGCCGGGGTCCACGCCGTGGACGATCACGGCCGGGCCGCGCTCGCTGTTGCGCACGATCTCGGTCCAGTCCTTGGTCGTGACCTTGGGGAATTCCATCGTGATGGAGCCTGTGGGCTGCCGGTCGGGGCTGGCCGCTCCTGCGCAGTTGATCAGCTCGCGCCAATTCAACTGATTGGCCAGGTTGACCGAAAACGCACTGGTGCAGGCGCTGTGGCCGAAGATGGTGAGCGTGGGCGTGTTGGTCTTGCCAACGACCTTGGGCTGCATGAACTTCGAGTAGTCCACGCCCGTGGGCATGGCGCCCTCCTCCGGCTTGGAGTAAGCGCCCAGGAACTCGAATTTCATCACTGGGATGCCCTTGGGGTTCAGCTCGAAGCTGACCGTGCCCTTGGCGTCCACGATCTTGAACAGCGTGCCATCCAGATAGCCATACAGCGTCAAGAGCGGCTCACCGCCGCTCACCAGCGTGTACTGCACATCGGTGCCAACCGTGGTGGTTTCCGCGAATCCGCAAGCCTGCAGCAGGGGGCCGTATGCAGGCGCCACGCCTGCGGTGCCGCTGCCCGCGATTTCCACTTCGCACGTCAGCTTGCGATGCTCGCCGGCCGTGAGCTTGCCACTGTTGCCCTTGTAGGGGCGGATCAGATCACGCGCCACCTGCTCGGCCGTGATCGGCTCGGGCATCAGCGCGCGGCACAGGATGGCATTGGCCGCCGCCGTGGGCGTGGCCGCAGTGCCCGCCGCCGTCTGGACCATCGCCAGCAGCAGCATCTGTTTCATGGACTTTGCCATGGGGGTTCCTTTCAGAGTTTGAGGGATGGAGCCAGCGCTCAGGGTTGCGGCACGCGCAGGCCGGTCGCAGGGTCGCGCACGTAGCGGCCGGCCTTGCCGTGGAACTCATCCCGGGGCGGCAGCACGGTGGCCTGGTGGTGCGCGGGCTTGGCCGGCTTGGTGCTCTGCGGGGCCGGTGCAGACGTGTGCACTGCCTCGTCCTTGTCTTTCTTTGCCGTCATGGCGTGTCCTTTGCTGTGGTGAATCGGGGCGTGCGCAAGCGCACGATCAGGGCGCGGGCATAGACCTGCGGATCGTCCTCATAGTCCGCGTCCTCGCAGCCCACTTCCCATTGGTAGTGCTCCATGGCCTCGACAGCCGCGCGCACGCTGCCGCCGCCGCTGGTCGGCAGCAGGGTGTCCAGCTCGACCGCGCTGCGGCTGAGCACGATCACCGTGGCGTCGTGGGCGTCATAGCCGCCGCCGGCGCACCAGCCGGGTTCCGGCGCCGTCTCGACGCTGAAAACAGCCGCCGGCCAGGTCGGGCGAACTGACAGTTCTTTCCACCAGGTATTCGCCAGCACCGCTTTGAGAGCAGGCAGCAGACGCTGATGGATGCTCGGAGCTGCAGTCATGCGCCTCCCTTCTTTCTTTCGCTCGCCAGATAGCGCTGCAGCGCTTGGTCCATGGCCGTGATGGCGTTGTCACGCTCCTGCTGCAGCGCGGGTTCGATGAACGGTTTGCGGCCGACCACGCCCTGCGATGCAGCACGCCGGCGAGCACGCAGGCTTGTGGCCTCGTACTTGCGCGAGCGCACCACCACGCGGCCATTGCGCAGCCGCTGTGTGTATGTCGTGACACCGGACTTGACGGATGCAGGCACCACACGGCGGCCGGTTTCCACCCAGCGCCAATAGAACGGATCGTTGTCGCGCCGCACCTTGATGCGACCCCGGCTCACGACCAGGCGCTTTTGCCCCTTGGCCTGTACGCGCTTGGTCTGGTCGCGGCCGTGACGCACACCGATGTGGTACTGCGCCGTTCCGTCCGGGGCGTTAGGCTCGCGCTTGATGGCGATGTTTTCGACCATGGCGCCGGTGATCACCGATCCGTTTGCCTTGGCAATCGCTTTGGCACGGTTGGTGATCACCTTGCCGCCAGCGACCACCATGCGACGCGAGACCTTTTGCGCCATGTCCTCGCGGACTTCGCGGAAGGCTGCAGTCAGGTCGGGCACGCCTGTGATCTCGGGTTTGTCAGCCATCGTTGACTCCCGTTTCACAGGTCAGGATCAGCGATTCGCGCCGGCCTGCGAAGTTGTTGACGTGCTGGATGTTGTGACACTCGCCCTCATGCAGCACCCGCATGGTGGCGTCGATGCCGGGCATCCAGCGAATCGTGAACTCGGTACGCGCCACTGCCACGATGCCGCCAGCGGCGCCGGTGGCGGGGCGCTCCGAGCCCGAGAAATCGCGCCGGCTGGCGGGCAGATCCTTTGCCAGATCCACCCACTGCCGCACCATGCCGCCGCTGCTGTCCTGGCCCATGTCCAGGCGCTGCAGAGTGATCCGCTCATTGAGCTTGCCGGCCTGCATGTCAGCACCCCATGCGCCGCAACGGCCGCAAACATGCGCGGGCGCCCGTGGGCAACCGTGTTGCGATGGTCCCCGTGACCACCTCTTCACGGTTGGTGTACAGGTCGCCCAGGATCAGCAGGATGCCCGCGCGAACCATGTCCGTGCACACCATTGGCAGCGGGCCGGCTGTGTCAGCGGCCAAGGCCTCATCAAGATCCGCCTGGTCTGCGAAAACTCCTCGGTCCAGGTAGCTGACAGCCATTCCCGTTGCCGCCGACAGCTTGAGCTGAATGTCAGCGTCTTCCAGGCTGGACACCACCCTGAGATGGTCCTTTGCCTGCTCCAGGCTTACCAGCGGCTTGGGCATGCTCACTCCTTGGCGGGCTCTTGAGCTGCCGTCCCATCCACTGGCGCTGCCCCGCCCTCTTGCGTGCCCGCCGCCTCGCCAGTCGCCACGCCGTCGCCAGCGGCGGCCGGCTGATCTGCCGGCGGCGTGGGATCAGTGGGGGGAAGCGGCGCCGGCGGCGCGTTGTCTGTTGCAGCCCCCTGCCCTGCCGCCTGCAGGCCTGCCGTATTCGCCGGCTTGGGCGAGCTGTTGCGGCGAGGGGTGGGTGTCTGGGGC
>NZ_JACVUR010000058.1:0-30641 GCF_016516495.1 Delftia sp. S65
TGATCGAGTCCGGAGTGGGCGGGGGCGTGGGACGAGGTGGGGGTCGCTGCGGTGCTCATCATGGTGCTCTCCAAGGATCTTGTCATTGCCGCCCCGGGCCGGGGGCAGGCAAGGCACCTGCGCGGCTCAGAGCTGGCGGATTCGGGCGGCCTGTACCAGCAGGCCGTATTTGCTGTGCTCGGAACGCACAAAGCGCGCGAACTCCTGCAGTTGCAGTTCTTCGGGCAGCACGCCCATGGCGGACAGGGTGTCCTGCACCGGGCGGCTGCGCATGGCCTGCGAGAACGCGGCGGCATGGCGCTGCGCCTGTTCCGCGGGCCAGCTGGCCGGCGCAAACAGGCCGAACCAGTTGGCCATGTTGAAGCCCTGCACCGTGTCGTTGAGGCTGGGCACCTCGGGCAGCAGGGGCGCGCGCTCCAGCGTGGTCACGGCCAGGGCCTGCAGCCGCCCTGCGCGGATGTGCGGCAGCGAAGACGCCAGGCTGTCGAACAGCAGGTCGGCCGATCCGTCGAGCAGGGCCGACAGTGCCGGCTGCGTGCCACCGAAGGGCAGGTGCAGCAGCGGCAGCCGCGTGAGCATCTGGTACATCTCGCCCGACAGGTGGCCGCTGCTGCCCGGCCCGCCCGAGGCATAGCGCAGCGGCTGGCGGTGCTTGGCAAGAAAGCGCTGCAGGTCCAGCGGCGTGCGTATGCGCCACTGGCGTGCCAGATCGCTGCGCATGACCAGCACATTGGGCATGCGCGCCACCAGCACCAGCGGCTGGAAGTCGCGCAGCGGGTCGTAGCCCAGCTGGGGCTGCAGCCAGGGCAGCACGGCATGGGTGGCGGCCGCGCCCATCAGCAGCAAGCGGTCCTGGGCGGTGGCCTGGGCGACCATGTTGGAGCCCTTGGCGCCGCCGTCGCCCGGCACATAGAGGATTTGGATGGCTCCCAGTTTCGCGGTGCTGGCCTCGACCAGCGGCCGTGCCGTGCGGTCCAGCGGGCCGCCGGCCGCATAGGGAACGATCAGGGTCAGGGAGTCGGACTTCGCATCGCGCGTCTGGGCGGCGGAGAGCGGCTGGGCCTGCGCCGCCGCAGGCAGCCAGGGCAGGGCGGCCAGTGCTGCCAGCAGGCTGCGCCGCGCCAACCGGGCCGACGGCTGCGGGCCGGCTGGCGCAGGCGCTCGGGCATGGCGTGACATGGCGCGGTTGGCGTCGTGGCGGGGCGTCATGGCGTGAAGCGAAATGGAGGCGATCCCCGCAGTATAGGCAGCGTGGGCAGGCCGGAAGGCGTGGACGATGCATGTCCCGTTGGCGCTTGGCTGTTTGCGCGCAGGCCTGGGCGGCAGCCTGGTTCAGCGGGGCATTCATGGGGATCTCCGGCCAGTTCAGTGCAGGACAGTCGGACGGGCGCCATGGCCGGCGCCTGCGTCTTCTCGATCGGTGCTGTCACTGTAGGCGGGAGGGGCTTCAGCTTTTTGCCGTTTGCCCGTGGAGGGAAAATGCGAAATGCATGAAAATTGCGGAATTCTTTCGTTTATCGCAATTTAACTGGTTAATTCGGGTTAACCCTGAAGAAATCCGTACTTATTTACGAGTCCACCGCCATGAGCGCCACGCACAACATCGACAAACTGGATCGGGCCATTTTGCGCCGCCTGCAGGCCAACGGCCGGGAAACCTATGACGTCATCGGGGAGCAGGTCGGCCTGTCTCCCAGCGCCGTGCTGCGCCGGGTCAAGCGCCTGGAAGACGGCGGTGTGATCGATCGCTACGTGGCCCTGGTCCAGCCCGAGACGGTGGGCCTGGGGCTGACCGCCTATCTCAACGTGCGCCTGGAAAAGTACACCGAGACCAGCAAGCGCAACCCCATGGACGTGTTCCGCGCCAGCGTGCAGACTTGGCCCGAGGTGGTGGAATGCGTGTCACTGACCGGCGAAATGGACTACCTGATGCGCGTGGTCGTGGCCGATATGCAGCACTACACGCGCTTCGTCATGGACACCTTGCTCAAGCACCCCAGCGTGCAGGACTGCAAGACCAGCTTCGTGATGGACCGGGTGAAGGTGACCACGGCGGTGCCTCTGTAGCCACGAAGGCTCGGACAGGGCCTGGCCGTCGAGAAGTGCAGGGAGGGAAATTGGTTTGCATGCCAAAACCTTACGGTTTTGTTGCATTGCAATATCTCCGTTGCTCGACATCGGGTTTTTACCTATATTTGAGCCATGAATGCATCCAAAGACTGGTTGAAGGCGTCCTGGCAGGCCGGCCGGGACATGTTGCGTGCGAGCGCAGGCCAGCCGCACCGTCCCGATGGGCGCTCCGCGTCCATGGTGCCCATTCGCTCGCTGGGCCCGTCCCACCGCGAGCGCGTGGTGGCGCATTTGCTCAAGCTCGATGAAGGTGACCGCTACCTGCGCTTCGGCTATGCCGCCAGCGACGAGCAGGTCCGCCGCTATGCCATGCAGCTCGACTTCGAGCGCGATGACATCTTCGGCATCTACAACCGCCGTCTCGAACTGATCGCCATGGCGCACCTGGCCTTTGCCTCGCATCCCGAGCACAAGAGCTGCGCCGAATTCGGCGTCTCCGTGCTCAAGCAGGCACGTGGCCGTGGCTATGGCGGGCGCCTGTTCAACCGCGCCGTGATCCATGCACGCACCAAGGGCGTGTCCATGATGTTCATCCACGCGCTGTCGGAGAACACGGCCATGCTCAGGATTGCGCGCAAGGCCGGCGCCACCATCAAGCGCGATGGCTCCGAATCCGAGGCCTACCTGCAACTGCCGCCCGCCGGCATCGACACGCACATGGCGTCTCTGATGACCGAGCACATCGGCGAGGTGGACTACCAGTTCAAGAAGCAGGCCAAGCAGTTTTGGGATTTCCTGGCCGACGTGCAGGAAATCCGCCGTGGCGTGCAGGATGGCCGCCACCAGGCCGGCGAATAAGCGCAAAACGCCGCAAGGGAATTGGCGCAGCGCATGCAGGGGTGACGGAGCAATCCGCTATCCTTGCAGCTTGTTTCACTACCGCACGTCCTGCACTCCAAGACAGTGTCCGACCCCCATCCTGCGCGCTCTTCCGAGAAGGAAAGCAAGCGAAGCTTCCTGCAAAAGGTGGCCGAGTTCATTCACCCGGCCCCCGACTCTCCCGACGAGCTGATCGAGACCCTGGCCGACGCCGAGGACAATCAGGTCATCGGCCCCGAGTCGCGCGTCATGCTCGAACGCGTGATCCGCATGGCCGACATGACGGCCGGCGACGTCATGGTCGCAGCCCCTCGCATGGACCTGGTCAACATCGACGCGCCGTTCGATGAATTGCTGCACCAGGTCATCACCACGGCCCATTCGCGCTTCCCGGTCTACCAGGGCGAGCGCGAGAACATCATCGGCATCCTGCTGGCCAAGGACCTGCTCAAGCTGCAGCGTTCGCCGGACCTGAACATCCGCGCCCTGCTGCGCCCCGCCGCCTTCGTGCCGGAGAGCAAGGGCCTGAACGATCTGCTGCGCGAATTCCGGGGCAACCGCAACCACCTCGCCGTGGTCATCGACGAGTTCGGCCGCGTGGCGGGCCTTGTGACCATAGAGGACGTGCTGGAGGAAATCGTCGGCGAGATCGAGGACGAGTTCGACATCCCCGAGGACGAGGGCGATATCTTCGCCCTGGCCGACAACAGCTACCGCGTGGCGGGCGACACCACCATCGAGCATGTGAACGAGACCTTCGAGGTCGCCCTGCATGCCCGCGATCCCGACGATGAGTTCGACACCATCGGCGGCCTGATCGCCCACGAAATGGGCCATGTGCCCAAGCGCGGCGAGCAGATCCATCTGGCGGGCCTGGAATTCACCGTGCTGCACACCAAGGGCGGCGCCGTGCGCTGGTTCAAGGTGGTGCGCGATCCCGCCGCCGACAGCCTGCTGCGCAGCTGAGGCTGCGCCTGAACCTGCCCTTGGCTGGACCTCTCTCACCCGAGACCTACCTCTTTTTGCGCACAACCGGCCGATGCCCCTGTCCAGTTCTTCCGCTTTCTCGCAAGACGGCCGGCGCATGGGCCGGTTCGCCCAGGGCATGCTGCTGCTTGTGGCCGGTGCAGCGCAGGCCCTGTCACTGGCTTGGCCCTGGGCGCGCGGGCAAGGTGACGGGCCGCTGAGCCTCATCGGCGGCTATGGCCGCCCGCTGTGGTGGCTGCAGATTCTGTCGCTGGCCGTGCTGGCGCGTGCCCTGCAGACGGCGCAGCGTCCGGCCCAGGCGGCAGGGCGTGCCATGCTCTTCGCCACGGCCTGGCTGGTGGCCACCTTCTGGTGGTTGTTCATCTCCATGCATGTCTACGGCGGCCTGCCTGCGCCGCTGGCCGTTGCCGCCGTGCTGGCGCTTGCGGCGTTTCTGGGCAGCTACTACGCGGTGGCCGCCTGGGGCTGGCAAAGGCTGCGCCCTGCTGGTGCGGCGGGTGGCGCGCTGCTGTTTTCCGCCGTCTGGCTGCTGGCCGAGCTGGCGCGTGGCTGGCTGTGGACCGGCTTTCCCTGGGGCGCGGGCGGTTATGCCCATGTGGAAGGCCCCTTGTCCGTGCTGCCGCGCTGGATTGGCGTCTATGGCACGGGCGCCGTGGCGGCCTGGCTGGCGTATGGGCTGGCTGCCTTGCTGGACAGACAGGGTCTCCGGCCCGTCCGCCTGGTGGCCGCTGCAGCGGCGCTGGTCCTGGCCTGGGGCGGGCTGTGGTGGCTTCGCGATGCCGCCATCAATGCACCGTCGGCCGAACGGCCGGCGCTGAGCGTGGCCTTGCTGCAGGGCAATATCCCGCAGGATGAGAAATTCGAGGCCGGCAGCGGCATTCCGCTGGCGCTGGGCTGGTACGGGCGCGAGCTGCGCGCGGCCACCGCACAACTGGTCGTGGCGCCTGAGACGGCCGTACCCCTGCTGCCCCAGCAACTGCCCGAGGAATACCTGGACCTGCTGCGCGAACCGTATCTGAAGAAGGACGGCCGGCAGGCAGCGCTGCTGGGCATTCCCCTGGGGTCGGAAGAGGCCGGCTACACGAACTCGGTCGTGGGCTGGCAGCCCGGCCAGATCCAGGACTACCAATACGACAAGCACCATCTGGTGCCCTTCGGGGAGTTCATCCCGCCGCTGTTCCGCTGGTTCACGCAGATGATGAACATACCGCTGGGCGACTTCAACCGCGGCGCGCTGGGCCAGCCCTCCATGGCCTGGGCCGGCGAGCGTCTGTCGCCCAACATCTGTTACGAGGATTTGTTTGGCGAGGAGCTGGGGGCGCATTTTGGCAACGCGGCGACGGCGCCGACGGTGCTGGTGAATTTCAGCAACATCGGATGGTTTGGCGACAGCGTGGCCATCGACCAGCATCTGGCCATCAGCCGCATGCGCGCGCTGGAATTCGAGCGCCCCATGCTGCGCGCCACCAACACCGGCGCCACGGTTGCCATCGACCACCGGGGTGTGGTCACGCAGGCGCTGGTGCCTTACGAGCGTGCCGTGCTGCAGGCCAGCGTGCAGGGGCGCGAGGCCTTGACGCCATTCGCGCGCTGGGTGCACGCGGCAGGACTGGTGCCGCTGTGCCTGGCTGCCTTGGCGGTGCTGGCGGTGGCGTGGATCAGGCGCCGCAAGCGGCCGGTCCAGGGGCTGTAGCCAAGGCCCGCGACCTGGGTCGGCGTGGCTTTTGTGGCAGAGTTTTGATGCGGCCTCGGGGTTTTGTTGCAGTCTGGCAACGTTCAACCCCGATAATGCGCGGCTGCATGGTCCGCTGCGGGCCGCACCCATTCAGAGATAGAGGTGGCGTCAGTGCCGCCGTGGAGCAAGTTAGACAATGGCCGATTCTTTTTCGTATGAGCAACTGATCGCTTCGGGCGAAGGCAAGCTGTTTTCCGCAGACAGCGGACGTCTTCCCCTGCCTCCCATGTTGATGTTCGACCGCATCACGCACATCGACACCGATGGTGGCGCCCACGGCCTGGGCAAGATCGTCGCCGAGCTCGACATCAAGCCTGATCTCTGGTTCTTCGATTGCCATTTCCGGGGCGATCCCGTCATGCCCGGCTGCCTGGGCCTGGACGCCATGTGGCAGTTGATCGGCTTTTACCTGACCTGGCTGCGCCTTCCCGGCCGCGGCCGCGCCCTGGGCGCCGGCGAGGTCAAGTTCACTGGCGAAGTGGGTCCTGACGTCAAGCTGGTGACCTACGAAATCAACATCAAGCGCGTGATCAAGCGCAAGCTCAACATGGCCATCGGCGATGCACGCCTGCTGGCCGATGGCAAGGAAATCTACGTGGCCAATGACCTGCGCGTGGGTCTGTTCCTGCGCGAGGGTGAAGGCCAGGGAACGGCAGCATGACCAAACGTCGCGTAGTCATCACCGGCGCGGGCATTGTCTCGTGCATCGGCAACGACCTCGATACCGTGGAGACCTCGCTGCGCGAGGGCCGCACGGGCATCAAGGCCATGCCGAAGTTCACCGAACTGGGCATGCGCAGCCAGGTGGCCGGTGTGCCGGAGATCGACGTCGAGGCACGGATCGATCGCAAGCAGCTGCGCTTCATGGGCGATGCCGCTGCCTATGCGCAGATCGCGCTGGAAGATGCCATCGCCCAGGCCGGCCTGGCTCCCGAGCAAGTCAGCCATCCGCGCACGGGCCTGATCATGGGCTCGGGCGGCGGCTCGCCGGCCAACCAGATCGAGGCGGCTGACACATTGCGCGAGAAGGGCATTCGCCGCGTCGGTCCCTACCAGGTCACGCGCTGCATGAGCTCCACGGTGTCTGCCTGCCTGGCGACCAATTTCAAGGTCAAGGGCATCAACTACTCCATCACCTCGGCCTGCTCCACCTCGGCGCACTGCATCGGTGCTGCGGCACAGCAGATTGCCTGGGGCATGCAGGACGTGATGTTTGCCGGTGGCGGCGAAGAGCTGTCCTGGGGCATGGCCCTGCTGTTCGACGGCATGGGTGCCATGTCCAGCAAGCACAACGACCAGCCCGAAAAGGCTTCGCGCGCCTATGACGCCAACCGCGACGGTTTCGTGATCGCAGGCGGCGGCGGTGCCGTGGTGCTGGAAAGCCTGGAGCACGCCCAGGCCCGGGGTGCGAACATCCTGGCCGAAGTCGTGGGCTTTGGCGCCACCAGCGATGGCGAGGACATGGTCGCGCCCTCGGGCGACGGAGCCATCGCCTGCATGCAGCAGGCCCTTGAAGGCATCGAAGGCGGCGTGGACTACATCAACACCCACGGCACCTCCACGCCTGTGGGCGACATGCAGGAAGTGCGCGCCATGCGCGCCCTGTTCGGCGACCAGATGCCGCCGTTCTCCTCCACCAAGTCGCTGACCGGCCACTCGCTGGGCGCGACCGGCGTGCAGGAAGCCATCTACTGCATGATCATGATGAACAAGGGCTTCATCGCAGGCTCGGTCAACGTGGACACGCCCGATCCGGCATTGGGCGACATGCCCCTGGTCACCCGCACGCGCGATGCGCGACTGAACACCGTGCTGTCCAACAGCTTCGGCTTCGGTGGCACGAACGCCTCGCTGGTGCTGCGCCGCTGGCAGGGCCAGTGAACACGCCCTGGTGTGTAAAAGGCGTGTCCTGAAGGAAAAAGCCCGCCTCCTGCGGGCTTTTTTACTGGTGAGCGCCGACAATGCCCAGGCTGGGCGGGAGGCAGCACCCCATGCTGCTGCCGGATCCCCGCCCCAAGAACAATGAAATTTTGCAAGGTTGAACCATGATTCTTGTCACAGGCGGCGCTGGCTTCATCGGCGCCAATTTCGTGCTGGACTGGCTGGCTGCCGGCGATGAGCCGGTGCTCAACGTGGACAAGCTCACCTACGCCGGCAACCTCAAAAGCCTGGAGAGCCTGCAAGGCGATGCGCGCCATGTCTTCGTGCAGGCCGACATCGGCGACGGCCAGACCCTGGCCCGTCTGCTGGCCGAGCACAGGCCGCGCGCCGTGGTCAACTTCGCGGCCGAGAGCCATGTGGACCGCTCCATCCATGGCCCCGAGGACTTCATCCAGACCAACGTGGTCGGCACCTTCCGCCTGCTCGAAGCCGTGCGTGGCTACTGGAGCGCGCTGGATGCCGAGGCCAAGGCGGCCTTCCGCTTCCTGCATGTGTCCACCGACGAGGTCTACGGCAGCCTGGCGCCTGCGGCACCGGCCTTCACCGAAGACCACCTCTACGAGCCCAACAGCCCGTACTCGGCCAGCAAGGCCGCCAGCGACCACCTGGTGCGCGCCTGGCACCACACCTACGGCCTGCCCGTGCTGACCACCAACTGCAGCAACAACTACGGCCCGCTGCACTTCCCCGAGAAGCTGATCCCGCTGATGATCGTCAACGCCCTGGCCGGCAAGCCGCTGCCCATCTATGGCGACGGCATGCAGGTACGCGACTGGCTCTATGTGCGCGACCACTGCAGCGCCATCCGCCGCGTGCTGGAGGCGGGCAGGCTGGGCGACACCTACAACGTGGGCGGCTGGAACGAGAAGCCCAACGTCGAGATCGTGAACACGGTCTGCGCGCTGCTCGACGAGCTGCGCCCCAAGGCCGATGGCACCAGCTACAGCGCACAGATCACCTATGTGAAGGACCGGCCCGGCCATGACCGGCGCTATGCCATCGACGCGCGCAAGCTCGAGCGCGAACTGGGCTGGAAGCCTGCCGAGACCTTCGAGACCGGCATCCGCAAGACCGTGCAGTGGTACCTGGACAACCCCGAATGGGTGGCCGATGTGCAGTCCGGCGCCTACCGCGAATGGGTCAACCGCCAGTACACCGACGGAGCCGGTGCATGAAGCTGCTGCTGCTGGGCCGCAATGGCCAGGTGGGCTGGGAGCTGCAGCGCAGCCTGGCGCCACTGGGCGAACTGATTGCGCTGGACCGCCAGGGCGACGCCGGTGGCCAGGGCCTGTGCGGCGATCTCTCGCACCTCGATGAGCTTGCACGCACCGTGCGCGCTCTGCGTCCCGATGTCATCGTCAATGCCGCAGCCCACACGGCCGTGGACAAGGCCGAAAGCGAGCCTGACCAGGCGCGGCTGCTCAACGCGCTGGCACCCCAGGTGCTGGCCCGCGAGGCGGTGCAGACCGGTGCGCTGCTGGTGCACTACAGCACGGACTACGTCTTCGACGGCAGCGGCAGCGCCGCGCGCACGGAGACCGAGGCCACGGCGCCGCTGTCCGTCTATGGCAGCAGCAAGCTCGAAGGCGAGCAACTGATCCAGGCTTCGGGCTGCCGCCACCTGATCTTTCGCACCAGCTGGGTCTATGCGGCGCGCGGCGGCAACTTCGCCAAGACCATGCTGCGCCTGGCCCAGGAGCGTGAGGCGCTGAGCGTGATCGACGACCAATGGGGCGCACCGACGGGTGCGGACCTCATCGCCGACGTCACGGCCCATGCCATTCGCCAGCTGCAGCGCCAACCCGGCGACCAGGGCCTGTACCACCTGGTGGCCGGTGGCGAGACCACCTGGCACGCCTATGCCAGCCACGTGATCGCCCGCGCCCGCGAACTCGCGCCCGACCGGCCCTGGAAGGTGCAGCGCATAGCTGCCGTGCCCACCAGCGCCTTTCCCACCCCGGCGCAGCGTCCGCACAATTCCCGGCTGAACACCGACCGGTTGCAGCAGACCTTCGGCCTGCGCCTGCCGCACTGGCAGGCAGGCGTGGACCGCATGCTGCAGGAAATCATCTGAGCGTGGCTGCGCGCTTCAGCAAGAACCCCAGGATCCAGGACATGAACCAGACACGCAAAGGCATCATCCTCGCGGGCGGCTCCGGCACCCGCCTGCACCCGGCCACGCTGGCCATCAGCAAGCAACTGCTGCCGGTCTACGACAAGCCCATGATCTACTACCCGCTGAGCGCCCTCATGCTCGCGGGCATCCGCGAGATCCTCGTGATCAGCACCCCGCAGGACACGCCGCGCTTCGAGCAATTGCTGGGCGACGGCTCGCAGTGGGGCCTGAAGCTGGAGTACGCCGTCCAGCCCAGCCCGGATGGCCTGGCCCAGGCCTTTCTGATTGCCGAAGACTTTCTGGCCGGCGCCCCCAGCGCCCTGGTGCTGGGCGACAACATCTACTACGGACACGATTTCCCCCGCCTGCTCGAACGCGCTGACGCGCGCAGCGAAGGCGCCACGGTGTTTGCCTACCATGTGCAGGACCCGGAACGCTATGGCGTGGCCGAGTTCGATGCCCAGGGCCGGGTTCTTTCCCTGGAGGAAAAGCCCAAGCAGCCCAGGAGCAACTACGCGGTCACGGGCCTGTATTTCTACGACAACCAGGTCGTTGAGCTGGCCAAGTCCATCAAGCCCTCGGCGCGCGGCGAGCTGGAAATCACCGACCTCAACCGCCTGTATCTGGACAAGGGCCAGCTCAATGTGGAGCTCATGGGCCGTGGCTATGCCTGGCTGGACACGGGCACGCACGACAGCCTGCTGGAAGCCGGCCAGTTCATCGCCACGCTGCAGCAGCGCCAGGGCCTGAAGGTGTCATGCCCCGAGGAGATCGCCTTCCGCCAGGGCTGGATAGATCGCGCCCAGCTCGAGACGCTGGGCCAGGCCTTGGCCAAGAATGGCTACGGCCAGTACCTGCTGCAGATCCTCAAGGAAAAGGTGCACGCATGAAGGCAACACCCCAGGCCATTCCCGAGGTGATGCTGATCGAGCCCAAGGTGTTTGGTGACGATCGCGGCTTTTTCCTCGAAAGCTTCAACCAGCAGGCCTTCAACCAGGCCACGGGCACGGACCACCAGTTCGTGCAGGACAACCACAGTCGCAGCAAGAAAGGCGTGCTGCGCGGCCTGCACTACCAACTGCCGCCCCATGCCCAGGGCAAGCTCGTGCGCGTGGTGCGCGGCGCCGTGTTCGACGTGGCCGTGGACATCCGCAAGGGCTCGCCGACCTTCGGCCAGTGGGTGGGCGCCGAACTGACGGAAGACAACCACCGCCAGCTGTGGGTGCCCCCAGGCTTTGCCCACGGCTTCATGGTGCTCAGCGACAGCGCCGACTTCCTTTACAAGGCCACGGCCTTCTACGCGCCCCAGGCCGATCGCGGCATTGCCTGGGACGACCCGGCCATCGGCGTGCAATGGCCGCAGCTCGATGTGGAGCTGTCGCTGTCGGACAAGGACCTCAGGCAGCCGCTGCTGGCGGATGCCGAGCTGGCCTGAGCCAGTTCACATCTGGTCCGGCAGCACCCCGCCCGGCACGGCTTCCTCCAGAAAGCCGGCGATCAGCCGGGCCTGGCGGCGTTCGCGCAGGCAGTACAGGTATTCGGGCAGGCGCGGCACGGGGCCTGCGAAGGGCAGGACGACGATGTCGGGGTGGGCCGAGGCTTCATGCCGGGCGAAGACGCTGATGCCCATGTCGCGGATCACGGCCTCGCGGATGGCTTCGCGGCTGGCGATTTCCATGATGTGGCGCGGTGCCAGGCCGGCGGCGGCCAGCATCTGTTCGGTGAGCTGGCGCGTCATGGAGCCGCGCTCGCGCAGGATCAGCGTGTCGTGCACCAGATCGGATGCCTGCACCATGGTGCGCTGCGCCAGCCGGTGGCTGCGGTGCACCAGCAGGGCCAGCGGGTCCTGGCCCAACTCCACGCGCAGCAGGCGCGGATCACCTTCCAGGTGCGATGAGGTCGCCAGGTCCACCTGGTAGTCCACCAGCGCCTGCACCATCTGGCGCGAGTTGCCGCCCACGATGGCCACTTCCACCCGCTCGAAGCGCCGCTGGTAGCGCTTGACGATGTCCAGCACGTAGTAGGGCGCCGTCGCGCCTATGCGCAGCTGGCCCTGGCTGGCATCGCCCGAATGGCGCAGCGCCGACTCCAGCTGGATGGTCTGCAGCAGCAATTGCTCGACCTGGGGCAGCAGGCGCAAGCCGGCATCGGTGATGGACAGCCGTCCGCCCTGGCGATGGAACAGCTCCACGCCGTAGTGCTCTTCCAGCGCGCGGATCTGGGTGGTCACGGTGGGCTGGCTCAGTGCGAGCTGGCGCGCGGCTTGCGTGATGCTGCCAAGGCGGGCGACCCAGAAAAAGGACTTGAGCTGCGTGACGAACATGGCGGGGCGGGAGGGAGGGGGCGGCTCCATATTTCACCATGTCGCCGCAGCCTGAAGGCCTGCGGTGGCCGGGTATGTCCCGGGAAAAAACTTCTGCGCCCGAAGGCACACTTCTTGCATACCAGTTTGCGTGCCAGTTTGTGTGCCAGCTGATCATGGGTTTCGGCTGGTCTTGTGTCAGTGATTACTCGTGGTCAAGGAGCGCATCAATGGACATCCGCAACCCCTCGCCAGGTCTCTACAACGAAGATCTGGCGCCCACCAGGGACCGCCGCTGGGGCGCCTTCAGCATCTTCAACGTCTGGACTTCGGACGTGCACAGCCTCTGGGGCTACTACCTGGCGGCCAGCCTGTTTCTGCTGTGCGGCAGCTTCGTCAATTTTCTGATCGCCATCGGCATCAGCTCCCTGGTCATCTTCTTCTTGATGAACCTGGTGGGCTATGCGGGCGAGAAGACCGGCGTGCCCTATCCGGTGCTGGCGCGTGCCTCGTTCGGGGTTTGGGGCGCGAATCTGGCTGCACTGGTGCGAGCCATCGTGGCCTGCTTCTGGTACGGGGCGCAGACGGCGGCCGCCTCGGGCGCCATGGTGGCGCTGATGGTGCGCAATGACGCCCTGCTGTCCTTCCACCAGACCACGCACTGGCTGGGCCATTCGGGGCTGGAGGTGATCTGCTACGTGGTCATCTGGGCCTTGCAGCTGCTGATCATCCAAAGGGGCATGGAGACCGTGCGGCGATTCCAGGACTGGGCCGGGCCTGCCGTGTGGATCGCCATGCTGGTGCTGGCCATCGGCCTGTGCGTGAAGGCCGGCGGCTTCAGCTTCGACCACGGCATTCCCATGGATGTGCTGCTGGACAAGACCAAGGATGCGGGGGTAAGCGGCGCGCCGGGCAGCTTCTGGGCGCTGATGGCCGTGGGCGCGACCTGGATCACCTACTTTGCGGCGCTGTACCTGAACTTCTGCGACTTCTCGCGCTATGCGAAGAACAAGGAAGCGGTCGCCAAGGGCAACCTCTGGGGCCTGCCCGTGAATCTGATCGCTTTCTCGCTGGTGGCCGGCATCACCACGATTGCGGCCTTCAAGGTCTATGGCGAGGTACTGCTGCACCCCGAGCAGATCTCGGCCAAGTTCGACAGCTGGGTGCTGGCCCTGCTGGCCGCCGTCACCTTTGCCGTGGCCACGCTGGGCATCAACGTGGTGGCCAACTTCGTCTCGGCGGCCTTCGATATTTCCAACGTGTTTCCCAAGCGCATCGATTTCAAGCGCGGCGGATACATCGCCGCACTGATCGCCCTGGCTCTCTACCCCTTTGCACCATGGGAGGGCGGCGCTGCCCACTTCGTGAACGCCATCGGCGCCACTATGGGGCCGCTGCTGGGCATCATTCTGGTGGACTACTACCTGGTGGCCAAGGGCAACATCAACGTGGCCGCGCTGTATGACGAACATGGCGAGTACCGCTACGAGGGCGGCTGGAACGTCAACGCGCTGATCGCCACGGGCATCGGCAGCGTGTTCTCCACCATCCTGCCCAACTTCACCAGCCTGCTGCCGGTCTGGTGGGGCACCTACGGCTGGTTCTTCGGCGTGCTGATCGGCGGCAGCGTGTACTGGGTGATGGCCACGCTGCGCCCGCGCCGCATTCCGGCCGCGGCCTGAGGAGGCTGCCATGTCCGAGCCACAGGATGTGCCGGCCACCGGGCCGGCCTTGATCGCCGAGCGCGTGATGCGCTCCATCGTCGAGCGCAAGCTGCGCCCTGGCGAACGCCTGGGCGAAAAGGAACTGGCCGAGGTCTTCGGCGTGAGCCGCACCATGGTGCGCGAGGCGCTGATGCAGCTGCAGGCGCGCGGCTTCGTCGAGGTGCGCTCGCGCCAGGGCTGGTACGTGGTCGAGCCCTCGTTCGAGGAAGCCCAGGAAACCTATGCCGCGCGCCGCGTGCTGGAGTCCGGCATGCTGCGCGACGCGGGCCGGCCGCTGCAGGCGGCCATACGCACGCTGCGCGAGCATGTGGCACAGGAGCGGGGCGCCATCGCCGAGGCCGACAACGCCGGCCAGCGCAGCGTGCTGCTGGCCGACTTCCACGTCTGCCTGGCCGAGCAGATGGGCAACCGCTTTCTCACGGCCATGATGGCCGACCTCTCGGCGCGCACCACCCTGGTGTCTGCGCTGTACCAGTCGCAGACCGAGGCCCAGCACTCCAATGCCGACCACGAGGCCATCGTCGATGCGCTGGCGGCCGGCGACATGGCGCGCGCCGAGCAACTGATGCGCGAGCACATCGACGCGCTGGCCGCGCGGCTGGATGAGAACCTTGCCCACCGCGCGCGCCTGCAGGACCGGCTGCTGGATGCGCTGCAGCCCCAGGCCGCCCAGGCAACGCGCACAGGCAGGGGCAAGCCGCGCGGCTGAAGAGACGGAGTGGGCGATGGGTGGGGCACCCAAATCCGCCAATACCCGCTTCGTCAAATTTCCGTTGTGTGACACGGGCGTTTCACCTGCGCTTCCTAAAGTTGGTGTCAGAGGTGGTGAACCTGCCACCTGTCCACGAACCCACAACGGAACTGCCACGCCATGCGCCACACCCTTGCCTCCCTGGGCCGCCGCCTCGCCATTGCCTCTGCGGCGCTGACCGTCGCCTCCTTCGCCTCCCTGGCCCACGCGGCCAAGACCGAGCTGCTGGTCTACAGCGCGCTGGAGGCCGACCAGATCAAGGCCTACAAGAGCGGCTTCGAGAAGGTCCATCCCGAGATCGAACTCAAGTTCGTGCGTGACAGCACGGGCATCATCACGGCCCGCCTGCTGGCCGAGAAGGCCAATCCCCAGGCCGACGTGATCTGGGGCGTGGCCGCCACCTCGCTGATGCTGCTGGACAAGCAGGGCATGCTCCAGCCCTATGCGCCCAAGGGCCTGGACAAGGTGCGCGCCAACATGCGCGATCCGCGCGCGCAGCCGACCTGGGTGGGCATGGACCTGTGGTCCTCGGCCATCTGCTTCAACACCGTGGAGGCCGGCAAGCGCAAGCTGCCGGTGCCCGCCAGCTGGGCCGATCTGGTCAGGCCCGAGTTCAAGGGCACGATCACCATGCCCCACCCGGCCTCCAGCGGCACGGGCTACCTGATGGTCGCGGCCTGGCTGCAGATCATGGGCGAGGAAAAAGGCTGGGCCTACATGGACGGCCTGCACCAGAACATGGGCGTGTACACGCACAGCGGCTCCAAGCCCTGCCGCCAGGCGGGGGCCGGCGAGTTTCCCGTGGGCCTGAGCTTCGAGTACCGCGCCAGCAAGACCAAAAAGGACGGTGCGCCCATCGACATCGTCTTCCCGCAGGAAGGCCTGGGCTGGGACGTGGAGGCCACGGCCATCCTCAAGACCAGCAAGAAGCAGGAAGCCGCCAAGGCCCTGGCCGACTGGGCCGTGACGCCAGAGGCCAACAAGCTGTACGCCGCCAACTTCGCCGTGCTGGCCCTGCCCGAGGCGCAGGAGAAGCTGGAGTTCATTCCTGCCGATCTGGAAAAGCGGTTGGCGAAGAACGATTTCAACTGGGCCGCCGATAACCGCGACCGCATCCTGGCCGAGTGGAGCCGCCGCTACGAAGCCAAGGCAGAGAAAAAGTAAGCCGGAGCCACGCCATGCTGCGCATAGACCATATCGCCAAGCGCTACCGCGATCAGCAGGTGCTGCGCGGCATTGACCTGAACGTGGAGACGGGCGAGTTCGTCAGCCTGCTCGGCCCTTCGGGCTGCGGCAAGACCACGCTGCTGCGCATCGTCTGCGGCATCGACATGCCTGACGAGGGCAGGGTGCTGTTCCAGGGCGATGACATCACGCGCTGGCCGGCCGCACGCCGTGGCTTTGGCGTGGTGTTCCAGAGCTATGCGCTGTTTCCCAATCTCACAGCCGCGCAGAACGTGGCCTTCGGGCTGAACGGGCAGCCTGCGGCGCAGGCGCGCGAGCGTGTGGCCGAGATGCTGTCGCTGGTGGGCCTGGGCGCGCAGGCCCAGCGCTACCCCGCCCAGCTGTCGGGCGGCCAGCAGCAGCGCGTGGCCCTGGCCCGCGCGCTGGCGCCCCGGCCGCGCCTGCTGCTACTCGACGAGCCGCTGTCCGCGCTCGATGCCCAGGTGCGCACCGAGCTGCGCAGCGAGATCCGCCAGCTGCAGCGCCAGCTGGGCATCGCCTCCATCATGGTCACGCACGATCAGGAAGAGGCATTGTCCATGGCCGACCGCGTGGTGCTCATGCACCAGGGCCGCATCGAGCAGCAGGGCTCGCCCGAGCAGCTCTATGCCCGGCCCGTGAGCCAGTTCGCGGCCGGCTTCGTGGGCCGCATGAACCTGCTGCCGGCCACGGCCGAATCGGCGGACCAGGTGCGCATCGGCGAGGCCAGCCTGCGCTGCGCGCTGGCCGGTTTCGAGCCTGGCGCTGCCCTGCTGGTGGGCGTGCGGCCCGAAAGCGTGGTGCTGCACCCGGCCCAGCCCACGGCATTGGCCAACCTGTTCCGCGCCCGCGTGGTGGAGACCTCGTTCCTGGGATCGATGGCCCTGGTGCGCCTGTTCAGCCCCACGCTGCAATGCCAGGTTGACGCCCAGTGGCCCCTGCGCCACGACGTGGGCCTGCCCGACTGGCTGCAGGGCGAGGTGCTGATGGAGCTGCCCGCCGCCGCGCTGCAGCCATTGGCGGCGCCCGATGCGAGGAAGGCCGCATGAGCGCGCATCCCATGGACACGGCCATTTCCGTGCCTGTGCCCGTGCCCGTCCCCGTCCCCGTGGACCGCTCCGTTCCCGCCCGCCGCAGCGCGCCTGCAGGGCCCGTGCGTCCGCGGGGGCGCAGCGCAGGCTGGGAGCGCTGGTGGCTGGGCGCCCTGGTGCTGGGGGCACTGGCCTGGCTGCTGGCCACCATCGCCCTGCCGGTCGCCAGCCTGCTGGGCAGAAGTTTCTGGGACGATGCGGGCCGCTTCACGGGCCTGGCCCAGTTCATCACCTATGCGCGCATGCCGGGCGTGGCGCAATCGCTGTTCAACAGCCTGTGGCTGTCGGCCGTGAGCAGCACGGTCTGCGTGCTGCTGGCCTATGTCTACGCCTATGGCGTGGTGCGCAGCTGCATGCCGCTGGCGCGCTGGTTCCGGGGCTTGGCCCTGGTGCCGCTGCTGGCGCCTTCGTTGCTCATGGCCATCAGCCTGATCTACCTGTTCGGCAGCCAGGGCCTGCTCAAGGGCTGGCTGCAGGGGGGCTCGGCCTACGGGCCCTTCGGCATCATCGTGGGCTCGGTGCTCTGGACCTTTCCGCATGCGCTGATGATCCTGTGCACCACGCTGGCCTCGGGCGATGCGCGCCTGTACGAGGCGGCCGCCACGCTGGGCGCCAGCCGCTGGCGCAGCTTCCGCCAGGTCACGCTGCCGGCCAGCCGCTACGGGCTGATGATTTCCTGGATCGTGGTCTTCGTGCTCGTGGTGACCGACTTCGGCGTGCCCAAGGTCATTGGCGGCAACACGGCCATGCTGGCCACCGATATCTACAAGCAGGTCATAGGCCAGCAAAAGCTGTCCATGGGTGCCGTGGTGGCCATGCTGCTGCTGGTGCCTGCGGGCCTGGCCTTTGCGGCAGAGCGCCATTTGCGTGCGCGCCAGGCGGCGACCATGGGCGTGCGCTCCGTGCCGCTGGTGCCCCAGCCCCATGCGCCGCTGGACCGCGCGTTGCTTGCGTACAGCGCGCTGGTGGCGCTGGCGCTGCTGGCCGTCATGGGCACGGCCGTGCTGGCCTCCCTGGTCAGCTACTGGCCCTACAACCTCACGCTGACGTTCAAGAACTACCGCTTCGACATGATGGACGGCGGCGGCTGGGCCAGCTATGGCAACTCGCTGTCCATGGCGCTGGCCACGGCGGTGGTGGGGTCGGTGCTGAGTTTTGTGACCGCCTACCTGGTGGCCAAGCCCCAGCGCTGGGAACGCACGCGCCAGTGGCTGCATGCCGTGGCCACGCTGCCCATGGCCGTGCCGGGGCTGGCGCTGGGCCTGGGCTACATCCTGTTCTTCAATGCCCAGGGCAATCCGCTGCACTTCCTGTACGGCAGCATGGCCATCCTGGTGCTGTGTTCGGTGGCGCATTTCTTCTCGGTGGCGCACATCACGCAACTGGCCGCGCTGCAGCAGCTCGATGCCGAATACGAGCGCGTGGCCGATTCTCTGGGCGTGGCCTTCTGGACGCTGCTGTGGCGCGTGCACCTGCCGGTGTGCATGCCCGTAGTGATGCAGGTGGCCGGTTACTTCTTCGTCAACGCCATGACCACGGTGTCGGCCGTGGTGTTCCTCTACTCGCCCGAGACCACGCTGGCCTCGGTGGCCGTGCTGGCCATGGACGACGCGGGCGACACCGCGCCGGCCGCCGCCATGGCCACGCTGATCTTTGCCACCGCCGCCACGGGCCGGCTGCTGATCGCGGCGCTGGATGCCTGGGTGCAGCGGCGCACGCAGCGCTGGCGCCAGCGCTGATCCCTTCTCTCTTCCTCCCTCCGTTTTTTCCCATGAAGAACTACGACCTGATCGTGGTGGGGGCCGGCATTGTCGGCCTGGCCCACGCCTATGCGGCTGCGCGCCGTGGCCGCAGCGTGCTTGTCATCGAGCGCGACGCGGCCTGCATCTCCGCCTCCATCCGCAACTTCGGCTTTGTGACCGTCACGGGCCAGCAGGCCGGTGCCCACTGGCGGCGTGCCATGCGCTCGCGCGACACCTGGGCCGAGATCGCGCCGCAGGCCGGCATCGAGGTCGTGCACCGCGGCCTGTGGCTGACGGCGCGCCGCCCCAGCGCCGAGGCCGTGCTCCATGCCTTCCTGAGCACGGCGATGGGCGAGCGCTGCGAGCTGCTCACGCCGGCCCAGGCCGGCGAGCGCCATCCTGCACTGCGTACCGGGGATTTGTCCGCCGTGCTCTACAGCCCGCATGAGCTGCGCGTGGAGTCGCGCACAGCCATTCCCAGGTTGGCGCAGTGGCTGGAGCAGGCCATGGGCGTGGATTTCCGCTTTGGCGAGGCCGTGCTCGACGTGGCCGCGCCCCGGGTGCGCAGCACGCGCGCCAGCTACCACGGCGAACGCGTGGTGGTCTGCAACAACGCCGACCCGGGCGGCCTGTTCGCCGGCCTGTGGGCGCCGCACCGCATCCAGCTGTGCCAGCTGCAGATGCTGCGCGTGCGGCCGCAGCCGGGCTTTCGGCTCAAGGGCTCGGTCATGGGTGACCTGAGCATGGTCAGATACGAGGGCTACAGCGCCCTGCCCGAAGCCGCCGCGCTGCGCGCCGAACTGGAGCGGGAGGAGGGCGAGAGCCTGGCCCACGGCATCCACCTGATCGCCGTGCAAAGCGCTGATGGCAGCCTGGTGGTGGGCGACTCCCACCACTACGGAGCAGCGCCCCCGCCTTTTGCCAGCGAAGCCGTGGACCGGCTGATGCTGCGCCACATGAACGAGGCCCTGAACCTGCGCGATGCGCAGGTGGTGGAGCGCTGGGTGGGCGTCTACCCGAGTGCGCAGGACGCGCCCTGCGTGGTGCATGCGCCCGACGAGGCCACGCGCGTGGTCGCTGTGACGGGTGGGTCCGGCGCCAGCACGGCGTTCGGTCTGGCCGAGGAGGTCTGGAACGCGTGGTGAGCGGCAGCCGGCCTACTTACTGGCCGAACATCACCCACAGCAGCGCCAGCACCATGATCGTGGCCAGCACGGCCAGCGTGATCTTGAGGGCGCTGTAGGGGCGCTCGCCCGCAATCTGGCCCGTGTAGCCGTTGGCGATGATCTGGAAGGTCTTGCTGCCGTAGGTGTAGCCCACCAGCCAGACCGGCACGAGGATGTGCTTGAAGGTGCGGCCCTGGTACTCGCGCTGCATCTGCAGGTTGCGGTAGGTGTCGCCGGGCACCTGGCGCGCGCACAGGGCGCGCAGCTGCTCGTCCATGTCCTGCACGTTGACCTGGGCGGCCTTGCCCAGGTCGATCTGGTAGCGCTCCACGGTCCAGCCGCGCACGAACTCGGGCGTGTAGGGCTTGAGGTCGGTGGTGGTGGGAAAGGGCTCCACCTGGCGCAGCAGGTTGGCGTGCACGCCCACGGTGCCGGGCACCAGTTCGTCGTCGAAGAAATGGGCGAGGCTGCCCGAGGCCGGCTCCCAGCGCACATGGCGCACCTGGCGCGTCTGCACGTTGCCGTTGCTGTCGCGGTAGGACTCGGTGGTGTAGTAGTAGAAGCCCGCCTCGGCCTGCCAGTCGGCGCTGGCGTGGGCGTCGAAAGTCCAGTAGGGGAGGTAGACGCCGTGCAGCGTGTCGGTCAGCGCGGCGGACTTCAGGCGGTTGGGCGCGAACCAGCGGCTGCCGTACCACTGGCGGATGCGGTCGCGGATCTGGCCGTCGCTGATCTTGAAGGGCAGGATGCTCTGCGGCGTGATGGCATCGCCCTGCTCCTCATGGGCGACGATGGAGGGCGAGCCACAGAAGTCGCAGCGCTGGGCCACGGTGCGGTTCACGAAGACCGAGATGGCACGGCAGTTCTGGCACTGGACCTCGTAGCGGTCCTCCGTGCCCCAGCCCCGGCCGGACTTTGGGTTGCGCAGCGCCTCGGCCAGGTCCTGCTCGACCACATCGCGGCCCAGTTCCTCGCGCGTTTCCTCGCTCCAGGGCACCGTGGTGCCGCAGTACGGGCACTTGAGCGCCTGGGCCTGGGCATTCCATTCGAGGTTTGCGCCGCATTCGGGGCAGGGGTGCTTGCGCACCATGGCCGGCGCGGCGGCTGCGGCCTCCCAGGAACCGGAAGCGGGGGAAGTCGAGGTGCTGGAGGAACTGGAGGAGGGCGCGCTCACGGCATCGGTCCTGGAAAACGGGACGCGGGGGGGGGGGGGGGGGGGGGGGCCCCCCCCGCGGGGGGGGGGGGGGGCCCCCGCAAAGGGTCAAACCACGGAAATGTCAGCCGCGCAGGAAGTCATCGAGTGCGGCTTGCGCAATGCGCCACTGGCTGCCGATCTGGCGCGCCTTGAGGTTGCCGGCCTGGATCTCGGTCAGCACATCGGCCTCGCTCACACCCAGCACCTGGGCCGCCTGCGCCGGGGTCAGCACCTGCAGTCCACTGGCGGCGGGCGCTGCGGGGGCCTGGGCCGCCTGTGCGGCAGCGGGCGAGAACGGATCGGACGCCTGGCCCTGGCCGGCCGGTGCGCCACCGCCGCCGCCGTTTTGCATGCTCTTCATCATCTCCTGCGCCATGCCGAAGCCCATGGCCATGGTGGCGGGCAGGGTGGCTGCGGCAGCGCCTTCGCCGCCCGTGGTCATGGCCTGGCCCATCTGGTATTTGACGTAGTCGTTGAGGTTGCCGATGGCCGTCATGCTGGAGCGCTTGTCGATGGCCTGCTCCACCTCGGGCGGCACGGACACGTTCTCCAGCACGAAGCTGGTGATCTCCAGGCCGTACTTGTCCGTCATGGCCGGGTTGATCAGCGGCAGCAGCGCATCGCCCAGCTCGCCATAGCGCTGGGCCACGTCCAGCACGGGCACCTGGGCCTTGGCCAGCGACTCGGTGAACACGCTGATGATGCGCGAGCGCATGGTGTCGGCGAACTCGTCGATGCGGAAGTTCTGGTCCGTGCCCGCCACTTCCTTGAGGAACTTGGCCGGCTCGACGATGCGGAAGTCGTAGGTGCCGAAGGCGCGCAGGCGCACGGCGCCGAAGTCCTTGTCGCGCACCATCACGGGGTTGGATGTGCCCCACTTGTTGCCCGTGAACAGCCGCGTGTTGATGAAGTAGACATCGCACTTGAACGGCGAGTTGAAGCCGTACTTCCAGCCCTGGAGGGTGGACAGGATGGGGATGTTCTGCGTGGAAAGCTGGTGCTTGCCGGGGCCGAACAGGTCGGCGTACTGGCCGGCCGAGACGAACTGCACCTGCTGCGACTCTCGCACGATGAGCTGGGCGCCGTTCTTGATTTCCTTGTCGTCATCGGGCCAGCGGTAGGAGAGCGTGTCGCGCGAGTCATCGGTCCACTCGATGATCTCTATCAGTTGCTTGGTGATGATGTTCATCAGGTTCATGGCAGGCTCCGGGGCGGTGGTGGTCCACGACAAAAAAGGTCAATGGGCCATTCTAGGCGGCGTGCATGGCGGCGGGGAGAACGGCCACCGGCCGCTGCCCTGGTGAATTGTCAAAAAATGATCCTGCCGGGCCTTGCAAGGCCTGTTTCCAGGCGGTCACGCGCCATGGCCTTTGCCTGTATGCACTGCGTGCTCCGTTTTTTGATGCAGATCGCGTGGCGGCGCTGCCGGCGTGGGGCCGCAGGCCGGCAGCAAGGCGCAGGGCCGGGCGGCGCCTTAAAATCGTCGTTTGCGCGGCGCGAGCCGCCTCTCATTCACCGGCGCGGCCCCGGCCTGCGTGCGACGCCTGAAACAAGTCATGCTCACTTTCCAACAAATCATCCTCAAGCTGCAGTCCTACTGGGCCGACCAGGGCTGCGCGCTGCTCCAGCCCTATGACATGGAAGTGGGCGCGGGCACCTCGCACACCGCCACCTTCCTGCGCGCCTTGGGCCCCGAGCCCTGGAAGGCCGCCTACGTGCAGCCCAGCCGCCGCCCCAAGGACGGCCGCTATGGCGACAACCCCAACCGCCTGCAGCATTACTACCAGTTCCAGGTGGTGCTCAAGCCCGCGCCCGACAACATCCTGGAGCTGTACCTGGGCTCGCTCGAAGCCCTGGGCTTCGATCTCAAGAAGAACGACATCCGCTTCGTCGAGGACGACTGGGAAAATCCCACGCTGGGCGCCTGGGGCCTGGGCTGGGAAGTCTGGCTCAACGGCATGGAGGTGACGCAGTTCACCTACTTCCAGCAGGTCGGCGGCATCGACTGCAAGCCCGCCACGGGCGAGATCACCTACGGCCTGGAGCGCCTGGCCATGTACCTGCAGGGCGTGGACAACGTCTACAACCTGACCTGGACCGACGGCCTGAGCTACGGCGACGTCTACCACCAGAACGAGGTGGAGCAGTCCACCTACAACTTCGAGCATTCGGACGCCGACTTCCTGTTCACCGCCTTCGGCGCCTACGAAAAGCAGGCCAACCACCTGATCGGCGAACAGCTGGCGCTGCCGGCCTACGAGCAGGTGCTCAAGGCCGCCCACACCTTCAACCTGCTCGATGCGCGCGGCGCCATCAGCGTGACGGAGCGTGCCGCCTACATCGGCCGCATCCGCAACCTGGCCCGCGCCGTGGCCAAGGCCTATATGGACAGCCGTGCGCGCCTGGGCTTCCCCATGGCGCCCAAGGCGCATGCCGACGAAGTGCTGGCCGAGCTGGCCAAGGCCGCCGAACAACAGGGCAAGAAGGCCGCCTGAGGCGGACACCGCTGCACCGAGAGAACACCAGACCATGAACGCATCGAATCTTCTTGTTGAACTGTTTGTCGAAGAGCTGCCCCCGAAGGCGCTGCAAAAGCTGGGCGACGCCTTTGCCGGCGTGCTGTTCGAGCAGCTCAAGGCCCAGGGCCTGCTGGCCTCCAGCGAAGCGCGCCTGACGGCCTATGCCTCGCCGCGCCGCTTGGCCGCCCACATCACCGAAGTCCTGCCCCAGGCCGAGGACAAGGCCGTGTCGCAAAAGCTCATGCCCGTCTCCGTGGGCCTGGACGCCGACGGCAAGCCCACGCCCGCCCTGATCAAGAAGCTGGCCGCCCTGGGTGCCGGCGAAGAAGCCGTTGCCGGCCTGACCCGCCAGGGTGAAGGCAAGGCCGAAGCCCTGTTCCACGCCTCCACCGTGCGCGGCGTGATGCTGGCCGACGGCGTGCAAAAGGCGCTGGACGAAGCCATTGCCAAGCTGCCCATCCCCAAGGTCATGCGCTACCAGCTGGCCGACGGCTGGAGCAGCGTCCATTTCGTGCGCCCGGCCCACGGCCTGGTGGTGCTGCACGGCACCGAGGTGCTGATCGGCGTCAAGGCCCTGGGCCTGACGGCCGGCACGGCCACGCATGGCCACCGCTTCGAGGCGGCGGTCGATCCCGTGGTCATCCGCTCCGCCGATGACTACGCCGCGCAGCTGCGCGAGGAAGGCGCCGTCATCGCCAGCTTCGCCGAGCGCCGTGCCGAGATCGCGCGCCAGCTGCAGGCCGCTGCCGAGCGCGTGGGCGGCGGTGTCCGTCCCATCGAGGACGAGGCCCTGCTGGACGAGGTCACGGCCCTGGTCGAGCGCCCCAATGTGCTGGTCTGCGAGTTCGAGAAGGAATTCCTCGACGTGCCGCAGGAATGCCTGATCCTCACCATGAAGGCCAACCAGAAGTACTTCCCGCTGCTGGACGCCGCCGGCAAGCTGACCCACCAGTTCCTGGTGGTCAGCAACATCAGCCCCCAGGATGCCAGCGCCGTCATCGGCGGCAACGAACGCGTGGTGCGCCCGCGCCTGGCCGACGCCAAGTTCTTCTTCGACCAGGACCGCAAGAAGACCCTGGCCTCGCGCGTGGACGGGCTGGGCAAGGTGGTCTACCACAACAAGCTCGGCACCCAGGGCGAGCGCGTGGAGCGCGTGCGCTCCATCGCCAAGAGCATTGCCCGCCAGCTGGGCGACACGGGCCTGGCCCAGCAGGCCGACCTGGCCGCGCAACTGGCCAAGACCGACCTCGTGACCGACATGGTGGGCGAGTTCCCCGAGCTGCAGGGCACCATGGGCCGTTACTACGCGCTCAACGACGGCCTGGACGTGGCCGTGGCCGATGCCATCGAGGACCACTACAAGCCCCGCTTTGCGGGCGACGAACTGCCGCGCGGCAACGCCGGCGTGGTCGTGGCCCTGGCCGACAAGCTGGAAACCCTGGTCGGCATGTTCGGCATCGGCAACCTGCCCACGGGCGACCGCGACCCGTTCGCGCTGCGCCGCCATGCGCTGGGCGTGATCCGCATGCTGGTCGAGAAGGACCTGGCGCTGGATCTGGAAACCCTGCTGGTCAGCGTGCTGCCTGCCTTCGGCGACAAGATCGAGGACGCCACGCCCCAGCTGGCCGACTTCATCTACGACCGTCTGGCCGGCAACCTGCGCGAGCAGGGCTTCTCGGCCCAGGAAGTGGACTCCGTGCTGGCCCTGCGCCCGCAGCGCCTGTCCGACGTGCAAAAGCGCCTGGAGGCCGTGCGCGCCTTCGGCGAGCTGCCCGAGGCACCGGCCCTGGCCGCCGCCAACAAGCGCGTGGGCAACATCCTCAAGAAGGCCGACCAGGCAGTGCAGGCCCAGGTCGACGCGGCCGTGCTGGCCGAGGTGGCAGAGAAGGACCTGTACGCAGCCCTGCAATCGGTGGCGCCCAAGGCACAGCAGCAGTTTGCTGCCGGCGACTACACGGCCAGCCTGCAGACCCTGGCCGCGCTGCGCGCCCCGGTCGATGCCTTCTTCGAGCATGTGATGGTCAACGCTGAAGACCCGGCCCTCAAGGCCAACCGCCTGGGCCTGCTGGCCACGTTGCACGAAGCCATGAACCGCGTGGCGGACCTTTCGCGACTGGCTTCCTGATCCCGTGGCGGCATCTGCCGCCCGGGCCCTGCGTCTTCCACCCTGGGACCCGACCATGAAAATTGCGATCCTGGACCGTGACGGAACCCTCAACCAGATCGGTGAGGAGGGCTTCATCGGCTCGGCCGAAGCCTGGAAGGCCCAGCGCGGTGCGCTGGAAGCCGTGGCGCGCCTGAACCGGGCGGGCTGGCATGTGGTGGTCGCCACCAACCAGCCGGGCCTGGGCCGGGGCCTGTTCGACGTGACCGAGCTCAATGCCGTGCACGCGCGCATGCACCGCGAAATGGCGGCGGCAGGCGCGCGCGTCGATGCGGTTTTCTACTGCCCCCATGCGCCGGACGAGGAATGCCATTGCCGCAAGCCCGGCACGGCGCTGTTCGAGCAGATTGCCGAGCGCTTCGGCGTCGAGGGGCAGCAGCTGTGGGTCATAGGTTCCTGCGTGGCCCACCTGCAGGCCGGCGCCGCCATGGGCGCGCGCCTGCACCTGGTCTGCACGGGCGCCAGCGCCGGAGTGTCTCTGGACGGGGCGCTGCCGCCCGGACTGCCGCCCGGCACCCAGCGCCATGCCAGCCTGGCCGCGCTGGCCGATGCGCTGGTTCCGGCAGATGCCGCACCGGCTCCCTGAACGCCCGAACGGCGCTTTGCCCATGCGCCGCCGGCCTGCCGTCCTGCGCACAATGCTATCTTTGTGAATTCCGATTCCTGAGGGCGCAAGGCCCGGGCCTGCCGCCCGGCCCCTGCGCCGCTTTCTGCACCACACTGCCGCCATGTCCCTGATCCGCTCCACCCTCCACATGCTCTGGATGGGCATCACCGTGATCCCCTACACCCTGGCCGTGCTGCTCACGCGCTGGCTGGGCGGCGGGCCGCGCCGCGTCTATGCCGTGGCGCGCGCCTGGCTCAAGCTGTCGGTGGACAGCGCCCGCGTCATCATGGGCGTGCGCCACCGCGTGCAGGGCATGGAGAACCTGCCCACCGACCCCAAGCAGGGCGTGGTGCTGCTGGTCAAGCACCAGTCCACCTACGAGACCTTCCTCATGCCGGCGATCATGCCGCGCCCGTTGGCCTATGTGTTCAAGAAGGAGCTGCTCATGGTGCCCTTCTTCGGCTGGTCCATCGGCAGCATGGACATGATCCACATCGACCGCAAGCACGGCTCGCGCGCCTTCCACAAGGTGGTCGAGCAGGGCAAGCGCCTGTTGGGCCAGGGCACCTGGGTGATCATGTTTCCCGAAGGCACGCGCATCCCGCGCGGCCAAAGGGGCGAGTACAAGACCGGCGCCACGCGCCTGGCCATCATGACCGGCGTGCCCGTCGTGCCCGTGGCCGTCACCTCGGCCAAGTGCTGGCCACGCAAGGCCTTCATCAAGACGCCGGGCGTGGTGGATGTCTCCATCGGCAAGCCCATTCCTTCCGTGGGCCGCAAGCACGAGGAGCTGATGGTGGAAGTCGAAAACTGGATCGAGGCCGAAATGCAGCGCCTCGACCCCGAGGCCTACCGCGCCTGAGGCGCCGGAGAGCGGCATGGCGGACCCGGCACAGCGCAGTTGGGATTGGCTGCTGCCACCTGCCGTGCAAACGCAGGACGGCGGGCTGAAGCCGCGCCGTGACAGGGCTGCGGCCCCCGCCCAGCCTTCATCCGCGCCTCTTCCTCCTTCTCCTCCTTCTCCTCCATCTCTCCCATCTCCATCCGCCATCCCCGAGCCCAGTCCCCGCGTCCACCCGGACGCGAACCAGCAGGCGGTCCTCCAGGGGCAGGTGCTGCATTACCGGTTGCAGCGCTCGCGCCGGCGCACCATAGGCTTCACCATCGGCGCGCAGGGGCTGGTGGTCAGCGCACCTTCCTGGGTCAACATGGCTGCCATCGCGCAGGCGCTGGAGGCGAAATCGGGCTGGATACTGCGCAAGCTGCACGAGGCCGGCCAGCGCCAGCAAGCCCAGCATGCGGCACGCATCCGCTGGGAGCACGGCGCAGAGATCGGCTATCTGGGCCGCCCCTTGCAGCTGTGCCTGACCGGCGGCGAAACCCAGCCGCTGCGCACGCGCCAGGTACACCGTGAACAGGCGGCCGACGGCAGCCAGTCCCTGCACCTGCCGCTGGCGCCCGTCGCATCGGCCGCCGAGGTGCGCGCCTGCGTGCAGGCCTGGATGCTGCGCGAGGCGCGCTCCTGGTTCACGGCCAGCCTGCAGCGCCACGCGCCGCTCCTGGGCGTGCAGTGGACCAGCCTGAGACTGACCAGTGCAAGCACGCGCTGGGGCAGTGCCAACACGGCCGGCGCCATCCGTCTGAACTGGCGGCTCATGCAGCACGCGCCCGAGGTCATCGACTACGTGGTCGTGCACGAGCTGTCCCACCTGCGGTACATGGACCACAGCCCGCGCTTCTGGGCCACGGTGGCCAGCGTGATGCCGGGCTGGGAGGCGCAGCGCCAGGTGCTGCGCGACAAGCTGCTGCCTCCCTGGGAATAGGCGATCCGGGCACCGGCGAGGCGGCGCCAGTCGGGCTGGACGGTTATTCTTGCCGGGCACACAACCGCGTCCTATCAAGAAAGCCCATCCATGTCCGCAAGCGCTCCCGTTCCCGCAGCCATTCCCCTGACCGTCCAGCCCGCACCGGGCTATGCAGGCGACATTCCTCCCGAACTTGCCTGGCAATGGCTGCAATCCGGCGAAGCCGTGCTCGTCGATGTGCGCACCGATGCCGAGCGCGACTGGGTGGGCCGCGTACCGGGCGCCGTGGCCGTGGCCTGGAAGCAGTGGCCGTCCATGGCGATGAACCCCGATTTCGACAGCCAGCTGCGCGCCGCCGTGCCTGAAGGCGGCAAGGTGGTCCTGCTGTGCCGCAGCGGCGTGCGCTCGGTGGCCGCTGCCCAGCGCGCGGCGCAACTGGGCATCGAGGCCTACAACATCCTCGAAGGCTTCGAGGGCGATGTGGACGCCAACGGCCAGCGCGGCCATGTCGGCGGCTGGCGCCTGCGCGGCCTGCCCTGGCGCCAGTAAGCCGGCGCCGACCTGGCGTCGTTCAGAGCTGCGGCTCCGCGAATCCCAACGCCACCGCCCGGGCGGCCACCATGTCCACCAGGGCCTGGGCCGGTCCTGACAGCGTGGCCTGCGAGCGCATGGCCAGCAGCAGCCGGCGCCGGGTGTTGAGCGCCCCCAGCGGGCGCAGCCGCAGTGCCCGCGCGGCCAGGTGCGGCGCGGTGGCGGCGCGCGGCAGGATGGCCAGGCCCAGGCCCACCGAGACCATGTGGCACATGGCGTCGAAGCTGCGCACCTGGATGCGGATCCGCACGGGGCGGTTGATGGATTCGGCCTCGGCCGCAATGCGCCGCATCAGCGAGGTGGAGCGGGCCAGGCTCACGAAGTCGTGGTCCAGCACGGTGGCCAGGGGCACGGGGGAGTCGTCGTCCGTGTCTAGCGCATGGCCGCGCGGCATGACCAGCACCAGCTCGTCCACATCGCAGACCTGGGTGCTCAGCCCTTCCAGGGGCGTGTTCTCCCCGATGATGGCCAGCTCGGCCACGCCGCTGAGCACGGCGCGCACGGACTCCTCGCTCAGCGCGTCTTCCAGGTCCACCGACACACCCGGGTGGGCCGCCATGAAGTCGGCCAGCAGCCGGGGCAGAAAGCCTGCAAATGCGGAGTTGTTGGCCCACAGGCGCAACTGGCCCGTGGCGCCGCTGCGAAAGTCGTCCATGGCCAGGGCCAGGTGCTCCAGCCGGGCCACCACGTCCACGGCATGGTGGTACATGCTCTGACCGGCGGGCGTGGGCGTGACGCCGCGCTTGCTGCGCACCAGCAGGGTCACGCCGCAGTGCTGTTCCAGCTCGGCCACGCGCTTGCTGGCGGCCGCCAGCGACAGCCCGAGCGTGCGCGAGCCGGCCGTCAGGCTGCCAGCATCGACCACGGCCACATACAGGCGCAGCGTCAGCAGATCGAATCGGTGCAGGTTGATCATTCCCATCCTCCACCGCAGACGAAGGATGGATCAACGAGATACGGCTGTTCGGCCGCGTGCAGGCCCGCAAGAATGCGCCGGTACAAAGAGAACATGGAGACAAGCATGAATCGACGCATTGTGCTGCAGGCCGCCGGCCTGGCAGCGGCCGCCCTGCTGGGCGCAGGAACCGTCCAGGCCCAGGCCTTTCCAACCAAGTCCATCACCCTCGTGGTCCCCAATCCGCCCGGCGGCGTGGTGGACACGGCTGCACGCCTGGCGTCCGACCCGCTGTCGCGCCTGCTGGGGCAGTCGGTCGTGGTGGACAACCGGGGCGGCGCCAGCGGCAACATTGCCTATCAGATGGTGGCCCGGTCGCCCAAGGACGGCTACACGCTGCTGGCCTCGTATTCGGCCTACCACGTGGGCAATCCGGCGCTGTTTCCCAAGCTGCCCTGGGCGCAGTCCGAGCTGTCGCCCGTGGGGCTGATCGTGGCCGCCACCAATGTGATCGCCGTTCATCCTTCGGTGCCGGCGAACAATCTGCAGGAGTTCATTGCCTATCTGCGCAAGAACCCGGGCAAGGTCAATTACGCGTCGCAGGGCAATGGCTCGCTGTCCCATGTGGGCACGGCCGTGTTCGCCCAGGTGACCCAGACCCAGATCACGCATGTGCCCTACAAGGGGTCCGGCCCGGCCATCCAGGACGTGCTGGGCGGCCAGGTACAGATGTTCATCACCACGCCGCCTTCGGTGCTGGGCCATGTGCAGACGGGCAAGCTCAGAGCCCTGGCCGTGACCAGCAAGACGCGCCATCCCATGCTGCCCGATGTGCCCACCACGGCTGAAGCGGGCCTGCCGGGCTTCGAGCTGGAAGCCTGGGTCGGCCTGTTCGCACCTGCGGGCACGCCGCCCGAGGCCATCGCCAGACTGTCGGACGCGCTCAAGACCTCCCTGGAGTCGCCCGATGTGCAAAAGCGCGCGGCCCTGCAGGGCGTGGAGCCGCGATTCCTCGGCCCGCAGGCGCTGGGCGCCCTGGTCCAGCGGGAGACGGACCACTGGGGCAAGGTGATCAAGGCCAACCACATCACGATGGATTGATGGGTGGCACCCCCTGAGCGGCTTACGCCGCTTCCCCCTCTCTACCCGCTTCGCGGGGGA
>NZ_JACVUR010000059.1:0-29907 GCF_016516495.1 Delftia sp. S65
CCCCCACTCCCCTCACGCCCTCGCACTTCCCCGCACTTCCCCGCAGCCAGCGGAACGCATGGATCGTTCGGTTCAGGGTTTCTCCTGAATGAAAGATTTCATTCTTAAAAAATAATGATTGAAAGATACCATTCACTTTCATTCATTCATGGAACTCCACCCCCATCCCGCCATACAGGAACTGCTGCGCGCCAGCGTCGATGGCTCGCCCGCCGTCGCCCGGGTCGGCCGCTGGATGGCCGCGCATCCGGTGCTGGCCGTCACGCTGAGCGCCGAAGAAGTGGCCAATGCCTGCGGCGGCTCCCTGGCCGCCGTCAATCGCTTTGCCAAGCACGCCGGCTACGAAGGCTTTGCCGATTTGCGCCTGCACCTGGGCCGCCAGCTGCAGCAGGCCCTGGAGCCCGTGAACAAGCTGCGCGCGGCGCATGGGCCCGAGGCCGCCACGGCAGGCACCGCGGGCGCCGTGGGCACCATGGGCGAGCAGGCTTTCGGGCACACGCAGCGCAACCTGCAGGCGGCCGCGCAGGCCTGCGACCCCGGCCTGCTCGACCAACTGGCCCAGCGCATCTGCCGCGCACGCCGTGTGCTCTTCATGGGGTTCGGCAGCTCCCACCATGTGGCGGCCTTTGGCGCCGACGTGCTGCAACCCTATCTGCAGCAGGTGGTGGAAGTGACCTCCGCAGGCGGATCGGAACAGGCGGTACGCCGCATGACAGGGCTGACGGAGCAGGACGTGCTGATCGCCATTTCCCTGCCGCGCTACTCGCGCGAAGCCGTCGCGCTGACGGCGCACGCACGCCAGCGGGGCGCACTGACCATCGCCATCACCGACGAGTCCACGAGTCCGCTGGCCCGCGAGGCCGACTACACGCTGCTTGCGCCCGCCTCGCATCCCTTGCTGCCTTCATCGCCAATGGCGGCCATGGCCATGGTCGAGGCACTGGCCACCCAGGTCATCCGCGCCACACCCCAGGCCGTGCGCAGCCTGGTCGAACTGTCCGAGTCGGTGCTTCCCTACCTGACTCCGGACGCCGATACCGCTCCGCCGGCGGCAAGCAAGCCGCAACCCCAGGCCCCTCATCCCGCTGGAAAGGATTCACCATGAACGCCCCTGCCCGTCTGCGCCTTGCGCTTGCATCGATGGCCGCCCTCTTCACACTCGCTGCCGCGCCGGCCCACGCTGGCAAGACGCTGGACGGCATCAAGCAGCGCGGCGCCGTGGCCTGCGGCGTGCACACGGGGCGCGCAGGCTTTGCGCTCGCCGACGGCAGCGGCAACTGGTCCGGGCTGGACGTGGATCTGTGCCGTGCCGTGGCCGCCGCCACCCTGGGCGACGCCAGCAAGGTCAAGTTCATTCCCACCAGCGGCCAGACACGCATCACGGCGCTGCAGTCCGGCGAGATCGATCTGCTGGCACGCAACACCACCTGGACCTTCACGCGCGACAACGGCGTGGGCCTGATGTGGGCGGGCATCAATTTCCACGACGGCCAGGGCTTCATGGCCAGGAAGAAACCCGGCCTGAACAGCGTCAAGCAGCTCTCTGGCGCCACCATCTGCGTGATCAGCGGATCCACCACGGAAAAGACCCTGTCGGAGTACTTTCGCGCCCACAAGCTCAACTACAAGGCAGTGGTGTTCGACAACCCCGAAGCCGCCCTGCAGGCCTTCAGCAGCGGACGCTGCCAGGCCTATACAGGCGACCTCGGCGCCCTGGCCGTGCTGCGCGGCAAGGAGCTGGCCAACCCCGACGACTACGTGATCCTGCCCGAAGTCATCTCCAAGGAGCCGGCCGGCCCCGCCGTGCGCCGCGGTGACGACGAATGGTTCGCCGTCGTGCGCTGGACACTCAACGCCATGATCGAGGCCGAGGAACTGGGCATCACCCAGGCCAATGCCGACGAGCTCAAGACCCGCTCCGACAGCATCCAGGTCAAGCGTTTCCTGGGCCAGAGCGACGACCTGGGCAAGCAGCTGGGGCTGGACAAGGAATGGGCGCTGCGCATCGTCAAGGCCGTGGGCAACTATGGCGAGAGCTATGAGCGCAACCTGGGCGCCAAGTCCGGATTGAACGTCCCGCGCGGCAAGAACGCGCTGTTCACCAAGGGCGGCCTGATGATGTCGCCGCCGATGAACTGACGCGCCGAGGGCACCCTGCCATGAATGCCGCGAACGCTGTAGATGCTGCGAAAGCCGTGAATGCCATCGACGCCGGGGCACGGCAGCCACCGGCCCCCACTCGGCCGCGCTGGGGCCGGCTGGCCTTGCAGCTCGCCATCGGCTGGCTGCTGATATTGCTGCTGGGCTGGCTGGCGCACAACGCCAGCCGCAACATGGCCGCGCGCGGCATTGCCGGGGGCTTCGGCTTTCTGGAGCAGACGGCCGGCTTTTCCATCTCCGAAGGGCTGCTGCCCTACGAGCCCGGCGACAGCTACCTGCGTGCGGTCGCAGCCGGGGTGGCCAACACGGTTCGCGCCGCCGTGCCCGCGCTCGTGGTGGCCACCGTGCTGGGCCTGCTGCTGGGCGTGGCCGCCGTGGCAAGGCATCCGCTGCTGCGCGGCGCCGTGCGCCTTTATGTCGATGTGGCGCGCAACATCCCGTTGCTGGTGCAGGTGCTGCTGTGGTATTTCGCGCTGACTTCGCTGCTGCCCGATGTGGACCACCCTCTGGCCATCGGCCCCCTGGGCTTTCTGAGCAAGGCGGGGCTGGCCCTGCCCGGCCCGGTGTACGACAGCGCGGCGGGCTGGCACTGGAGTTCCCCGCAACCGGGCATGTTCGGCATCGACGGAGGACTGGCGCTGACGCCGGAATTCCTGGCCCTGGTAGGAGCCCTCGGCCTGTATGCCGCCGCCTATTGCGCTGAAATCGTGCGCGCCGGTCTGCAGGCCGTGCCGCGCGGGCAATGGAATGCCGCCTCGGCCCTGGGCATGCGCCGCGGCCAGCAGTTGCGCCTGGTCGTGCTGCCGCAGGCCCTGCGGGTGATCATTCCCCCCTATACCAACCTGGCGCTCAGCACCATCAAGAACTCCTCGCTGGCCGTGGCCATCGGCTACCCCGACGTGGTGATGGTCGCCAACACCGCCATGAGCCAGACCGGCCAGGCCATCGAGTGCGTGACCATCATCGCGGTGGTCTACCTGGCCATCAACCTGCTGACCTCGATGGCATTGAATGCCTTCAACCAGCGCAGTGCCTTCATCACACGCTAGCCGGGAAAGACCTGCCCATGAGTGCCGTACTCCGCGCACCGGCCCTGCCGGTGGCCCCGCCCCGGGTTCCGCTGGCACAGCGCCTGCGCGCCAGCCTGTTTCCGGATGCGCTCTCCGGGCTCATCACCGCCACGCTGCTGCTGGCCGCGCTGTGGGCGGGCTGGAAGCTGCTGGCCTGGGGCCTGCTCGACGCCGAAACCGCAGCCAACCCCGACACATGCCGCGCTGCGGCCGGCGCCTGCTGGGGCGTGGTGCGCGACAAGTACCGTTTGGTGTTCCTGGGGCGCTACCCCATGGCCGAACAGTGGCGCCCCGTCGCCGCCAGCCTGCTGCTGCTGGGCAGCGTGGGGGTGGCGGCACTGCCGCGCTTCTTCGGCCGCGCCGGCATGGCAATGCTGCTGGCCGGGTTGACCGGCTTTGGCGTGCTGATGGCGGGCGGTGTGGCCGGCCTGGCACCCGTGCCCAGCGATCTGTGGGGCGGCCTGCCGCTGACCCTGTTCCTTGCCGTGATCGCCTGCCTGGCCGGCGTTCCGCTGGGCATTCTGCTGGCGCTGGGCCGGCGCTCCAGCTTGCCGTTGATCCGCATCCTGTGCACGGGCTTCATCGAGGCCGTGCGCGGCGTCCCCTTGATCACGCTGCTGTTCTTCGGGGCCTTCGTGCTGCCCATGCTGGTGCCCGCGCAGTGGCGGGTGGACCCCATGGTCCGCATCGCCGTCTGCCTGGCGGCCTTCAGCGCCGCCTATCTTGCCGAGGTGTTTCGCGGCGGGCTGCAGGCCGTGCCCCAGGGCCAGGTCATGGCGGCCCAGGCCATGGGCTTCACCAGGGTGCAGGTGTTGCGCCACGTGGTCCTGCCGCAGGCACTGCGCGTGACCATCGCGCCCACGGTGAGCAACTTCATCGGCGCGGTGAAGGACACCTCCCTGGTGGCGATCGTGAATATCTACGACATCACCGGCTCCCTGAAGATGGCCATGAGCGACCCCCACTGGATTGCGTACTTCGTGGAGATGTACATGGTGGTCTGTGCCGTCTATCTGCTCATCGGCCTGGGCATCGCCCGCTATGGCCGCTTCCTGGAATCGCGCTACGCACTCCAATGAACATGCCCCAGAACTCCCGAAAATTTTCCATTGCCGTGCACGGCGGCGCAGGCACCGTCATCCAGGGCCAGGCCGACGAGGCCCCCTACCACGCCGCACTGGCCCAGGCGCTGGAGGCGGGCGCCGCCCTGCTGCGGCGCGGCGCCAGCGCGCTGGACGCCGTCCAGGCCGCGTGCCAGTCCCTGGAAGACTGCCCGCTGTTCAATGCCGGGCGCGGCTCCGTCTACACGCGCGACGCGCGCCACGAGATGGACGCCGGCCTGATGGACGGCAGCAACCTGCGGGCCGGCGCAGTCGCTTCCGTCAGCCAGGTGCGCAATCCGATTGCGCTGGCACGGCATGTTCTTGACGACGGCCAGTGCGTGCTCCTGGTCGGCGAAGGGGCGCAACGGTTTGCCGATGAACGCGGGCTGGCGCGGATGGATGCCGGCTACTTCGACTCTGCCGAGCGCCTGGCACAGCTGCGCCGGGTGCAGGCGCAATCCGGCCAGACCGCGCTGCTGGACCACGACGCCAGCGGACTGGCGGCGCACCCTGCTCCGCTGAACGAGAACGGCAAGATGGGCACGGTCGGCGCCGTGGCGCGCGATGTGCATGGCAACCTGGCCGCCGCGGCATCCACCGGCGGGCTGACCAACAAGCGCCCCGGGCGCGTGGGCGACACGCCCGTGGTGGGCGCAGGTTTCTACGCCGACAGCACCACCTGCGCCGTGGCGGCCACCGGAACCGGCGAGCATTTCCTTCGCGCAGCCATCGCGCACGACATCCATGCGCGCATGCGCTACCTGGGGCAGAGCCTGGAACTCGCAGCCGACGCCGCAGTGCGGGGCACGCTGACACACATCGGAGGCCAGGGCGGCGTGGTGGCCGTGGACAGCCACGGACGCGTGCACTGCCCCTTCAACAGCGCCGGCATGTACCGCGGCTACATCGTGGACGACGCGCCTGCCGTGACCCTGATTTTTGCCTGATGGACGTTTCCGCCCCGGGTTGACCTGTGCCCACGCATTGCGGGCAACGAGGCGTAACAGCATCGGCATTGGCCCGCTACGCCCGTAAGCCTCTGTCAGGAAACGGATTTTTTCTCACCACGCCAGAAATCTGTCTTCAAACTGACAGATCACCACCTCCGGGCTTGCAATTGCTTGCGTCCTGGGGCAATCCCTGAGTCAACCTGCAGCCACTTGCCCGCGTTGAACACGCAACAAAGGAGTGATTGCACATGACCGACATCTTTTCCCACACCGCCCTGCAAACCCGCTTTGCAGCCGCTGCGCTGGCCCAAGCTGTCTGGCCATGGGATGACCGTGACCGCAAGCGCGCACCCCGCAACGCCTGAAAACCGGGTCACAAAAAAGTTTCGACTTCCTTCGAAAATTTTTTAAAAACCTGTCAACCAGCTGAATCTGGCCCGCGTTAAGAGAGCAATACAGGAGAAAGTTTCCATGCAAACGACTGCCATCATGTCCATCTGGCCCGAAGACGAACGCGATCGCAAGCGCTGAGGCGCTGGCTGGCGCACACGGTGCCCCAGTCTCTGACACCACCGGTCTGACGGCCTTCCGTGCAGACCCCCTCTTCCACAGAACCCGCTTCAGCGGGTTTTGTCATTTCTGGGCCATTTGCCGCGGGGCTGCCCAACAAAAAAGGAGCCCGAAGGCTCCTTTGCAGCGCGAACCCTTGCGGGTTCAATGCATGTGCAGGCCACCGTTGACCGAAAAATCGGCGCCGGTGGAATAGCCGCCTTCCTCCGAAGCCAGCCAGGCGATGATCGATGCGATCTCGCTGGGCTCGCCCAGGCGCTTGACGGGGATGGTGCCCACGATCTTCTCCAGCACGTCGGGACGGATGGCCTTGACCATGTCGGTGCCGATGTAGCCGGGGCTCACGGTGTTCACGGTCACGCCCTTGGTGGCCATCTCCTGCGCCAGCGCCATGGTGAAGCCGTGCATGCCCGCCTTGGCGGCCGAGTAATTGGTCTGCCCGGCCTGGCCCTTGGCGCCATTGACCGAGCTGATGTTGATGATGCGGCCCCAGCCCTTTTCCACCATGTCGCCCACGACCTGCTTGGTCACGTTGAACATGGAGTTGAGGTTGGTCTCGATGACGGCCTGCCAGTCTTCCGGCGTCATCTTGATGAACATGCGGTCACGCGTGATGCCGGCATTGTTGACCAGCACATCGATGCTGCCGTGCTCGGCCTTGGTCTTGCTGAAGGCCTCGACGGTGGAAGCCCAGTCGCCCACATTGCCGACCGATGCATGGAAGTTGTATCCCAGCGCCTTTTGCTCGTCCAGCCACTTCTGGAAGTCGCGCGACGGACCGCAACCTGCGATGACCTTGAAGCCTTCCTTGTGCAGACGCTGGCAGATAGCCGTTCCGATGCCTCCCATTCCCCCTGTGACATACGCTACTTTTTGAGCCATTCTTCTCTCCTGTCAATCAATGGTTGCTTCAGATCAATCTATCCACGACAACCGGGGCATTGACTCCGGTTATCACCAAGGGTGCCTGAACCTCTGGGTCCGGCACCCCCGTATGGCTAGTATGCAGCGCGTGCGCTGCGCCTCTCTTCGGGCAGGCCCTAGGCAGGCCTAGGATCTACCCTGAAAGCTTGCTAACGTTTTCCCTGAGCCTTTCAGACGCGCTCCACCGCCATGGCCACGCCCATGCCGCCGCCGATGCACAGGCCGGCCAGGCCCTTCTTGGCGCCGCTGCGCTGCATCTCGTGCAGCAGGGTCACCAGGATGCGGGCGCCCGATGCGCCGATGGGGTGGCCGATGGCAATGGCGCCGCCGTTGACGTTGACCTTGGCCGGGTCGATGCCCAGCTCCTGGTTCACCGCACAGGCCTGGGCCGCAAAGGCTTCGTTCAGCTCGAACAGGTCCACGTCCTGCGCGGTCCAGCCCGCACGCTCCAGCGCCTTGCGCGAGGCGAACACCGGGCCCAGGCCCATGGTGGCAGGGTCCAGGCCGCTGGTGGCGTAGGAGACGATGCGTGCCAGCGGCTTCAGGCCCAGGGCCTTGGCCTTGGAGGCGCTCATCACCACCACGGCGGCCGCGCCGTCGTTCAGGCCCGAGGCGTTGCCGGCCGTCACCGAGCCGGCCTTGTCGAAGGCCGGGCGCAGGCCTGCCAGGGCGTCGGCATTGGTCTTGCGGTTGATGTACTCATCGGCCGCGAACACCACGGGATCGCCCTTGCGCTGGGGAATGCTGACGGGAACGATTTCGTCCACGAACTTGCCTGCGTCCTGTGCGGCCGTGGCCTTTTGCTGGCTGGCCAGGGCCAGGGCATCCTGCTGCTCGCGGCTGACGCTCTTTTCCTTGGCCACGTTCTCGGCCGTGATACCCATGTGGTACTGGTTGTAGACGTCCCACAGGCCGTCCACGATCATGGTGTCGGCCATCTTCCAGTCACCCATGCGCTGGCCGTCGCGCGAGCCCGGCAGCACGTGGGGCGACAGGCTCATGTTCTCCTGGCCGCCGGCCACGACGATCTCGCTGTCGCCCGTGGCCACGGCCTGGGCTGCCAGCATCACGGCCTTCAGGCCGGAGCCGCAGACGGCGTTGATGGTGAGGGCCGGGGTTTCCTTGGCAACGCCAGCCTTCATCATGGCCTGGCGTGCGGGGTTCTGGCCTGCGCCAGCGGCCAGCACCTGGCCCATGATGACTTCACCGACCTGGTCGGTGCCGACCTTGGCGCGGTTCAGTGCCTCGCGGATCACGATGGAGCCCAGTTCGGTGGCGGGGATCTTGGCAAGGGTGCCGCCAAACTTGCCAACGGCAGTACGGACAGCGGAAACGATGACGATGTCTTCCATGATGACGGACCTTTCTTTGGACTCTTGAAGGGATGCCCGGGCGCACATTGCCGCAGTCGCGGCAGCGGCACCCTGCATTCAAGCCGCAGCGTTATTGCACTGCAGCATCGAAACGATTGTGCCTCAGGCCTTGACCAGTACGTAGCGGCCCGGGGCCGGCTCGATGGCCGTGTATTCCCTGCCTTTGCCGTACTGCTTTGGCGCTGCGACCAGCTTGCCGCCGTGCTCGGCCAGCCAGGGGCTCCAGTCGGCCCACCAGCTGCCCGGGTACTCGTCGGCGCCGGCCTGCCACTCCTTGAGCGTGGGCGGCAACTGGCCGTCCTCGCGCAGCCAGTAGCTGCGCTTTTTCTTGGCCGGCGGATTGATCACGCCTGCGATGTGGCCCGACGCGCCCATCACAAAACGCTTGTCGCCGCCCAGCACCTGGGTGGACGCATAGGAGCCGCCCACGGGCACGATGTGGTCCTCGCGCGAGCCATAGATATAGGCCGGCAGGCGCAGCTGGTGCATGTCGATGCGCTCGCCGCAGACGGTCAGCGCGCCGGGCTGGGCCAGCTTGTTTTCCAGGTAGAGGTTGCGCAGATACCAGGCGTAGTACGGGCCGGGCAGGTTGGTGGAGTCGCTGTTCCAGTACAGCAGGTCGAACGGCGGGGGCGTCTCGCCCTTGAGGTAGTTGCCCACCACGTAGTTCCAGACCAGGTCGTTGGGCCGCAGAAAGCTGAAGGTGGACGCCAGGTCCTGGCCCTTCATGAGGCCGCCCTCACCCATCTGCATCTCACGGAAGCGCACCACGGATTCGTCGATGAAGACATCGAGGATGCCGGTGTCGCTGAAGTCGATGAAGGTGGTCAGCAGCGTGACACTGGCCACGGGAAACGGCACGCCGGCCGGCGCCGTGGCGCGGGCTGTGGATGTGCGGGCGGCGCTGCGGCTGCCAGCCGCGCGCTTGGCCGCAGGCGCCTTGGCCGCCGGAGCGGCAGTTGCGCCATGCTCGCGGTCGTGGCGCGCCTGCAGCACCGCCAGCGCGGTGGACAGCATGGTGCCGCCCACGCAAAAGCCCAGCACATTGATCTGCTCGGCTCCTGCGATCTCGCGCGCCACGCGGATGCCGGTGAGCACGCCGTCCTCGATGTAGTTGTCCCAGGTCTTGCGCGCCAGGCTTTCGTCGGGGTTGCGCCAGCTCATCACGAAGGTGCGATGTCCCTGGCTGACGGCGTAACGGATCAGCGAGTTGTCGGGCTGCAGGTCCAGGATGTAGAACTTGTTGATGCAGGGCGGCACCATGAGGAAGGGCCGCTCGTGCACCTTGTCCGTCAGCGGCTTGTATTCGATGAGCTGGAACAGCTCGTTCTCGAACACCACGGCGCCTTCGGTGGTGGCGACGTTCTTGCCCACGGTGAACAGGCTCTCGTCGGTCATGGACACATGGCCCTGGCGCATGTCGGCCAGCAGGTTGGCCACGCCCTGGGCCAGGCTCTCGCCCTGGGTTTCGATGGCTTTCTTCTGGGCCTCGGCATTGAGTGCCAGGAAGTTGCTGGGCGCCATGGCCGCCAGCCATTGCTCGATGGCGAAGCGCACGCGGTTGCGCGTCTTGTCATCGGCCTGCACGGCATCGGCCAGGCCCATGAGCATGCGGCTGTTGAGCAGATAGGTCGCAGCCGTGGCCGCCGTCAGAGGATTGCCGGCCCACGATTCGGTGTTGAAGCGCTTGTCCTTGGCCAGCAGCGCCTGGGCGCCGCCCTGTTCGGCCATGGCCTTGGCACCGTCCAGGTACTGGCGCTGCAGCTCCAGCAGCTTTTCGGGGTCCAGCGACAGCGCGTTCTCGGGCAGGACGCCGGGTTCGGGGACGGCCGCTTTCCAGGCCTGGGCCATGTCCGGCATGCCTGGCATGCCCTGGGTTCCCGGAAGGCCTGGTTGCCCCAGCTGCTGCAGTGTCTGCAGCGTGCGGCTCCATTGCTCGTTCCAGAATTGCTGGACGGATTGGCCTGACAGGCCAGCGAGTGGGTCAAAATTCATGCTGCATCCTTGTTCGTGGATGCCATGCAATAGCCTGGGGCTTGCGGGGCATCCGTTTTGATTGTGACCCAGGCGAGCCCCGCCTTGCCCGGCACAGACCTCCACGAAAACCCGTGCCCCGCTCGTTTTTTTGGTTCGACCATGTATCTCGTTGTTATCGCCTGGCTGTATGTCACTCTGATGATGGCAGTGGCCGAGGCCGCCAGCCCCACGGGCAGCATACTCGGCGCCGTGATCACGTTCGCACTCTATGGACTGCTGCCGCTGTCCATCGTGATCTACATCATGGGCACGCCCGCGCGCAAGCGAAAACGCCATGCACGCGAATTGGCCGAGCGCGAGGCCTGGCTGGCGCAGCAGCAGGCCTCGCAGAGCGGCCCCGGCACGCAGGCGCGCTCAGTCCTTCCAGATGCAGGCGGCGAACCGCCCGCTGCTGCCCAGGCGGGCAGCGTCGCGCCGGTGCGAAAAGAACCGTGAGCCGTTGAGCACCGTGCACCATGCGTCGCCGCCGTCATTGCCGTAGATGGCGGTGATGCCCAGCGCCGCCAGGCGCTGGCGCGCAAGCCCGGCCAGGTTGGCCAGGTACTTGGGTGCGCCCCCGCCCTCTTGCGCCACGGCGGTGAAATGCGCCCCGGCCGCCGCGTCATGCGCGATGAAGGCCGCGCGCACCTCGGCGCCCACTTCGAAGGAGCGCTGACCGATGCAGGGTCCGAGCCAGGCCAGGGTCTGCTGCGCCGCTTGCCCGGGCGGCGTCTGGATCTGGCCAGCAAAGCGCTCGAACAGCGTCTCCAGCACCCCGCCCGCCAGCCCGCGCCAGCCCGCATGGGCCGCGCCCACCACGGTACCACTGCGATGGGCCAGCAGCACGGGCAGGCAGTCGGCCACCATGATGGTGCAGACCACGCCCGAGGCGCTGGTCACGCAGGCATCGAAGGCCTGGCCCTGCGCGCTGCCTGCATCCAGGGCCACCACATCCACGCCATGCACCTGCTGCAGGAACACTGCGCAGGCGCCGGGCGTATGGGCACGCACGATCGCCTGCAGCCGCTGGCGGTTGGTGCGCACGGCCTGCGGGTCATCGCCCACATGGTCGCCCAGGTTCAGGCTGCCCCAGGGCGCCGTGCTGACGCCGCCTTCGCGCGAGGTGCACAGCGCGTGCACGCCGGGCGGCGCGGGCCACTCGGGCACCAGCCAGGATGCGGGGATGGTGCCGGGGAGGTTGCCGGGGATGGAGTCAGGCAGGGCCGCGCTCATTCCGCGTCGGGGCAGGCCGAGGGATGGGCCTTCTGGAAGGCCGGCAGCGCCTCGCAGCGATCGACGATGGCCGCCAGGCGTGGCAGGCCGTCCAGGCTCACGTTGAAGCGGCGGCCGTTGAAGATCTGCGGCACCAGGCAGCAGTCGGCCAGCGTGGGCGTGTCGCCCCAGCAAAACAGCGAAGGCGCCAGGCCTGCGGCCTCGCGCTCGGCGGCCAGCAGGTCCAGCTGGCGTTCGAAGGCTTCCAGGCCGGAGCGCACCCAATGCACGTACCAGCCGCTCTTGGCCTCGTCGGAGACACCCAGGTTGCGCACCAGGTACTTGAGCACGCGCAGGTTGTTGAGCGGATGGATCTCGCAGGCCACCATCTGGGCCAGCGCGCGCACATGGGCACGGCCCAGGGCGTCGCGCGGCAGCAGCGGTATTTCGGCATGGGTCTCATCGAGATATTCGATGATGGCCATGGACTGGGTCAGCCAGTGGCCGTCCTCGGTTTCCAGCGCCGGCACCAGCGCATCGCCGACATGCTGGGCATAGGCCGGCGCCCTGTGGTCGCCGCGCAGCAGGTGCACGGGTACGGATTCATAGTCCAGGCCCTTGATCTGCAGCGCAATGCGCACGCGGTAGGAGGCCGACGAGCGGAAGTAGGTGTGGAGCTTCATAGACCGCAAAGCATACCGTGCGACCCGGGGTCTGTTCCGGCTCATCCGGCCATCGCGTTGCCCCGCTGCGGGGCCACAGGCATGGCACACTTGCGGCGGCGCCCACGAGACAAGGCGCCAGAGGAACACCGACATGAGCTACGTTTTCAACCCGCCCGCCGTGGCCAGCGTACCCGTCCTGGGCCGCCCCGAGCGTTTCCCCGTGCACCGCATCTACTGCGTGGGCCGCAACTACGAAGAGCACGCCAAGGAGATGGGCTTCACCGGCCGCGAGCCGCCCTTCTTCTTCCTCAAGCCTGCCGACGCCATCGTGCCCGTCGAGGCCGGCACCACGGGCACCATGCCCTACCCCACGCTGACCTCCAACCTGCACCACGAGATCGAGCTCGTCGTGGCCATCGGCAAGGCGGGCAAGAACATCCTGGCCGCCGACGCGCTGGACTACATCTGGGGCTACGCCGTGGGCCTGGACATGACGCGCCGCGACCTGCAAAACGACATGAAGAAGCAGGGCCGCCCCTGGTGCATCGGCAAGGCCTTCGAGCATGCCGCGCCCATCGGTCCCATCACCCCGGCAGCCGAGGCCGGCGACATCGCCAAGGCCACGATCTCGCTGCAGGTCAATGGCGCCGACCGCCAGCGCAGCGACATCGGCAAGCTGATCTGGAACATTGCCGAGACCATCGAGCATCTGTCGGCCGCCTGGGAACTGCAGCCCGGCGACCTGATCATGACGGGCACGCCCGAAGGCGTGGCCGCCGTGGTGCGCGGTGATCTGCTGGAAGGCCGCATCGATGGCCTGAGCCCCTTGAGCGTCAAGATCGCCTGAGATCCCTGTGCCTGGCGACAGGCCGGCAAGGCAGCGGGGAGCACGCTCCCCGGCCTGCCGGCCTTCGTTTTTCTGAACCCACAGTCCGCCGCACGGAATGCCTTCCTGCCTTCCGTCTGGCGGCGCTTTCACTTCCATGGTGTCGGCATGATTTTTCGCAGCCCCATCAAGTTCTGCCGAGCCTGCGGCACGGCCGTGGTCTACCGCATTCCCGACGATGGCGACACGCGCGAACGCGCCGTGTGCCCGCACTGCCACACCATCCACTACGAGAATCCACTGAACGTGGTCGGCACCATCCCCGTCACCGACGACGGCCGCGTGCTGCTGTGCAAGCGCAACATCGAGCCGCGCCGGGGCCTGTGGACCCTGCCTGCCGGCTTCATGGAACTGGCCGAGACCACGGCGCGCGGCGCCCAGCGCGAGACCGATGAGGAAGCCGGTGCCGACATCGAGATGGGGCCGCTGTTTTCCATCGTTGACGTGCCCAAGGTCAGCCAGGTCCACCTGTTCTACCGCGCCCGCCTGCGCAGCGAGCAGTTCTATCCAGGCCCCGAGACCATGGAGGCCCGCCTCTTTGCCGAGGCCGAGATTCCCTGGGAGGAACTGGCCTTTCGCACCGTGCGCGTGACGTTGGAGCGCTACTTCGAGGACCGTGCGGCGGGCCTGCTTGACGCGCACCGCGTGCACTCCATCGACCTGAGCCTGTAGGCGCAAGCACCGCCGTCCGGCACCACCGTGCTGCACGGCAGTGCCGGACGCACCCCGGTGACGCCAGGCCATGCCCCGGCGCGGCGCCGATGGGGCTGCGGGCGGGGCCGTGGATGGGGTGTGGAGGGGGGCTGTCATCCCTGTGTCACCTTGCAGACACATTTAGTCACAAGCTGGCCTCCTTCTTGCTCGTTGCATCAGGCTTTTCCCTGATCGGGGAAAGCGGGTTTCACCCAGCCTGAACCTGACTGCGGAGCGCTCCATGGCCACATCCCTGCCAACCGACCTGATTCTTCCCCACCTGCGGGAACTCAACCGCAACGCCGCCGACCTGCGCGAAATACGGCTCATGTGGCGGCTCATCGAAGCCTCGGCCCGCATGCAGGCCTCGCAGCAGGGGCAGGCCCTGGTGTCCATGCTCACCGACACGCGCCAGGGACTGGAGCAGCTGGAGCAAGGCCTGCTGCAGTCGCAGCTGGCGCAGTCCGCGCAGGAGGCCATGGCCCAGCTGGGCATGCAGTCCACCCATGCCATCGACCTGCTGGTGCGAAGCCTGTACGAGCGCACGGCCGATGTCGGCTTTCTCGCCGCCGATACCGTGCTGTGCGAGGCCATGGCACGGCTTGACGATGGCGATGGCTGTGGCCTGCCCGACATGGCGGCCGGCAGTCTGCGCGCATGGCAGGCACCGCTGCAGGCGCACCTGCAGAGCTACCGAGCCAAGTACACGGTGTATGACGACATCCTGCTGCTGGACACGCAAGGCCAGGTCTGCGCCCGTGCCCAGACACAGGCAGGCGGCAAGCCGCCACCGCCCTGTGCCGAGGCCTGGTTCCAGCAGTCCCTGCAACAGGCCGGCCATGTCAGCCATTTCGGCGCCAGTTGCGTGCTGCCAGGCGCTGACCGCCTGATCTACGCGCAGCGCCTGCTGCACCCACGCACCATGGCGGTGCTCGGCGTGCTGTGCCTGAGCTTCGACTTCGCCGCCGAGATGCAGGCCATCTTTGCCTCGGGCGGGCCGCGCGCCCAGGTGGGACTGCTGCTGGACGAGGGCGGACTGGTCATCGCCAGCAGCGACGCCCACTGGATAGCCCCCGGCAGCCGCGTGCCCATGCACCATGGTGATGCCGTGCAGCCGCTGATCCATGCAGGCCGCACCTACCTGGTGCGCACGGCGCGCGCCCTGCCCTACCAAGGCTATGCCGGACCGCAGGGCTGGCAGACCCAGGTGATGGCACCGCTGGACCTGGCCTTCGCCACGCAGCAAAGACCGCAGGTGCTGCAGGCGCTGGAGCCGGCCATTGCCGAGGGGCTGATGGCCCAGGCGCGCGGCTTTTGCCCGCCGCTGCACGCCATGGCCCGCGCGGCCGACGACATACGCCGCGTGGTCTGGAATGGCCAGGTGCTGGCTGCCAGCCAGGCGCCGGAGTCCCCCGTGCAGGGCGCGGCGCACCCGGACCCGCTGCAGGCCGTGCTGGAGCAGATGGGCGAGACCGGCGACCTGACCCATGCCGTGTTCACACGCGCCATTCACGGCCTGCACGAGACCGCGCTGTCCACCCGGCTGCAGGAGCACAGCACGCTGAACCGGCTGCTGATGGACCTGCTGGAGCGCAATCTCTATGAACGTGCCAACGACTGCCGCTGGTGGGCCCTGACGCCGGGTTTGCAAAAGGTGCTGGAGGACAACAGCGGCTGCCTGGCCCTGTCGGTACAGGCCCACGACAGCGCGCAGCGGCTGCTGGAGCAGCTCAATGCGCTGTACACCGTCTATGCGCGCATTGCGCTGTACGACGCCCAGGGCCTGGTACTGGCCTGCAGCCATGAGGACGAGGCCGGCCTGCCCCTGGCTCCCGGCACGCGCGTGCAGGCATCGGCCCTGCAGGCCACTGTGCTGCTGCGCGATGCCCAGGCCTACCACGTGCAGGAGATGGACGATGGAGGCCTGCCCGTCCATGTCTACCATGCCGCGCTGCGCGCGCCATCGCCTGGGAGTGAACAGGCGCACGGACATGCACACGGCGGCGATCAGGGCCCCGTCATCGGCGGCATCGCCCTGCTGTTCCACACGCGGCGCGAGCTGCAGGCCATGCTGCAGGCCGCAGCGCCAGAGCAGGCAGCAACGGCAGAGCACGCTGCAGCCACCGATCCCGAAGACAGCGGCCTGCCGCGCCTGCCGATGGAAGCTTTCTACGTGGCGCGTGACGGGCGCATCGTCGCCGCCAGCCATGGCGGGCGCCCGCTGGGCAGCTGCATCGCAGGCGTGGCCGGCCTGGCATCGCTGGCCGATGGCGAGGTGCGCAGCAGCATCGAGGAGATCGAGGGCCACTACTGCATCGTCGGCATGGCCGCCGGGCGCGGCTACCGCGAGTTCCGTCTGGACCAGGGCGCGGCACGCGATGCAAAAGAAAGCGCAACGGACGACACACTGGCCGGCCTCGTCAGCCTGAGCCTGCAGCGGCTGGGCCCCGTGCATGCCGATGCGCGCAACCGCGCGCTGCGCCTGGCGTCGGCCACCCGCCTGGATGGTGCCCGGCCCGCCACGCACGGGCACGGGCACGGGCACGGGCGCGCCGCGCATGGCAGCGGCGACGCGCCTGTGGAACTGGCCAGCTTCTACGTGGGCGCCAGCCTGCTTGCCCTGCGCGCGGGCGATGTCTGCGAGGCCCTGCCCGCCAGCGCCATCTCGCCCGTGGCGGCAGGACGGCTGCCGTTTTGCGTGGGCGCGCTGGCACGGCGCAGCCAGGGCAGCGTCAGCGGCTATGTCTGGGTGTTCGACCTGGCCGCGCTGCTGCAGGGCCAGCCCGGCGTGGTCACCGAGCAGTCACAGGTCATCGTGGTCCAGCATGGCGGCCTGCGCGTGGGCCTGCTGGTCAGCGCGCTGCAGGGCGTGCACCGGCTGCCAGCCAGCGCGCTGGTGGATTCGCCCATGCTGAACGCGGCCGACACCGCGACGGCCCTGGTGCGCAAGCTGGTGCATGCCGATTCGGGCCTGCCGCTGATCCAGTGCCTGGACCCCGCCGCGCTGATGCGCAGGCTGCAGCCTTCGCGCGTTGCCGCGGCCAATGCCGACCGCAATGCAGTCAGTGTGGAAAGGGAGGCGGCGTAGCCCGGGCCTATCAGGCATACAAGGCGTGCCGGGTGTGCCGCGCCTGTAACGCCTCAAAGGCCCCAGTGGCGCAGGCCCGGCAACGCGGCCTGCGCTGCCTCGTAGCCTTCGTCGATAGCCTCGCGGGCGCGGTGGAAGTCCAGCAGGCCCAGGTGGGACAAGCGCGGCGCTATCACCAGCTCGGGCGGGTCGCCCGCCATGCGGCTGCGCGTGATGCGCATCTGCATGATGTTGACGCTGGTCATCACCACGTCCAGCAACGAGGGGGGCCGGGGAGGGGGCTCGGTCTCGCGGCCGGCCTCGTCGCGGTGGTGGCCGGGCATCCACCCCATCACGCCGCGCTGCAGCCTGCGCACCCATGCCGTGCCGGCCACGGCGCTGGCCTGGCCGGCCAGGTCCTCGGGCGCCACGCCCTGCTCCACGGCAGGCGGGGCTTCCTCCAGCGGCGGCGCGGCAGCCATGGCGGCGGAGGGAGCCAGCGGCCGCATGTGGCGCCGCATGATGTCGGCATTGAGATCGACCGCGATCACGATGTCCGCGCCCATGGCGCGCGCCAGCGAGGCGGGCACGGGGTTGACGATGCCGCCGTCGACCAGCAGCCGCCCCTCGCGCTGCACGGGCGTGAACAGGCCGGGCAGCGCGATGGAGGCACGCACGGCATCGGCGATGGAGCCCTTGCGCAGCCAGACCTCCGCGCCCGAATGCAGGTCGGTGGCCACGGCGCCGAAGGGAATCTTCAGGTCCTCGATGGCCGAGTCCACGAAGTGCTCGCGCCAGAACGCGATCAGCTTCTCGCCCTTGAGCATGCCGCCCGTGATGTTGAAGTCCATGAAACCGAACACCTTGCGCATGCCCAGTCCCAGCACCCATTCCTCGAAGCGCTGCATCTCGCCAGCCGCATAGGAGGCACCGACCAGGGCGCCGATGGACGAGCCGCAGATGATGTCGGGCCTCAGGCCCGCATCCTCCAGCGCGCGCAGCACGCCGAAATGCGCCCAGCCACGCGCCGACCCGCTGCCCAGCGCCAGGCCGACCACGGGTTTGCGCGGACTCAGCGCCATCAGCGGTCCCCGCCTGCCAGCAGCGCCAGCATGCCCGCCTCGTCCAGCACGGTCACGCCCAGTTCCTCGGCCTTGGCCAGCTTGCTGCCGGCCTCGGCACCGGCCACCACATAGCTGGTCTTCTTGCTGACCGAGCCGGAGACCTTGGCGCCCGCGGCCTCCAGCATCTCCTTGGCCTGGTCGCGGCCCAGCGTGGGCAGCGTGCCCGTGAGCACCACGGTCATGCCGGCCAGCGGCTGGGCGGTCTGCTCGCGCGCCGCGCCCTCTTCCCAGTGCACGCCGCAGGCACGCAGTTGCTCGACCACCTCGCGGTTGTGGGGCTGGGCGAAGAAGGTGTGGATGCTCTCGGCCACGATGGGCCCCACGTCGCGCACCTGCAGCAGTTGCTCGACGCTGGCGTCCATGATGGCGTCCAGCTGGCCGAAGTGGCGGGCCAGGTCCTTGGCCGTGGACTCGCCGACCTGGCGGATGCCCAGGCCGAAGAGGAACCGCGCCAGCGTGGTCTTCTTGGATTTTTCCAGCGCGTCCAGCACGTTCCGGGCCGACTTCTCGGCCATGCGGTCCAGCGATGCCAGGGCCACCAGGCCCAGGCGGTAGAGGTCGGGCAGCGTGCGCACCACGTGGCCGTCCACCAACTGGTCCACGAGCTTGTCGCCCAGGCCCTCGATGTCCATGGCGCGCCGCGCGGCAAAGTGCAGGATGGCCTCCTTGCGCTGCGCCGGGCAGAACAGGCCGCCCGTGCAGCGGTGGTTGGCCTCGCCCTTGGGCCGCGCCACGGCGCTGCCGCAGATGGGGCATGCAGCGGGCATGCGGAAGTTGGGCACATAGGCCGGCCGGTCACCGGGCACGCGGCCCACGACCTCGGGGATCACGTCACCGGCGCGGCGCACGACCACGGTGTCGCCCGTGCGCACGCGCTTTTTGCGGATCTCGAACAGGTTGTGCAGCGTGGCATTGGTGACGATGACGCCGCCCACCGCCACGGGGGCCAGGCGCGCCACGGGCGTGAGCTTGCCCGTGCGGCCGACCTGTATGTCGATACCTTCCATGCGCGTGGGCATTTCCTCGGCCGGGTACTTGTGGGCCACGGCCCAGCGCGGCTCGCGCGAGACAAAGCCCAGCTGGCGCTGCTGGGCCAGGCTGTTGACCTTGTAGACCACGCCGTCGATCTCGTAGGGCAGCGTGGCGCGCTCGGCGCCCATGCGCTGGTGGAAGGCCACCAGCTCGGCCGCACCCTTGGCGATGCAGACCTGGGGCGCCACCGGGAAGCCCCAGTCGCGCAGCGTCTGCAGCATGGCGTAGTGGGTGACGAAGTCGGGGCCGCCCTGGGCAGCCGGCGTGATCTCGCCCAGGCCATAGGCGAAGAAGGACAGCGGGCGCTGCGCCGCAATGCCCGAGTCCAGCTGGCGCACCGAGCCTGCCGCCGCATTGCGCGGATTGGCAAAGCTCTTGCCGCCGGCGGCCTGCTGGCGCTCATTGAGCTTGACGAAGTCGGCGCGGCCCATGTAGACCTCGCCGCGCACCTCGACCACGGGCGGCACGCCCTTGCCTTCGGGCAGGGACAGCGGAATCTTGCGGATGGTGCGGATGTTGTGGGTGACGTCCTCGCCCACCTCGCCGTCGCCGCGCGTGGTGGCCTGCACCAGGCGGCCGTTCTCGTAGCGCAGGTTCATGGCCAGTCCGTCGAACTTGGGCTCGGCCACATACTCCACGGGCGGCGCGCCTTCGGCCAGTTCCAGCTCCTTGCGGATGCGTGCGTCGAAGGCCTCGGCACCCGTGGCCTCGTTGTCGGTCTCGGTGCGGATGCTGAGCATGGGCACGGCATGGCGCACGGGCATCAGGCCGTCGAGCACGGCGCCGATCACGCGCTGCGTGGGCGAGTCCGGGGTGACCAGTTCGGGGTAGGCATCTTCCAGCGCCTGCAATTGCTGGAAGACGCGGTCGTACTCGCCGTCGGGCACGGTGGGCGTGTCCAGCACGTAGTACTCATGCGCCCATTGGTTGAGCTGGGCGCGCAGCGCCTGCACCTTGGCCAGCACCTTGTCGGGGGCGGCCCCGGACTCCGGCGCCGCAGGGGCTGCGCCGGAGAAAAGATCCAGATTGTCATTCATGGGGTTGAGGCCAGGAGCCTGTTGTGCACCAGGGGCACCGCGCCGCGTCAACTGAACAGTCGCCGCGCCAGCATGGAGCCCGCCGACAGCTCGCGGCTGTCGAGCTTGTCATAGAGATGTTCCAGGTCGTGCTGGATGGGGTCCAGCGCCATGGCCGGCAGCAGGTAGCCGTTCTGGTCGCAGAGCACGCCGTCCATGGTCTGGCAAAGGCGCTCGGCCACCTGGCGCAACTGCACGAAGGCCTGCTCGCCGCGCGGCACCTGGGGCACGTCCAGGCTCAGCAGGAACTCGCGCACCACCGAGGTGTCCAGGTCGTCGGCCATGGCCGCCTGCGGGTCGTAGTTGAGCACCAGCACCGGCGGCATGCCGGGCGTGGGCGAAGGCAGGGCCATGCGCCCGGGCATGGAGCCCGGCAGAAAGCCCTGGCGCGATGCGTTCTGCTGCACGTAGCCCGCGCTCCAGGAGGCCTGGCGTGCGCGCAGCATGAAGGTGAGCTGGGCGTCGTGCTCGCTGGCGAACTGGTCGAGCTCGCGCGCTCGCGCCACTTCCTGCAGCATGTCGGGCACGTCGGGCGTGGCGCCCAGCGCGTCGGCAAAGCGCTGCACCTTGGCAACGAACTCGGAAAACTCGATCTCGTTGAGCGCACCCGTGCGGTTGGCCAGCTGCACGCCGGCCTGAAAACCCAGGTAGCGCTGGCCGGGCTGCAGTGGCTCCCACTGGTGGGTGGACTGGTTCATGCCCTCGATCGCAAAGGGCTTGTTGCCCGCGCGCCGCGTGGCGGGCTGGGCCTGCAGCGCCAGTTCGCCAGGCACGGCCTGGCCGACCTGCACGGGGGCAATCGCGTCGATCAGCGCATCCAGACCCGGCCGGCTGGCGGCCGCGCTGGTCAGGGCCGCGTCGTTGAGGGAAGGCTCGATGGACTGCGGTGCCGACGGGGACGCCGCAGGCGCGGACACAGATTCAGATGCGGGTGCCGATGCGCTGGCGTCTTCGCCCGCCTGCAGGGCATGGGCGGCCTGCGCGGACTGCACTGCCTGGGCGGCCTTGGCAGCCAGCGCAGCCTGGGCCGCGGCCTGGCGCTGCTGCTCTTCGAGCTGGACCAGATGGGCCAGCTCGGCATCGGTTTCGGCGAAGCGGTCCGCGGAGGCGGGGCTCTGGCCCGGCGCGGCGGTGCCGAAGTCGCCCAGCACGGGCTCGCGCAGGCTGTGCGTCAGGTCCGGGCCGTGGCCCACGGTGTCCATGCCGGGCTCATGGCGCGAGGGATCGCGCTGCGCTTCATCGACGGGGTCGGCGCGCTTGGGTGCATTGCGGCGCGCGGACCAGCTGTTGTAGGCAAGGATCAGGGCCAGCACCACAAAGCCCAGGACGGCCAGACTGATTTGCAGGTTACTCATGGAATGAAGGAATGAAACGTCGTTCCAGCAAAGGGGTTTGAAAGGTTGCGGACATGCTCAGGATAGCTCAGCCATGGACAGCGCGGACTCCATGTCCACGGCCACGATGCGGGACACGCCCTGCTCCTGCATGGTCACGCCGATGAGCTGCTGGGCCATTTCCATGGCGATCTTGTTGTGGCTGATGAACAGGAACTGCGTGCTCTTGCTCATGCTGGCCACCAGCTTGGCATAGCGCTCGGTGTTGGCATCGTCCAGCGGCGCATCCACCTCGTCCAGCAGACAGAACGGGGCCGGGTTGAGCTGGAAGATGGCGAAGACCAGGGCAATCGCCGTCAGCGCCTTCTCGCCACCGGACAGCAGGTGAATCGTCTGGTTCTTCTTGCCGGGCGGCTGCGCGATCACCTGCACGCCCGAGTCCAGGATTTCATCGCCCGTGATGACCAGCTTGGCCTGCCCGCCGCCGAACAGCTCGGGAAACATGCGCCCGAAATGCCCGTTCACGGTCTCGAAGGTGCCCGACAGCAGCTCGCGCGTCTCGGCATCGATCTTGCGGATGGCATCTTCCAGCGTGTTCATGGCCTGGGTCAGGTCCTCGGTCTGCGCGTCGAGGAAGGTCTTGCGCTCGCGCGCCAGCTTCAGCTCGTCCAGCGCCGCCAGGTTGACCGCGCCCAGGGCCGCGATCTCGCGGTGCAGGCGGTCGATCTCGCCCTGCAGGCCGTGCATGCGCACATTGGCCTCGGCAATGGACTGGGAGACGGCGGCCAGGTCGGCGCCCGCCTCTTCCAGCAAGGTGGAGTACTGCTCCAGGCCCAGGCGCGCGGCCTGCTCCTTGAGCTGGAATTCGGTGATGCGCTGGCGCAGCGGGTCCAGCGCCTTTTCCAGTTGCTGGCGGCGTTCGTCGCTGGCGCGCAGCTTGTTGGTCAGGTCGTCATATTCGCTGCGGCGCGCGGCCACGGCCTGCTCGCGCTGCATCTTCAAATCCAGCGCATCCTGCAGGCCGCCCTGGGCCGCGGCATCGGTCAGGCGCGTGAGCTCGTCCTGGGCGCGCTGCTGCTCGTCGGCCAGCGAGCGGGCCTGCTGGCTGGCGGTCTCTATGGTGCGGCTGAGTTCGCCCCGGCGCGCTTCCAGGCTGCGGCGCGAGAACGTGGCCTCCTGGGCCTGGCGTTCCAGCGTGCGCAGCTGCTCGCGCGATTCGTTCAGGCGCCGCTCGGACTCCAGCACCTTGTCACCGAGCTGGGCATGGCGCTCCTGGCTATCGGCCAGTTGCATGTCCAGTTCCTCGAAGCGGGCCTCGGCCGCCACGCGGCGCTCCTCGATGTCGGACAGCTGGGCCTCGACCTCGGCCAGGTCGGCGCTGATCTGGGCATTGCGCGCACGGGCCTGCTCGGCCAGCTGCGACAGGCGCAGGGTCTCGACCTGCAGCTCATGGGCACGGCTTTGCGATTCGCTGGCCTCTCGCCGGGCGCTGACCAGGCGCTGCGAGGCCTCGGCATAGGCGCTTTCGGCACGCACCAGGGCCGTGCGCGATTCGTCGGAGATCAGCGCCTGGGCGCGCACTTCCTTTTCAAGGTGCTCGATTTCCTGGGCGCGTGCCAGCAGGCCGGATTGCTCCGAGTCCTGCGCATAAAAGCTCACGCTGTGGCTGCTGACGGCATGGCCCGTGGGCACGTAGACGGTTTCACCGGGCCGCAGTTCGCCGCGACGCGACAGCGCCTCTTCCAGCGTGGGCGCCGTGTAGCAGTCCTGCAGCCAGTCGCCGAGCACGGCGCGCAGGCCGGCATCGTTCACGCGCAGCAGGTCCGACAGGTGCTGCCAGCGGCCGGCGGCCGGCGCGGGCGCGCCCTGCGGCGGGCTGAAGAAGGCCAGGCGCGCGGGCGGCGCATCGTGCCCGCCTGAGCCCAGAAAGCCACGCACCATGTCGAGCCGGCCCACTTCGAGCGCGCCCAGGCGCTCGCGCAGCGCGGCCTCCAGCGCGTTTTCCCAGCCGGGCTCGATGGCAATGCGGCTCCACAGGCCCTGCATGCCGTCCAGGCCGTGCTTGGCCAGCCAGGGCTGGAGCTTGCCGTCTGTCTTGACCTTTTCCTGCAGGGCCTTGAGCGCTTCCAGCCGCGCCGACAGGTCCGCGTGGCGCGCGGCCTCGGCATTGACGGCCTGCTGGCGCGTGCGGCGGTCCTCGTCGAGCTGGGGCACGGAGTCCTGCAGCTCGTTGAGCACGGCATCGGCCATTTCAGCCAGTTCGCGCGCCTCTTCCAACTGGGACTGCAGATTGTTCAGGCGGGCCTCGTCGGGCGTCTCCAGGGCGTTGCGGTCGGCGCGCAGGCGCTCGAAGCGGGTCTCGAACTGGCGGCGCTGCTCGTCCAGGCTGCGCTGCTCGGCGGCCAGCACCTGGATCTGCTGCTGCACCTGGACCACGCTGGCGCGCTGGTCGGTGTCAGCCTTCTGGGCATTGCGCAGGGCGTCCTCCAGGTCGGGCAGGCGCATGCTTTGCTCCTCGACCTGGGCGGCCAGCATCTCGGCCTGTTCCTCGGCGTCCATGCCGGCGCCTTCGAGGTTCTCGATCTCGGCTTCGGCTTCCTCGCGGCGGCTGTTCCACAGCAGCACCTGCTCGGACAGCTGCTGCAGCCGCTGCTGCACGCGCTGGCGGCCTTCGAGCACGTAGCGGATCTCGGCCTCCAGCTTGCCGACTTCGGCCGTGGATTCGTAGAGCTTGGCCTGGGCCTGGTTGACCTGGTCGCTGGCGTCGTAGTGCGCCTGGCGCAGGGTTTCGAGCCCGCTTTCGTTGTTGCGGATGTCGGCCATGCGCTCTTCGAGCTCGTTGACGGCCTGCAGGCCCTCCACGCGCACGCGGTCCTGCTCGGCCTCGGCCTCGGCGCGCTTGAGGAACCACAGCTGCTGCTGCTTGAGCGTGACCTGGGACTGCAGCGCGTTGTACTGGGCCGCCACCTCGGCCTGCTTTTCCAGCCGGTCGAGGTTGTTGTTGAGCTCGCGCAGGATGTCTTCCACGCGCGTGAGGTTCTCGGTGGTGGCCGAGAGCCGGTTCTCGGTCTCGCGCCGGCGCTCCTTGTACTTGGACACGCCTGCGGCCTCTTCGAGGAACAGGCGCAGTTCCTCGGGGCGCGACTCGATGATGCGGCTGATCGTGCCCTGCCCGATGATGGCGTAGGCCCGCGGGCCCAGGCCCGTGCCCAGGAACACGTCCTGCACATCGCGGCGGCGCACGGCCTGGTTGTTGATGAAGTAGCTGCTGTTGCCCTCGCGCGTGAGCACGCGCTTGACGGCGATCTCGCCGAACTGGCCCCACTGGCCACCCGCGCGGTGGTCACTGTTGTCGAACACCAGCTCCACGCTGGAGCGGCTGGCCGGCTTGCGGTGCGTGGTGCCGTTGAAGATCACGTCCTGCATGGACTCGCCGCGCAGCTCGCTGGCCTTGCTCTCGCCCAGCACCCAGCGCACCGCATCCATGATGTTGGACTTGCCGCAGCCGTTGGGGCCCACCACGCCCACCAGTTGCCCCGGCAGCATGAAGTTGGTGGGCTCGGCGAAGGACTTGAAGCCGGACAGCTTGATGGAATTCAGGCGCACGATGCAGGCAGATGGCGGTCCGCGGCGAACGGACGAATGAGGACGTGGGGGAACAACAGGGAAGCTCGGAATGATACCGCGCGCCACCCCTGCTCAAGAATGGAAAGCGGCCCGCGCGGGGCCGTGTCGAATGTCAAGAATGGTTTGAGGGGGCGTCCGGCACCCCGCTGCCATCCGTGCACTCCAGCACCTGGGGCCGGTCCTGCGCCTGCTGCGGCAGGTTCGCCGGGCTCAGGGCCGGAGGGCGCGACACGATGGCCTGGCGCACCAGTGCCTCGAAGCTGCGCACGGGCACGGGCGGGCTGAGCAGGTAGCCCTGCCAGGCGTGGCAGTGCTGGTCTTCGAGGAACTGGCGCTGCGCCTCGGTCTCCACACCCTCGGCGATGACCTGCAGGCCCAGGCTGGTACCCAGGGCGACGATGGTGCGTGCAATGGCCGCGTCGTTGGGGTCGCTGAGCACGTCGCGCACGAAGCTGCGGTCGATCTTGAGCTGGTCCAGCGGCAGGCGCTTGAGATAGGCCAGCGAGGAGTAGCCGGTGCCGAAGTCGTCCAGCGAGAACCCCACGCCGTGTGCCTTGAGCGTGGCCATCTTGGCCGCCGTGTCGTCCACGTCGGCCAGCAGCAGGCTTTCGGTCAGCTCCAGCTTGAGCAGGCGCGGATTGGCACCGTGCTCCTTGAGCGCCTGCAGCACCTGCTCAACGAAGCGCGCCTGGTGGAACTGGCGCGGGCTGACGTTGACGGCCAGCATCAGGCAGGCCATGTCCGGCTCCGCCGCCCATTGCGCCAGTTGCCGGCAGGCCTCGCCCAGCACCCATTCGCCCAGTTGCTGGATCAGGCCCGTTTCCTCGGCCAGCGAGACGAAGAGCGACGGCGGCACCAGCCCTTCGCGCGGGTGGTTCCAGCGCAGCAGGCCCTCGGCGCCGACGATGCGCCCGTTCGCCACCTGCGGCTGGTAGTACAGGACGAATTGCGAGCGCACCAGGCCCTCGCGCATTTCCTGCTCCATGGCCGTGCGCGATCTGAGCACGGCCTGCAGTTGCGGATCGAAGAACTGCAGCGTGTTGCGCCCCATGCCCTTGGCCTGGTACATGGCCATCTCGGCACGGCGCAGGACCTCGTCGGCACTGAGCTCCTGCTCGCCGAACAGGCTGGCGCCGATGCTCAGCGTGATGTGGCAGGACTGGCCACTCAGTTGCAGCGGTTGCAGCAGCAGCGAACGCATGCGCTGGACCTCGCCTTCGAGCTTGGAGGCGGCGTGCATGGAGTCCTTGCCCAGGTCCTCCAGCAGCACGACGAAGTCATCGCCGCTGTGGCGGGCCAGCGTGGCCTCGCGGCCCAGGGACTGGGCCAGTCGCTCGGCAATCATGCGCAGCAGCACGTCGCCCAGTTCCAGCCCCAGGCTGTCGTTGAAGGCCTTGAAGTTGTCCACGTCCAGCAGCATGACGGCGCCACAGCGCCCGCGACGGCGGCTGGAGGCCAGCGCCTGCTGCAGCCGGTCCACCAGCAGGCGGCGGTTGGGCAGGCCGGTGAGCGCATCGTAGAAGGCCAGGCGGCGAATTTCCTCTTCGGCGGTCTTGCGCTGGCTCTGGTCCTGCAGGATCAGCAGGCAGCCTTCGTCCAGCAGCATGCCGCCGATGGATACGGAGCGCGCGCAGCCGTCGCTGCCTATGAGCTGGTACTCCTCGGAGTTGAGGGTGCCGCAGCTGTCGGACTCGCTGCCATGGGGGCTTTGGGCAACGCGCGCCCGCGCCTGCGCAGCCTCGAAGCGGCGCTGCATGCGCTGGCGGCGGGCTTCATCCGGGCACATGTTGCGCCACCAGCCGTCGCCATCCATGCCGGCCGTGGCGCCATGGCCTGCCAGGCGCATGAATTCCTCGTTCCAGTAGGCGAAGCGGCCATCCTCCTGCAGCATGGCCAGGCCCAGGGGCAGGCGCTGGATGACCATGCGCAGGTGGCGCGATCCGTCGCGCTGCATTTGCTGCAAGTGGCGGCGCGCGCTGATGTCCTGCACCAGGGCCATCAGCCGCAGCGATGGGCCGTGGCCCAGCGCGGAGATGTGCAGTTCCACCCAGACCAGGCTGCCGTCGCTGCGCCGCAGCTGCCGCTCGATCTGCAGGGCGCGGCGCTGGCCCGCAGCCAGTTCCTGCAGCAGCAGCCTGTCGCCCTCCACCGTTTCGGCGGCCACCAGGGCCAGCAGGGGGCGCTGGCACAGCTGCTGTGCCTCGTGGCCGGTGATGTCGCAATACCTGCGGTTCACATGCAGGACATTGCCGTTGGCCGCGTCGATCTGCACCACGCCCACGGCGGCCTGCTCGAACAGTGCCTGAAAGCGGGCATCGCTCTCGCGCATGCTGCGGGAAGAGGCACGCAGCTGCGCCCAGCTGGACGGATGGCGCCGCCACCAGGCTGCCGCCAGCGAGGCCAGCAGGACTGACACCAGCATGCCCAGCGCAAACAACACCAGGGGCTGGGCACGCTCGGTCCAGGACAGGGCCGTGCTCACGGGAATGAAGTTCAGCCGCCACAGCCGGTCCTGGGCCTGCAGCGTCTGCTCCAGCACCACCTGGCCGGTATCGCCCAGGCCTACCGCTTCCTGCCCGCGCTCGGGCCAGGCAGCACCCAGATACAGCGGCAGCGGCGATACGCCGGCCGGCGGCAGGGGCGAGACCGGGCCTGCGTCATGCATGGCCAGCGCTAGCCGGCCCAGGAAGCCGCGCTCATGCAGGTCCTGCACCAGGTCGTGCACACGAATGCTGACGTCGGCCGTTCCCAGGAACTGCGGATGCGCTGCCGTGCCATCCGGGGACTGGTGGTCCGCCAGCGCAAAGACAGGCGCGCGCACCAGCACGGCGGTGGCATGCTCGCCGGGCTGCTTCATGGCAAACGGCGCCGAGACCACGGCGGCCGCGCTGTCCCGGCTGCGCAGCATGCTGGCCATGAGACTGGGGCGGTCGTGCATGTCCAGGCCGGCGATGGATTCATTGCCTTCCACCGGCCAGAGATAGTCGATGAAGAAATAGTGGGGATCGGGCCTGAACGAGGCCGACGGATCCTGGCTGGCCTGACCGCGCTCCGTTGCGGCCCGCGTAAAGGTCAGCGCCTGCATGCCGGGCTGTATCTGTATGCGCAGCGCCTGCGCAATGCGCGCAAAGGCCTGCTGCCCCATCTCGGGAGAGGCGGCCAGCTGGTTGGCCACATGCTGGACCATGACGGCATAGGCATCCAGGCGCATCTCCAGCGCCTGGCGGGCAGACTGGGCCTGTTGCGTATGGCGCTGCAGGTCGATGCGCTCCAGCGCCCGCTGCTGCTGCAAGGCGAGCGCGGCGCTCAGGCACATGCCCACCGCCATGACGGTGGCGGCTGGCCAGGCGGTCCGGATGGCTACAAGCGTGCGCTGGGCAAAAGCTGACATGGAGCGGCTAAGGCTGAATAGGCAGTCACGGGGAATCGGTCCAGGAGCACGGAACCACTCGTTGCCAGCCCCATGGCCAGCCACCCGAAAAGGCCGGGCAGGCCATGTGGAGCAGAGAGCGAGGATAAATGGATTTCGGCACCCGGCAGGCAAATCATATGTAAGACAAATCCTACAAACGCCTTTGCTCTATCGTCGGAATGCGCTCTTGCTGAAGACCTCCACGGGCAAACCCTAGACTGCAGGCAGCAAGGTGCTTGCACCCGGCTCCCTGTGCCCGAGCCCGCCGGGCCTGCCGGGCCTTGCCAGGCACCAGGGGTGGAGGGCGAGGCATTGCACAAGCCCTCATCCATGAAATCAGAGGCGGCAGTTTTGAAACATCAATGAAACGAATGGCGCGGCAGCAGGTGGCGCTGCAGCCCTTCAGCCTCTGGCAGCAGGCTGCGGGGCTTGCACGGGTTTCCCCTTGAGTCGGATGGCATGCCGCTTGCAACAAGCCTGGTGCACTGCCAACCATAACTCTGCAGGAGACACCAACCCATGAGCATCAACCGCCGCCGCTTTTGCGCCGCCCTGCCCGCCCCGCTGGCCGGCCTTGCGCTGCCGCACCAGGGCCTGGCCCAGGAGGCCTTTCCCAGCAAGTCGCTGAAGATCGTCTGCCCCTTCGCACCCGGCGGCGGTTCGGACTTCATTGCGCGCGTGGCCTCCAACGTGCTCAACGACAGGCTGGGCCAGCCCGTGGTGGTGGAGAACCGGCCGGGCGCCGGTGGCACGCTGGGCACCGAGTACGCGTTGCGCTCGGCGGCCGATGGCTACACGCTGCTGCTGGTGGCGGGCAGCTATACGGTCAACCCTTCGCTGTACAAGCTGCGCTTCGACCCCGTGGCCGACATGACGCCCGTGATCCAGCTGTCCAAAGGCGCCTACGTGGTCTGCGTGAGCCCCCGCGTGCCCGCCAGAAACCTGCAGGAACTGCTGACCTATGCGCGTGAGAACCCGGGCAAGCTGACCTTTGCCTCGGCCGGCAATGGCAGCCATCTTCACATCGTCACCGAGTACCTGTTCGGCATGGCCAAGGTCAAGGCCACGCATGTGCCCTATCGGGGCACGGGCCCGGCCGTGACCGATCTGCTGTCGGGCAACGTGGACATGCTGGTGGCCGGCACCGAGGCGCTGATGCAGCACGTCAAGAGCGGCAAGCTGCACGCCCTGGCCGTGACCACGGCCCAGCGCCTGCCCGCCTATCCCGAGATTCCGTCGGTGGCCGAAAGCGGCCTGCCGGACTATGACGTGGTGGCCTGGCACGGCCTGCTCGCGCCCAAGGGCCTGCCGCCCGCCGTGCTGTCGCGCATCAATGCGGCGTTGGACACCGGCCTCAAGGCGCCGGCACTGCTGGCCCAGCTGGAGCCCACGGGCGTGTCCCCGGCAGGCGGCACACCGGCCCAGTTCGGCGCCCTGATCCAGTCCGAGATTCCCCGCTACGCCAAGGTGGTGAAAGACAACGAAATCCGCGCACAGTAATCGGCGCACAGCAATCGGCCCACGCAGGCCCGAGAATCCATCCGCCCCCATGACCTCCCGCTACAAGAAACCCCTGCCCGGCACCACGCTGCACTACATCGACGCCCGCGCCG